>CAZJNU010000003.1:0-95052 GCA_964547485.1 uncultured Actinomycetes bacterium
CCCGGCCGGATCGGCGGGGCTCGAGTGTGAATTGGCCACGGTTCCAACGTAGTGTTCGCCGCCCCCTGATAGCGTCCAAACATGGCCACCACAACTGGCCGCCAGGTCTTCCCGGACCGACTTCGGGGCGTCGCCCTGCTCGGAATCGTCGTCGTCAATGGACCACCGCTGGGGATCTCCGTGGACGGCTTCACTGCCGCCTCCCTCACCGGGATCGCAGACCAGGCGAGCGCATTCCTCGTCATCGCATTGGCCCAGGGCAAGTTCTACCTGCTGTTCTCCTTCCTGTTCGGCTATAGCGCCGCGTTCATCTTGCGCGACGGCAGCGCTGGGAACCGGCAGCGGTTCGCCCGCCGACTGGTTGGCCTGGGCGTGATCGGCCTCATCCACGCGGTGTTCTTCTACATCGGCGACATTCTGATCACCTACGCGGTGCTCGGCGTCGGCCTCCTTGCGCTGTCACGCCGCAGCGATCGTGTCCTCCGCCACTGGGCTGCCCTCGCGTTGGCGATTGGAGTGGCCCTGCCGTTCATCATGCTCGGGCCGATGGCCGAACTTGACCCCAACGCCCTCACCGCGCCCACCGATCCCACCCTCGGCGCCCTGGACACGGCTCTCTCCAGCGGTAGCTTCCTTGACGCCGGGCTGGCGCGCCTGCGGGCCTTGCCAATCTCGCTGGCCGCCCTATTCGTGCAGCAAGGCGCCCTGGCCTTTGGAGCCTTCTGCCTGGGGCTACTCGCGGCACGACACCGACTACTCGCCGACCCGCAGCAGCGGCGCGCCCGCTGGCGGCGAATGGCGTGGACCGGCTTTGCCGTCGGCCTACCGCTACAACTCGTGGGCGCCGCGATGGCAATGTCAGGTCTGGGCTCGTCGACCCCACCCAGCACCGTCGCAGCGCTCGGCACCGTCATCGTGTTCGCAACCGCTCCTATTCTCGCTGCCGGATACCTCGGTCTGCTGGGCTGGGGGTTGGCAGCCCGAACGGGTCTGGTCTCGTTTGCCGCGATCCCTGGACGGGCCTCGCTGACCGTCTACGTCGGTGAGTCCGTGCTGCTCTCATTGCTCTTCTGCGGGTACGGACTGGGATTCTTCGGCGAGTGGGGCGCCTTCGCTGTGACCCTGTCCGGGCTGGTGACGTGGCTCCTCCTCACCCTCCTCGCACACGCCTGGCTCAGCCACTTCAGCCAGGGACCACTCGAGGCTCTGCTGGCCCGATGGACGGGCAAACGGGTGGCCGTCGGCACAGCGACAGCCGTCAGATAATGGCCACAAGCTTAGGCAGCTGCGCGCCCTCGGACTTCGCCTGCCAGCGGTTGGGGAGATCGGCCAGCGGTACCTCCACGAATGGCGGGCATTCGATCCCACCGACTTCCAGTTCGCGGAGAAGCGCCCCCAACTGGCCGCCGAGGTCCTCGCGCTGCTGGTCGGTCCCGAACTCGTACACCGCTCCGAGTGCGACCTCGATCGCAGTCGGACTCAGCGTGAACGGTGGCACGTTGGACAGGTCCGGTCGCCCGACGGTCGTGATGAGTGTTCCGCCATAGCTCAGCAACGGAGCGGTATCCGCGCCGGAACTGACCAGCTCGGCGACCACGTCGTAGCCTGACCCGGCCCAGCGCCGCAGCGTCTGGGCCGTGTCGGCCGCGTGGTAGTCGATGGCCTGATGGACCCCCAACCGCGCCAGCCGCCCGAGGTCGGCTGGCGACGCCACAGCGTCCACTTGGGCCCCGGCCGCGACTGCGAGTTGGCAGACGAAGGTCCCGACCGCGCCGCCGGCGCCAGTGATCAGAACCCGGCTCCCGGCGCCTATCGCGGAGCGGGTGACCAGCTGCACTGCGGTCAGACCCGGGCAGGGAACCGTCGCCGCTTGAGCGGCCGTCAGGTTCGCCGGCACGGCGGCGATCATCTTGGCGTCAACGCAGACCTCTGCGGCGAGTCCACCGGGGCGGCGCAAATCGTGGTGGACCGCGACGCGGACACCGACCCACGAGGTCGAAACCCCCTCACCCACGGCGTCCACGGTTCCCACCACATCCAAGCCGGGCACGTGCGGCCACTGCCAACGCGCGACCCCCGTGCGAATCAGGACGTTGTCGACCGGGTTCAGCCCACATGCGTGGACCGCGATCCGCACCTGACCGGCGACCGGGTCGGGCCGCGCAAGGCGTCCCATCCGAAGCGTCTGTGGCGCGCCCGGCGCGTCGAGCAGCAGGGCAGTCATTGTGTCGGCCGGCATCGCGCCACTGTAGTGGCCGCAGCCCCGCTGTTGGCGCTCGTGATAGCCGCGGTTGCCCCGGAGGTCCAACCGCGGGAGGAAGTTACTGGCCGTTGTTCAGCAACACCGGAATCAGGATGGCCAACAACACCACCAGGCCGGCGAGCACGCCCAGGAGCCCCAGCACAATCCCGGCGATGGCCAGGCCCTGCCCGGACTGCGTGCCACCGGCACGCTTGATCTCGGAGTTTGCCTTGAAGCCGAGGATGATCGCCACGATCGACCCCAGGCCACACAACCAGACCAGCGACAACACCAACGAAGCGATCGCCATTCCGTTGGTGGCGGGGCCTTGCGCCGATGGACGCTGCACTTCAGGTACCGACATGTTCGTACCTTTCCCTTCGCTACCAGCCAATCGTTCACCATGCGCACTCGCGCCTCTTGCGCCTCATCGTGCGTCCTGCCCTCACCAAGATCCTTGCACTTTGACGCCCACTCCGCGGGGAATCATGGGGTAAGTGCTCGCTCATCAGATATCCGCCCAACCCCACGTTCTGCGCGTCTGAACGTCACGACGCCGATGGTGACGATCATCGCGACCACCGCCAGCACGCCACCCAGATAGCCCACCGCACCCACCAGCAGACCTCCGAAGATCGCGCCGATGATCACACCACCGGCCCAACCGATCGCTGACGCAGCCGACGAGTAGCCCTGGTTCAGGCCGGCGCGGGTGGCCAGATCCGTGACCATTGTCATGGACGTGGTGAAGGCGAAGCCGGAGCCAGCTGAGTACACCGCGAGCAACGCGGCCAGTACCCAGGGCGAGGTCGCAAAGGCCACCGGGACCAGACACGAGGCCATGATGGCGAGGCCGATGAGATACGGCTTGCGCCGTCCGCGGCGATCACTGACCCGCCCGACGATCGGTCCCACGATCATCTCGACCACGGACATCGCCAGAAACATTCCGGCCAGTAGCCAGGCCGACAGCCCCAGATCATCGAACCGGAGCGGCGCGAGCAGCAGGATCGAGCCGAGCGCGATCGAAGGGCCGATCACAGCGATCATTGCCAGCAGCCAGGCCCGGACCCCGGACGCTGTGACAGCCCTGGCGGCCTCCCTGGCTGTCTGCCCGTCTGCCTCCGCCGCTGCCGGCACCGTTCGGGCCACCGCAATGAGCAACAGCGCCAACACCAACGTGCCGCCAAACACCCACTCTGTACCAACTTCATCGGCAAGCGCGCCCACCGGTGGGCCGACCAACTCACCCGCGACCGCGGCGGCCAGCAGGGTTCCCATCACCTGACCGCGTTTGGCCACCGGAGTCGACGAGATCGCCCAACTGAGACCGCCCGCCCAGAGCAGCGTGCCGAACGCACCCAGCAGGAAGCGGCTGACCTCAAGCACCGTGAGCTGGCCGGCGAAACCGAACAGGACACTCGACACTCCGACGCCGAGCAACCCGACGATGACAGCCTTGCGGGGATTGAATCGCGATGCGAACCAGCCCGCGGGTAGCGCCAGCAAAAGCGACCCGGCGGCATAGGCGGCCACGAGGATCCCGGTCGCGCCGTCGGTCAACCCGAGTTCGTTTCGGTAGGCGGGCACCAGCGGCGTCAGCACCGCCGAAAAGAAGGACTCCATCAGCAGTACGGCGCAGACGAGCACCAGCAGCCTCTTCGCCACACCCTCAGGCTATTGCAGCGTGCTCAGGCTATTGCAGCGTGCCTGCGCAGGCGGTACCCCCGTTACCGGCTATTGGCCGGTTGAGTCCGTGTCACCAGCGACGGCACTGCGATCACGGCGGTGCGACTCGTCCTGCACTCGATGATGGCCCATCGCCAACGGCTCGAGACTATGCCCGAAGCTGCCGAATCCGAACCGTTGACGACCGTTGTGATGGCGAAGAACGCGCTCCGTCGCCGTGGTCTCGCCGCGGTCGGTTTCGGCCGCATCGAGATCGGCGAACCATCCATTTCGATAGGCGAAGAACATCAGCCCACCCAGCAGCACACCCTCGACGGCCAGGATCACCCAGATCGACACGACGGTGACGAGCGCGCTGAACGCAAGGGTGCCGATGAAGCCGACGATGGCTATCGCACCGGCGTAGATGGCCAGAATCGCAGGCTCCCTGGTGTCCGGGGAACCCACCTGCATACAGGCCTGCAGCAGGGCCGCGGCAAGATTCACGGCAAGTCCGAACGGCACCAGGATCAACATGATCGCGGCCAACTGCAGCACCCCGGACGGCAGGACGCCGGCGATGCCGACGAACGTGAGCGCGAGCACCAGCACCAACGAGGCGCGACGCACGATCGATGAATAGGTTGCCCGCTCTTTGCTCATGTTCAGCACCGGCGCCACCAGCAGCGCGCCAAGCTGAAAGGCGACCAGCAGTAGCGAGAACGTCATCGGGCTGTCCAGCACGAGTTTGGCAACATGTTGGAACACCCGGGTCAGTGGCCAGGCCAGTAGCTGGAACACCAGGGTGAACAGGATCACCCGCCGCAGCAGCGAAGTCCCCGAGATCTGGGAGATGGTCGCGCGGAGGTTCATTTCGGACGCCCGGTCGGTTGGTGTGCGCGGATCCGACGCCGGCAGCCCGAGGAACACGAAGATCATCGGCAGGTAGCTCAGTGCGTTGACCAGGAACACCGCAGGAGCACCGAGGGAATCCATCATCAGGCCACCACAGATCAGACCGACGATGGTCGCCCCGGCTGTCCAACTCGCCAACGTGGCATCCAGCTTGTCCAGCTCACCCGGCGGTGCCACGGAACGCAGGATCAGGTTGTACGCGGGCGTGAAAAGAGCGATCAGCACGCCGAACAGCAGTGCACCGACAAGCAGCAACCAGATTGAGACGTAGCCCAGCCAGAGCAGGCCCGCGAGCAGCACAAAGACGCCGACCTTGATGGCCAACAGGATTGCGCAGAGCCGACGCGGATCGTGCCGGAGGGGCAACTGCGCGCTGGTCTTCATCAGCAGCAGAGAGGGCACTGCCCCCGCTGAGAGGACAAGGACGGACACCAGGATCGAGCCGGACACCAGATAGGACAACCAGGCGATACCGAACATGGCGAGAGCGCTACCGAAAGCACTGATTGCCACGCTGAATTTCACTCGGCGGAGTTGTGCGGTGGAGGTCGCGGACGAAGGTGCGGGGGAAGTAGCCATAACTCTCGACCTCGGTTCCTGGCCCATCCGGCGATGGATCCGTCATCGGCAAGGCATGTCGCATCGGAACCTATACGGTGGACCGATCGTACACATCGCGGTCGGGTTGCCGCTTCACAAGGCCTGGAGTCGTCCATCTGCCCCCTACCTGCCGTGGAGCCGACCGTGCCGGACTTGACACCGATTCCCGATATTGAAGGTTTCTCGCTGGCTGCGGGTCGCCGAGCCATGAAAGGGGATCTCTACAGATTTGCGCTCGACCTCGCGGCGCGGAACAGCCCGATCACGCGCTACAACGAGACAAACGTCTTCGTTCTGACGGCGGACCTTGCCGCCGAAGTATGTGATGAGACTCGATTTGAACAGTCGAGGATTGCCGCGCTGGGGCGCACCGAGAAACATCCGCAGTCGAACCAGACGGCCACCCTGCGGGGATTTCTCGGCGACGGTCTGCAGAGTGCCTTCACCGATGAACCCGCCTGGGGGCGCGGCCATCGCATCCTGGCCGAGGCCTTCTCCCCGTCGTCGGTGAACCGGCACGTCGACGCCATCACGGACTGCTGTGAGGAACTCAGCTCGCGGCTGGAAAGCGTCGACAACGGCAAGGACGTCGAGATTCCTGCGATGGCCGCGGGCCTGTTCTTCGAGATCATGGCTCGCTATGCGTTCTCGCAGAACATGGGCTCCTTCTACTCGGATGGGCCCTCCGAGATGATCCAGACCGCCAAACGGGTCGTGCACGAGTTGGTGCTGCGGCGGCTGTTGCCGCCGGCGATCATGAAGTTTGATCTCGCCGGGAACCGTGACATCAATCGCGATATTGCGGCGATGCACGCGTTCGCTGACCAGATCGTCGCCGCCCGACGTGCCCTCGGACCAGGCAACGAGGGCGACGACCTGCTCGGTCACATGCTGACCACTCCCGATCCGGAGACCGGTGAATACCTGTCCGATATCAACATCCGCTACCAACTCCTGACCCTGCTGGGCGCCGGTCAAGAGGGTCCGCACAACATGCTCTCGGTGGCGCTGCACGTGCTGGCTGCTGATCCGCAACTGTTGACCCGAGTGCGGAACCAACTCGATGAGGTGCTGGGTGCGGATGCGCGCCGGCTGCCGACGATCGAGGATCTACCGAAGCTGACGGTGCTGGCTGGGGTGGTCAACGAAACCCTTCGGATGTATCCGTCGGCGGTCGGGTTTGCCCGCAGCGCCAGGAAGCCAACGGTTGTCGGTGGCCAGTACGAACTCACACCGGACACCTCTGTCGTGGTGTTCATGGCACAGGTCCATCGCGACCCCGCGGTGTGGCCGGACCCGGACACCTTCAATGCAGATCGTTGGACTCCGGAGATGGAGGCTGCCCTGCCGGCAGGCGCCTTCAAACCGTTTGGCTCCGGCCCTCGGGCGTGCATCGGTCGGCTACTGGCGATGACCGAGGTGCAGCTGGCACTCGCGACGATGGTGCACCGGTTCGACCTCACCCCTCCCAGTAGCGAGCTGGAATTCGGCCTCACGCTGACATTGCAGCCGAAGCCGTACACGCTCCGGTTCACCCCGCGAACAGACCTGCGTCGAGGAGCGGCTGAGACTCCCCTGTCGCAACCCGTACCAGCGATGGCCGGACCGACCAGCACCCCTGCCCCCGACACGCCCGCACAGGCAGACGCCGACTTGGCAGGCGCCGACTTGGCAGGCGCCGACTTGGCAGGCGCCGACCTCGCTGGTTCCGAGCTTGCCCCAGGCGCGACGGTCTCGGTCTGGCACGCCTCCGATGGCGGCACGGCGATGGCCCTGGCCCGTCGGGTCGCCGCCGCCGGCCGCGACCACGGCTTCGACGCCCGAGTTGCCCCCCTCTCCGATGCAGTCGACGCCCTGGACGGTGACCACCCCAACATCATCATCGCGGCCTCCTACAACGGCCAACCCGCAACGACCGGGGCCGCCTTCATGACCTGGCTAGCGGCCCAACCTAGCGGGTCTTTGCAGGGTAAGGACTTCGCCGTGTTCGGCTGCGGTGACCACAACTGGACCGACACCTATCAGGCCGTCCCGACCGCGCTTGATGCTCAGTTGGCCGCTGCTGGCGGCAATCGACTGCTGGACCGGGGACTAGGCGATACGTCCGCGGATTTCGAGGCGGCCTTCAACCGATGGCTCACCGGTCTGTGGACCCTGTTGGCCCCCGATGGCGGCGAGCGGACCGACGCCGGTGCAACCCTGGTCGGCGGCGCCGATCCGGATCAGCTCGCCCACGATCTCGATCTTGGCAGCGCGGTCGTGGTCAGTAGCGCGGAACTGCAGCGCCACTGGGGCGCGGATAGCTCCGAGCACTCCACAGTGCACCTTGAGCTGGCCCTGCCCGCAGGCAGTAGCTATCAACCAGGCGACCACCTCCTAGTGCTGCCCCAGAACCGCGCCGGTGACGTCCGTGCGGCCGCCGCCCTGTTCGGGATCGAATCGGGGACGCTGATCCGAGTGCACAACCCGACGCATCACGACGGTGCAGGATCGGACTTGGGAGACGCCTACTCGCTGCTGCAGCGCCACTACCAACTCTCAGCTCCGGCTGGTCGCGACGGGATACAACTTCTCGCCCAGTATGTCGACGGCGACGGCCACCGAGAGCGGTTGCTCAATCTGGCAGACGATTCGAATGCGTATCAGGCTGAGATCCTTGACAGGCGGGTATCGCTGCTCGATCTGGCTGAAACATTCCCCCCAACCGAGACGCTACCCGTGGCCCAGTTGGATCACGCCTTCCCTGCGATCAAGCCGCGGACGTACTCTGTGTCCAGCGCTCCGACCGGTGAGGGCAGGCAGGCGAGCTTGACAGTCGGCGTATTGCAGGGTCCAGCGCTTTCCGGCCAGGGCAACTTCCACGGGACGTGTTCGAGCTACCTCGCCTCGCTGCGCGAGGACGATGAGCTATTCGTGAAGGTGAAGCGTCCCGGCCCCGGGTTTGGCCTGCCTGACGATGCCGCCACGCCGGTGGTGATGATCTGCGCAGGAACCGGGATCGCACCATTCCGCAGCTTTCTGCAGCACCTCGCTGCTCGCCATTCGGCGGGCGACCCGGTGCCCCCGGTAGTACTCATCCGAGGGTGTCGACGCAGCGATCACGATCACATCTATGGCGAGGAAGTTGCCGCCTGGGTCGAGCAGGGGTGGCTTGCGTACTACCCCGCGTATTCCCACGAACCGGGCCAGCCGCGTCGGCATGTCGAGGATGTGATGGTCGAGCACGGCGACACACTGAATCCGCTGCTGGACAGCGGCGCCAAGGTCCTCGTTTGCGGTGACTCGGACACCTTCTACACAGACATCGAGAACACGCTGCTGCAGCTTCGCCAAGCCGCCGGCGTCGACCCTGACGCCGCTCGGCAATGGTTGGACCAGCAGAAGTCCAGTGGAAGTTACGTCATCGACATCTGGGCCTAGTCGCGACTGCGTCGGAGGGCGCGTTGCCGCGGAGCGAAACTCGATTGACTGATGTCGGAGTGCCGGCGAACAGTGGGCGAAGCCTCAGAACTCAACGATGGTCACGTTGATGAGGCCTTCTTCGCTCAGCCACTTCCAGTAGGAATCACGGGAAACGGCGCGGCAGCCGAGCCGTTGGCTGATGGCCAGCACGAGCGAGTCGGCCAACGACAGCGTCTCCGCCTTGTTTCCGACTGCCATCCGTCGTGGATTCCGCTGAGACATCTCATACAGGCTGGCTGCGACGATCAAGTCCTGTCTCTGGGCGACCTCCACCTCAAGCCCCTGCGTCTCCAGCGATGTGGCCAGGTGTTCTGGACTGCTCGCGTTGCCCTTGCTGCGGGCTCGGTAGATGACTTCAGTCAGCACTGGTCCAGGCATCAACAGTCGGAACTTCCCGGATGAAAGAATCGTGTCGACGGCCTGCCACCCTCGTTCTTGTAGCACCCAGGTCAACACCACCGAGGAGTCCAGCGCAAGTGCCTCCATTAGCGCAATCCGAGGTCAGCTAGCAGCGCGGCGGTAATCTCCTCCTCGCCGCGCTCATCCAACTGTTGCGCGGCCTCGATGCGCTCATACTTCGCAGCTACGTCCGCCTGATCGGTTGTGCGCAGCTGACGAATGTCGGCTGCCGCGTCTCCAGCATCACCACCGTGATTGTTGGCCCACAGCGACATTGCCACTAGCCGCGGCGTCACCAGCCGTACCCCGCCATCGGTACCAATCACGAACACGACCCTGTCCCCGGACGCGACTCCCAGAACGCGGCGCACGACTGTCGGGACGACCACCCGGTTCTCCGGGCTGAGCTTGCTGTCAATCTGCCTGGGTCGTGTCATGGCCCAAGAATATGTCATTGAACGTCACTTCTGACAATCGCTGTGCACAGGGATTCTGCACCGGGCCATCGTGTCGAATTTCACCACCTGCGACATCCGCGCGAACCTACCCTGGCTCGTCGGCTGCCAGCCGCTTGCAGGGTGCCCACAACGAGGCCGGCGTGGGATTTGCATCGCGCAGCCTCTCCATCGCGGCGTTGAGAGCAACCGGCCGCAACGATGTCCCGATGCCCACGTATGGTGCGTCGAGCTGGATCAGCGCGCCGATGATGGCCATCAGCAGCAGGGTGGTCGCCGCGACCGCCATCCGCGTCAGCCACCGCCGCTGGCCGAGGTGGAACACCGTCAGGCCCATGAACAGGAACGCCGACACGAAGAGCACCACCCAGATCACCGCTGGTATCTCGGGTACCGAATGCAACAGCCGCAACTGGCGGTCCTTGGCCAGATCGAGGATTTCCTCAGTGACGAAGTAGTGGTTCGACGCCTCCACATCCTTGTCTTGCGGCAGAGCTGCTATCTCCTTCTGCACTCTGGTCGCGTAGGCGCCTGTATTCTCGGAGCCGGTCAGGTCCCCGGCGCGCATCGCCGACCAGTCGTCGGTCGCCGCGGAATTCATGTAGCACAGCAGATCGTGGCGCAGCGTATCGCGCGCGGACGCCGGGAATGGGTCTACAGCTGCGAACAGCGCGGCAGCTGTGGCGGCCTCGTCCTTCGACACCTGCCGGGCGTCGACGAAGTGTCCGACCGCGAACACCAGCAGCAGACCGAGCAGGATGCCATAGGCCCCACCCACAAAACCAATGGTGTCAGTCAATCGCTCCGAACCAGCCTCGGACTCGTCGTCGCCGTGCGGTCCGGGACGCGATTTGCGGCGGTATCGGTTCAGCAACCACCGTCCGGCCGCCCAGCCGGCGGCAACCACCGCCAGCAGAATAACCTCGGCGAGCAACAGCGACAGCATCGTCGCAGTGTGCCAGGGTCAGGTTTCAGGTGCCAGCTCCGGCACTGCTGCGGGCCGGTTCCGCTGACTGCTGGCCTGTCTCCCGCTGGCTCCGCAGGAACATGAAGAAGCACCAGGTCGCCGCGGCGCACAGCAGGTGCCAGACCGCGTGGGGCTGCAACAGGCTGTCCGGCTGGCACAATTCGCTCCCGGCCTTGCCGGTGGTCCAGATCGCAAACGCGGCCAGGAACGATGCCATCCCCAACCAGAACCAGGGGGTGTAGCGTCGGCGGACGCCGCTCGGTCCTCGGGTGATCAGCGCCGGCAGCCAGAACAGCACCAGCCACCAGTACCTGTCGAGGTGTCCGAGAATCGTCCATGGCGGAATCCCAAACGCCAGCGCGACGGCGAAGCCCACGAACCCCGAGAGCCAGCGCGCCAGCTGCGAGCCGAACCGCACCAGGAACTCCGAGATGATCCACAGTGGAATCGACACCTCGAACAGATCCAGGTTGATGCCAAGGTCCGGCGCGATGGCCACGTAGCCGACCGCGTAGACCCCGATGATCGCCAGATACGTGTAGGCGAAGGTGCGGATCGACCATCGACCGAGAACCGCCAGGTTGTAGAGCCAGGGGATGACGATGAAGACAACCATCGAGACGTTGTCCAGCCATGCCCCGATGAACGTGTGACTGGCATGCATGAGCATCGAACCGGGACCGAGGAATACCGCCGCTGAGGCGTAGAGCAACGCCAACGGCTGGTTGCCCAAGAACGGGTTGACGCGCGCGACGCCGCGGGCTGTGTCGCGCGCGAGGACCGCGAACATGGCCAACCCGGCTGCGATGAAAGCCAGGTTGCCGAGGGTGTTCAGCGGCTCACGAAGAAGTCCGCCGGACACCCGCTCGCACCAACGGGAAACCTCCCCCACAGCCTGTTCATTGGCCGCCGGGGACCACCAGCCAAGGGTCCCGCCGATAATGAACAGCACCGCGAAGACGGCCAAAGCCGCGACCGCGATGATCAGCGGGCGATATGCAGGGCGCACCTACCCGACAGTACGCAAGCACGTGCCTAACCCTGCTCGATCTCCAGGAAATCCCGAAGGTGGCGCACATCAACAAGGTTGGCCGTCACCAGTCGGGCGCCGTGGGCATGCGC
The DNA here is from genome assembly GCA_964547485.1 of uncultured Actinomycetes bacterium. Classification (GTDB taxonomy): domain Bacteria; phylum Actinomycetota; class Actinomycetes; order S36-B12; family UBA10799; genus JACJWR01. Next base: position 11,831 of record CAZJNU010000003.1, read on the forward strand.
GGTTGCCGCGATCATCAAGTCGAGGCTCCTCGCGCTTGATTTCCGTCCAGCGCGGTGCGTCGCAGCGGCTAACTCTGCGTAACTCGAGGCGACTGCCGCATCGACCGGCAGCGGCTCGAAGTTGCGCAGGATCGCACTCAATCTGGCCAGCCGACGGGCTCGACGGTCGCTGTCAGTGGCGACCAGCACGCCAAATTGCAGTTCGGCCACCGACACGATGCTGATCGCGATATCACCCTCAATCGGGGTTGGACGCTCGGCGATCAGGATGCTGGTGTCCAGCACGGACAGCATCAACGCGTCCAGGGATCGTCGATGTCCCCAGCGCCGAAGGTTCGCCGTTCGTCATCCCAGCCGACATCGGTCGGGGCATCGAAAATGGTGCAAATGCGCTTCCAGGTGGTCCACGGCTGGGCCCGGATCGGCACGATCTCTGCGACCGGACGCCCCGCCACCGTCACGGTGGCCGCCTCACCCGCCTCCACCTCTCGCAGAATCTCGCTAGCGTTCTGGCGCAATTCGCGGACCCCGATGGTAGACATACAGCCAAAGTAGCACAAGTGCTACCTACGTTGAGCCGCACCCACGCTGGCCGCCATCGAACTCGGGACGTGTCGAGCTTGGCTCAGCTCTCGTCGACCTTCGCCTGCTCGTCGGCCTCCTTGGCTGCGGCCTTGATGTCCTTCGCCACCACATCGTCCACAGCAGACTCGACCACCCGGTTGGCCTTGTCCAGCGCCTTGCGAATCTTCAGCACGCCCGGATCTGAGACGAGCACGATGATGCCGGAATGGCCGGGCAGGATGGCGTCCTCTAGCTCGTTGGCGAGTTCGCTTCGGTGGTGCAGTTCACGAAGCTTGCCGGTGGCGGCGCCAGCCGCGCCCAGCACCAGGGCACTGCCGATGATGGACGGCGGGAAGATCACCCCGAGCGCGACGCCGCCGATTGCGCCCCACGCGAGGCCTCGGCCGGTGCTGTGGTCAGTGGCCTTCTGAATCTCAAGTTTGCCGTCTGATCCCCGCTTGACGACGACCGCGCTCTCGATTTCCAGAGTCCGGCCATCCTCGATCGACTTGAGGAACTCATAGGCCGTCCAGGCGGCGTCGGTGTCATCAAAGTCGGCCACCACGAGTGTGTAACCACCGTCACTGAGGGCAACTGCCTCGAGGTTGACATCCTCGTCGACCGCGCGATCCTGGTCGGTGTTCTGTTCTTCTGCCATGGCTGCTCCCTCTGTGAACGGAACGGCCCATGCAACGCTCGGAGCGTGGGCCGCGGACTCATTTCGAGGCAACGATAGCGCGGCGGTCTATCCCGGCCGGAACCGACGATCCTGCTGTCCTCGGACGCGTCCTCATGCCAGGATCTTGGCCATGCATCTGGTCGTGCTCAACTGGATCGGGCTGGTCGTCAGCACCGGCCTGGGCATCGCCGTTGGAATCCTGCTGCTCAAGTACTTGAGTCGCCATGAGTTGCCGGATGAACCCGAGAGCCAGGCGCAGGGGTTCCTCACCGACGCATTGGCTTACGTCAGTGGCGTTCTCGGGATAATGCTGGGCCTGCTGCTGTTCTTCTCGGTGCAGGTCTTCGAGGACGCCTCGGCGAGTGCCAAGGACGAGGCGCTGTCTCTGGTGGATGTGTACGAGAACGCCGACTACTTCCCAGTGGCCCCCGCGGACCAACTGCGACGCGACTCGGTCTGCCTGATGCGGTCAGTCGCGACCGACTCCTGGGTCGCCGCTGAAGCGGGCGATCTCACCGGCGACGAGAACACTGCGGCCTGGGCTGCCGTTGTACGCAAGGCCATCGAGAAGTTGCCTTCCGACAACAACGTCCAGGCCGAGGCGCAGAAGGCCGCGATGGACTCATTCCAAAAGGCCCAGAGCGCGCGCCAGAGCCGCATCCTGAGTTCGGTCTGGGAGCTGCCGACGATCGTCTGGCTGGTGCTCGACCTGGGTGCATTCGTCTTCGCGGGGCTGGTGATCCTGAGCCTGCCGGGACGTCGCCGTACTGCTTTTGTGCTGATCGGCGCCTGCCTGTTGTTCACAATGGGAGTGGTCGGGGCTTTGAGCATGTTCGCCACTCCGTTCACCCGGCTGGGCGTCTCCGTGCAACCGACCGCAATCGAGGGCTCACTGATCCGATTACAGGGCACCTACCCCCAACAGGATTGGAGTGACTGCACCCGCTTGGCCGAGTCCGTCGAAGGGTGAGGCCGTCGCCTTCAAGTTGGGATCGATCTCAGCGTCACTCGCCAACGCAGCTACTGCGGCAGCACAGTGGGTCTCCCACTTGAGAGCAGCCGCTCCTGAGCGGCACTTCCCGGCAACTACTTGTGGCAGGCCGATGAACCTGAATCGGTGAAAGCTCCGTTGCCGGGGTAGTCGGCTCGAACAAAGCGCCAGTCGTAGGAGGCGGCCTTGAGGGTCAATTCCAGGTATCCCAGGGTGTCACCGTTAACCGTTTGAGAGTGCGGGCCCGCATTGATGGAACGGAATTCCTTGCCGCCAGTGCCGACTACGAACTGTCGGACGCCGTTCGCTGGATCCGCAGCTCCGGCGGCGTTGCGGGGTACCTGTCGTTCGTAGTTGTGGTCGTGCCCTGATAGGACGACCTCTGCCCCGTGCTGGTTCAGCAGGCTCCAGAACGGTTGCATACCGCCGTCGTCCCCATGCGAACCACTCGAGAAGCGGGGCTTGTGCCAATAGGCCATCGTGCAACTCTTCGTGTTGGCGGCGAGATCCGCCTGTAGCCACGCCAGTTGCCGGGTGCCGCACTCCTTGCCGACACATTCGGAGTTCAACGCGACAACGTGCCACCCACTCGCTGCGCTGTCGCCGGTGTTGTAGGAGTACCAGCCGTCACCGCGAACTCCCGCAGGTCCGGAATTGACGCCGACTCCGTTGAAGTAGTCGAAGTAGCCCGTCCCGGAGCCTTCATGGTTGCCCATGACGGGGGCGACCTTGGAATTCAGCCGACCCCAACTCTTGTCGTAGGAGCCCATGAAGTCCGCGTAGGCGCCGTCGTTGTACTGAATGTCGCCGAGCGGCAACACCTTGTCGGTGCGACTCCAGTTGCTGAGGATCTTCTCGGACACCCACCACTGTCGGCATGTGGCGCTCTTGCCCGATCCGCTTCCAAACGCAGGTGTCCCCGCCGGACACGCGATATCGCCCGCGGCGGCCAGGACGGCGTCGCCGGGCTGATTCGGAACAGGGGTCGGCGTCGGGGTCGGCGTCGGGGTCGGCGTCGGGGTCGGCGTCGGGGTCGGCGTCGGCGTACTCGCGTTGCCAAAGCCGAACCAGTTGATGTTGACGAAGTCGACGGCGCCAGTTCCACTCTGCATCACGAGATACACCTCGTGCACTCCTGTCACCCTGCGGGACAGCGTCGCGGCTTGTGTCTGCCAGACCTGCCAGCCACCGGTTGGAGATGCCGCAACTGTGCCGATCAGTTCTCCGTTCGGACCATCCAAGCGGACTTGCACATCGCCGTTGACCGTCGAACCATTCGCGACTCGCAGGTCGACCTTGCTGAATCCACCGGTGCCGAAGTCAACCCGCTGGTAGGCGGCCCAGTCACCGGTTGCAGCCCAGGCGATATTCCGGCCGCCACCAACATCGGTTGTCGGCTGAGCCTTCACTCCCGATTGAGAGTCGTAGTCTTCTGCCTCAATCCGGCTGCCCGCAGGTTTCGCGGCAGGCCCGGGCAGTGCGGACTCAAAGACTCGGACGTAGTCCACCGACATGCTTTGTGGAAACTGCGTCGTCCCGTCGGGCGATCCAGGCCATTGCCCACCCACGGCGACATTGAGCAGCAGCGAGAAGTTGTGGTCGAATACCCACCGCGACCCGACAGGTATGTCGGACTTGGTGGCACGATGGAACGGCTTGCCGTCAAGGAGCCAGGTGATGCTGTTGGCGTCCCACTCAATCGCGAAGTTGTGGAAGTCGCTCGCCAGCTTCTGGCCGTCGGGCAACGTGGTCGATCCGACTATTCCGCAGCAGCCAGAGTAACCGGGACCGTGGATGTTCCCGTAGGCTGTTCCGGGCTCCTTCCCGATATTTTCCATTACGTCGATCTCGCCGCTATTCGGCCAACCTGCGGTTCGGAAGTCCGACCCAAGCATCCAGAAGGCCGGCCAGATCCCCTGTCCTTCAGGAACTCGGATGCGGGCTTCGACCTTGCCGTACTTCTTGTCGAACTTGCCTTCCGTGATCAGCCGGGCGGAGGTATGCGAACACGGGCCATTCCAGCAGGTCCGCCCGTCGCCCCCGGCTTTCGCCGTGATCCGGAGCTGGCCGGTGCCGGTCAGCGCGGAGTTGTCGCGTGAGTCGGTGTAGTACTGCAACTCCTGGTTGCCCCAGCCCCAGCCACCCTGTTCCGCGGTCCACTTCGTTGGATCGGCTGCGGCCCCTGCCGGCCCATCGAATTCATCGCTCCACACGATCGACCAGCGCGCGTCACCGCTCGGCGTCGGCGTCGGCGTCGGCGTCGGCGTCGGCGTCGGCGTCGGCGTCGGGGTCGGCGTCGGCGTCGGCGTCGGGGTCGGCGTAGGCGTAGGCGTCGGCGTGGCCAGGTTGGGGATCGCGGCTCCCCTGACTCCAAACTGGAACCGGTCCAGATTCACATAGTCACCAGAGAAGCCAGAGGTGAAGACGGCGTAGAGCTTGTGAATGCCAGTCACGTTTCCCGCGTTGGAGGGAACCTGCCGGTAGGTGTTCCACCCTCCAGTGCTGGCCAGTGCGAAGCTGCTCACAAGGGGCCCCGACGGGGAATCCACCCGGAAGGAAACCAGGCCAGAGCCGCCCGAACCGCCGGCAACCAGAGAGTAGGCCTGGAACGGCCCACCAGCGCCGAAATCGACGTTCCCGTATTGGAGCCAATCGCCGTTGCCCAGACCCCCGACGTGGCCGCCTTCCATCAGACCACCCGTGTTCACAACCGCTGATTCAGCTTCGATCGGGCTGTATGCGGACCGAACGCCAGGGGTCGGCGTCGGCGTCGGCTTGGGGGTCGGCGTCGGCGTCGGCGTCGGCTTGGGGGTCGGCGTCGGCGTCGGCTTGGGGGTCGGCGTCGGCGTGGGCGTCGGATTCGGTCCTACGGCGCCCGACAGGTGCAGCGGGACGGGGTCACACCCGAACTTCGGGGCAACGATGCAATCGCGGACGAGTTCATCAAGTCGCGGCTGATTCCAGGTGTTCCAGAAGTCGGCATGGACCGACTCCGCATCCCCGCTGGAGGGGTGGAAGCCGACTCCGCCGACCGTTGCGTACTCGATCTCGGGAAGGACTTGAACGATCCTGACCGGATGACTCGCTGGGCAGGCACCGCCGGAGGCGTACGCGACATGGCTCTGGTGGTCGGCACTGTCCAGGTCCTTCCCGTTCCAGCAATTGGGGAAGGGGATCGTCACCTGGAGATTGTGTCCAGGCGGGCAAACGTCCATGCTGTGCTGATTTCCGCCGGCCACGGCAGGCCGCTCGCCTCCGCCAGCGCATCTCCAGGTCGCGATCTGGCGACCTGGATTCGCTTTCGTGGCCTTAGCATTGCCCGCGATCATCTTCAGACCCGGAGGCGGTGCGATTGTCTTCGTCGCTGGAGCGTCGTCGACCTGGTAGTAGGTCTTCACATCCGCGATCGGCACCGCCTTGTGCTGCGGGTCCATCAGAGTCGGCGCCCAATAGGAGGCCGTATCTCCGCCGACGCTGCAAGTCGTTCCACCGGAGCGCAGACCTGCCTCGGTGCTGAAGGCGTCGGTGGACTTCGCACCGAAGAAGTCGTGGGAGTGCGCGGCCCCGGGTTTCCCCGGATGCACGATCGGGTCGTCGGAGTTTCGGTGGCTGAATCCGCAATGCAGGATGAACGCCTGTTTGGCCGGGCTTGACGCGTCGGGTAGCGGGACACCGGGCTTCTGGAAGATGAATTTGTCGAGGTTGACGAAGTCGAGTTGGTGACTCGCGTCCACGGTGACGTATAGGTCATGGACACCGCCGATGCCCGCCGGGTTGACGCTTGCCTGCCGCTTCACGAACTTGTCCCAGCCGCCGGAATTGCCAACATTCACGGTGGAGACGATGGGTCCCGTAGGGGCGTCCAACCGGAAGTTGATGCTGCCCGAGCCAGTTGAGCCACCCGAACTAGTGACCTGGAGGAGTTTGGGCAAGGAGACGTCGAAATTCATCTTGCGAAATGCGATCCAGTCACCACGACCCAGACCGCCGACGGAGGTGCCCTGCCGCAGCGCGCCTTGGCTGGCGTCAAAGCTCTCCGCTTCTACGAAGCTGTAGTACGGAGACCGGTTGCCCGCGTTCGGTACCGGCGGCACGGGCGGCATCGCCGGCATCGCCATTGACGGGGCAACTGCTCCATGATGCGGAGTCGTCGTCGCACTCCCACCCACTGCAGTTGCCGCCTTCACGGGCACAGCGCGACGAATCCCGCACACGACACCATCGGCATTGCGATCGGATTTCTTATACTTCTTGAAGACCGCGACTTTGACTGCGGGCCTCACTCCACCCTTCGCCACAAACTTGCGGGCGGCCGACTGACTGACCGCGATGCCGGCCGGAAACTGCTGTCGAACCAGACCACAGGGCGCGTCGGTCAAGTTCGCCACAGGTGGCGCAGCTGGTAGCGCAGCATCGAAGGCGAGCGCAGGCGTCGCCGCCGTCATGCCAACTACCGAGACCGACGCCGTGAGCGCTGCTGCTATCAGAGTTCTGTGCATGGACGGATGCTAAGGGCCACCAGCAAGGTCCGGCATGCGTGTAACACACGCAAAGTAGCGATCCAGGCACACACCGCCAGCTCTCGGACGTCCAGCGGCGAAGTCGAACGAGGTGTTGATCCGGTCGTCAGGCTGCGCCGCGCGCGGGCAACCGGTCCTGCACCCAGTCCCAGTCGATTAGTTCTTGTTCCAGTCGGATGCGCTCACCGAACTCATCGGCAACGAGGCTGGCATAGAGGTGCTGCTCGTCGAGTGTGAGCCGAGCCAGGCGTGCCGCCGACGGTTGGGCCTCCGTCACCCACCGATCGCGGTGAGCAATCAGCGTCTCGCGGTCCATAAGTGTCGAGCGAGCGTGCGGGAGGCCTACCCGGAGCCGGTCGAGAATTGCAAAGCCGTGGGTGTCGATGTCGCCCCAATAGAGCACCGTGGCGTCGGCCAGCCAAGGCAGCCGCGCAACCCTGTCCACGGCGAACCCCTTGCCCCAAATCACCAATCCGTCCTCGGGGACATCGACGCTCAGGCAGGTGATCTCGTTCTCGATCACGATGGCGGTTGTCGGGGTCACCGGTAGCGCCATGAGTTCATCCGGGCGAACAGCCATCTCAGTCAGCTGCGCTGGCAGGCCCAACGACGGGGCAGGTCGGAGCCGAACAAGTTCCGGCTTCGACCTCAACCCGAGGCCTGAGAGGAAGCCGGAGCTCTTCGCAGGAACGTCGAGCATCCCCGCCAGCGCCACACGATGCCGTTCGGCAAACTTGGTGTCGACACCTGGAGCGCTGATCTCGCGCAGATACCGGCCAGATTGACGATTGCGGTCCAGCCAGACGTAGGCGGCCAGCAGGTGCGGCATTTCGGACTCAACTGTGAGCGCGTTGTGCGGGTGCTCAACGATCCAGGCGCGGACTGCGCGATGGGCGCTGGCAAGCACGAGCAGCTCATCGAATCGACGCACCGAACTCGCAACCTTCAGTAACGCCCAAGCCTGCTCGAACGAGGACACCAAGGCCCGCACCGGTAGCTGGTTGCGGCCGATGTCTCGCCCGCCGATGGCCTTCCATTCGAGGGTGTAAAGGCGGTCGTCATGACGCCCCCGATCGAGCGCACCCACCCATTGGCGTGCGGCCGAGATGTCGTCGCCGATCTGGGACGGTTTGGGTCCGCGCAGGGGCACCGGGATCGACTCGAATGCATCACCTCTGGAATAGGTCCGCAACAGCGACCCATCATCCCAACGGCGCCTCACAGCGCCGGCAACGTCGGCAGGGGTGCTCCAATGGCTGCTCACGGAACTCGCCCGTCGCGCTGCGCCCGGTACTCCTCGATCGTCATCGTCTGCAGCCGGGATCCAGTCCCGGAGGGATTGTCGACGAATCCGATCGCCTTGACATACGGCTCGATGACGTGAACCTTCTGCAGCGGCGTGACAATCAACAGTTGCAGGCCCAACTTGGCGAAGAGTTCCAGCGCGTAGCGGGTCGAGAGGTCCGAGCCTCGCCCGAATGCCTCGTCGATCACCGCGAAACGGAAGTCCCGTGACTTCTCCACCCCCCACTCGAGCCCGAATTGGTAGGCCAACGAGGCAGCCAGGATCGTGTAGGCAAGCTTCTCCTTCTGGCCGCCAGATTTGCCATCCGAGTCGCTGTAGTGCTCCCACTCGACATCACTCTCGGCGTCCCGTTCGGAGGCCGAGAATACAAACCAATTGCGCACGTCGGTGACCCTGCGGGTCCACGCCCTATCTGCGTCGCCGTAGCCGTCGCGACCGCGGAACCGCTCAATGATCCGCTTGACGTCGAGGAATCGCTGCTCCGAGTACTGATCGCCGTCGACTGCCAGGCTGTCGTTGGTGAGGTTGCGCAAATCGGATCGGAACTGCGCAACCTCCTGATTACTGGTGAGTTCCTTCTCCAGTCGGATGTAGCGGCCCGGGTTGTAGGCCACCGCTCCCAGCGCCTCGTTGATCCGAGCGACCCGCTCATCAATCGCTGATGCCTGCCGGTTCAGCCAGTTGTTGAACCCGGCAAGTTCCTGGATCGCGTTCTTGTTGAGTTGCTCCTTGAACTCGTTCTCGAACCGCGGCAGATCATCCGTTGCGACGCGGTCGCGAAACGCCAGGAAGTCGCCCCGACTCTCGACGGCCGCGTCCATATCGGCCGCCAGTTCCGGCCACCGCCGCAGCACGTCGGCCATGTACTGACCCAGGCTCTGTCCGTACCCGCCGAGTTCTCTGGTGAGGCGCTCAATACTCCGATGTAAGTCACCGAAAAGGCTGGCCTCGGCCTCGGCGCAGTCTGTCGCGCGGGCGGGAATCTTCGCTCCGAGGCGCAGGTTCAGAGCCTCGTAGACGGCGCGGGCACCTGCCAGCACGTCGTCCGTCTGTCCGGATACAAACGTGTCGTCCCCGTTCCGGTCCTGCTCCGCCTTCTTCACTTCTTGAGCCGTCGTCGCGAGTTTGCCGGTGAGATGCTCAATCGACTTCTCCACTAAAGCGCCGAGGTCGGAATTTCGGGCTAAGGCTTTGGTGATCTCCTCCAACTTCGACGAACCCGCCTCCAATCGGGCTCGTTCGGAGTCATGACCTTGTGCGCGGGACTCGGCCTCGGCTGCATCGAGGTCGATCCAGGATCGGAACCCCTCCAACCGCGCAAGCGCTTCCTGTCCGCTCTGTACGGCGTCCCGCTCGGCGGTGAGCACCGCCAGCTCGCCAGTAGTCTCCTCCCGCTTGATGTTCAACTCGGCGAGATCTTCGCGCAGAGCGGTGATCTTGCGTTCGTTGGCCCACCCGAGCACCCATCGCCGGGCGTCATCGATCGCGTGTCGGTCGTCCCTTTCGTGTCGATCACCGGATCTCACTTGGCCTTCGCGAGTGACCGCCTTCCGCTGGCTGCGGAACTCCTCGAGGTCTGCCGCACAGCGGTGATCGGCCCGTCTCATGAGTTCCTCAACCAGGTAGTCCCGGAACGGTCCGACCTTGACCTCCACGCAGTCTGCCAGCAGCAGCTCCCCATGGTGGTGTGACTGGAGCGGTACTCGCCTGCTCGGAACGCGCAGATAGGTGAGTTTCGCACCGACGGTACGACCGCCACGTCCGTGGAAGGTGAGTCGTCGACCATTCACCCATTCCGCAACGACGTCATAGTGCTGCTGCGGCACAAGCAGTGATATTGCGAACCCGCGCAACACCCGCTCGGCTGCCCCGCGCCACTCAGAGTACTCGTCATAGACATCGAGGAGTTCCCCTGCGTAAGGCAGGTCGTCAGGTGTCAACCCGAGATCCCCGCAGAGCTGAGCCCGCAGCTCCACTTGCTCAATCGGGAGGTTGCTGGTCCGCTGCTCGAGACTGGCAAGTTCGGCAGTGACGCGGTCGCAGTCGCGTTGAATCTCCCGTTCACGACCGATCCCGTCGACACTGGCCGCGTCGATGTCCCGCTTCCTGGTGGCGAGCCGGGGGCGCTCCACGGAGCGGCGTGACTTCGTAGTGCACCTCGTCGTCGTCCGCCGGGTAGAACCGTCGCAGGTAACCGGCGTCGGTGGCAGCCCAGTCCTCCAAGTAGGCACGCGACTCCTTGGGAAACCGTAAGTCCCCGCTCTCCACCTGGATGTCGGCGTTGAGCGCGTAGAGCTGATCGTCCAATGCTGCCGCGACATCGCTCGCCGAGCACGCGCCGCGGTTGCCGTCAACGAAGTAGCCGCCGAGGAAGGACATAATGAGAGCGGAGTTGCCCGCACGCAGCAGTCGCCACGCTGGGTGGCGACCCCGCAGCGCCTCGATCTCGTCGTACTCCATGCGGCAAGCCTGGAGAGGCCTCCCGACATTTTCGGCCGGGCTACCACATGGGCACGCCCGTCTTCCCCTTCTTCGGCGAGCACGTTCGCGCTCGCAAGCCAGAGCAGGACCTGGTATGAATCGAATCTCAGTCGAGACCAAGCACCAGCCGCAGCGCAGTCTCCACCTCAGCAAGCTCGTTGGCCGAAAGGCGCCCTGCGAACTCCCCGAGCCGCTGCGGATCAGCCGCAAAGGACTGCTCCAGCATGACCTTGGTCCTCGTGCCCTGCATGTCTATCTCTGGCCGAAAGCTGGCGCTGCGAGCGCCGGTTGAGGTCGGGGCAACGATCAGAGTAGATAGCGGAAGCGCGTCAGTCTGCAGGACGACTGCGTACCTCACACCGCGCTGTTCATGTCCTATCGCATTCCTTCGCTCTGGCAGACGGTAGATGTCACCGCGCACGAACGGCATCCATCTCACGCATGATCGCCCGAGCTTCGGCGAGGTCCTCCTCGTCAGCCACCAGGGCGCGGGCCTCATCAGCTAGGCGAGCGTCTCGTTCAGCTCGGGCGGTTGCAATCAGCGCGCGCCGAATAGCAGCCGAAGCGCTGTCTCCGGTCCTGGTCAACTCTGCAAGAGCCGTCGCTGACTCGTCGTCGGGGCGAAACGTGATAACTCCTGAGTTCTTCGGATCTGCCACCTGATCAGTGTAACACTCCTTGTATTACACTGTAAGCGGGAATTGCGCTACCTAGCCTGCCTGAAGGCGAAGGTGACCGGGGTTGAGTTGCCCTGCGTGTTTGCCGCAATGACCTGGACGCGGTAAAGGGCGCCCTTGCGCAAGTTCACCAGCGTCCTTGAGGTGGTCGTGTTGATGACCCACGCCCCGAATGTCGCGGAGTCGGGCCGGGTCACGCGTATCAGGTACCGCACCACTGGCGTTCCACCCCTGGACGCCGGCAGGCTCCAGGCGATAGTCGTCCGGCCCGCCGTCGGCACGGCGGCAACCCGCAGTTCTCGCACGGGAGAGGTCGTGGTGGCTTGTCGAAACGCCAAAGTCGTGGCTTGTGAGACTCCTGCCGCCGTGACCGCAGTCAGCTGAACCCGGTAGTTCGCACCGTTGGTCAGACCGGACAGGACACGACTGGTCGCCGACGTCGCGATCCACGGAGTGAAAACCGTGGCCGAATTCGGCGCCGACACCCGAAGGCGATAACCCGACACCGGCGCGCCCCCGGTGCTCGTCGGCGATGTCCAGGCGACCGTGGCCTGGCGTCTCCCAGGGAAGGCCAGCAGGCGCGCACTCACCGGGGGGCCAGGAACGCCGATGGCGTTCCCTGTCAAAGCCGTCTGGTCGGATGGCCGAACCCCATCGGGGTACGCCAGCGTCACCCAGGCGCCGGCGAGGGTTCCGACTTGGGTCGGAGTCCAGGACAGGATCAGGCTGCACGTACTGGACGAGGGGATCGCCGTGCCCTCGGCGCAGGTCCCACCGGTAACGGCAACCCCAGGCCCGGACGAAGTGATCGCCGATGGGGTCGCTGCCATGGCACCCGAGTTGGCAACGTTGACGGTCAACCGAGAGGTGGTTCCGACCTTTGTGGTAGCGAAGGCGCCGGTACTGAACGTCAAGGGCCCAGCTGCCGTGACCTGGAACGAAGCCGTGACTCGAGTGGCCGGAGCCCACCCGACGTTGCCATCCTGATCGGCGTTGATGGTGCACGTGCCAGCGGATGCCAGGAAGACTCGGGCATCGGCCACGGAGCAAGTGCCCGGGGTTGAGGTCGTGAAGGCGACCGGCAAGCCAGAGGTCGAGGTGGCAGCCAACTCCACTGACCCTGCCGACAGAGCCACGCTGGTCGGCGGTGTGAATGTGATCGTCTGCGGCGTCGGTCCCCAGATGCTGACACTCCAGGCGATGATCGTCGCCGTGTCGCCGCTCGCGGCGTCGACGACCTTCAATCGCCAACTGCCGGTCGGGTCCTGGTAGTTCAAAGTGGCCAGTGAACCCTCCGGGCGGAATCTGCCGGAGAACGGCGCCTGCCCACTCGTGATTGCGTCAGTTTCAGCATCGTCGAAGACGGTACCGACGTAGTTATCGCCGCTTTCGCCGTTGCGGTTGGACAGTGCCACTTCGGTGCCGGTCGGACTGATCAGGGAGATGATCAGGTCCTGGTCATACGTGGACTCGACTCTGCCTAGGGTTACCGTCACATTCGTGATCGGGCCGAGTCCCGCTGGCACGGCAATCTCGCCGAATGTGCCAGCGCCACTGTCGTCCGGAACCGGAATTGCTGCACCCTGGTAGTTCGCGACATAGGAGCTGGGAACCGACGTCCCGGGTATCACTGGGCCGCTGGCCGGGCTGAAGCCGCCGGTGCCGATGGCGTTCCTGGCCGCCACCCGGAACACGTACCCGACGCCGTTGGTCAAACCGGCGACAGTGCTGACGGTCGTCGTCGACACACCATCGGGGAAGGTCAACCACGATGAGCCCCCGTCGGCTGAGTACTGCACCAGGTAGTCGGTGATCGCGGCCGAACCGTCGGCCGGAGCAGTCCAGGCCACGGAAGCCTGTCCATTGCCCGGAAGGCCGGCGGGAGTCGCTGGCGCCAGCGGTGCAGTGGGGATGGGGATGATCTCCACCGCTTGCCCGGCCGTCGCCACCTCGACGCAATCGGCTTCGCTGATCCCACCGGTACCGATCAAGGAGGCGCACGACGCCTGCAACGCCCGCCCGTACGCGGCGTAGTCACTGCTCGTCGTCAGCAGATTCGCAGCCCAGTAGATGATCGGCGCCGCCTTCGCCAGGCCCACGCCGGTGACCGTGCGACCGTTGAAGGTTCCGCCATCGGTGAGCAACGAGGTCAACTTGTTGCCGACGCCGCTGTTGCTATGGACACCCCCGTCGTCCGCCGTTCCGTTGTAGTAGAGCGGGCTACCCATTCGATCCGGGTCGTCGAACGCCGGCGGATTCGCCATGTCGCGAATAACTCCGACCCCTGGGATGTCCTCGCCCAACTTCCACCGAACGTCGGGGGTGTCGGTGCCACCGGAGTTGGTCAGGTCGACGAATTCGCCGAAGGTGTCGCTGAGGGACTCGTTGATCGCCCCAGACTGACCGTCATAGATGAGGTCGGACATGTGTGTGGTCACGCCGTGGGTGAGTTCGTGCCCGACCACATCGTCTGCCGCTGCATATCCGAGACCAAAGGCCATCTGGGAGCCGTCCCAAAAGGCATTTTCGAGCGGGCAGGAATCGGTCTCGCAGTATCGGACAGTGGAGATCAGCGGCGTTCCGCGGTTGTCCAGCGAGTCCCGACCCACCGCCAGATAGAAGAAGTCGTAGGTGTCGCCGGAGTAGTCGTACGCGTCGTTGACATCGACAACGGTGCTGGCAGGCATGCCCTCGGTGCGCAGCGGCGCGACGCAGGGCACCTGACTCGCGGAGTTGGCCGCGTCGCAGATCCGACGGTCCTTGGCACTCTCGATCTGGTCGAGGTCCAACACAACGGACCCTGCGTTGGCGTCCACGAAAACGAGCCGATTGACGATGGCGCCTCTGACGCTGGTGACGTCCGTGCCCCACACCAACGTGGCCGCCGGAGTTCCGGTCCGGCCCAGGATCCGGGGGTCGTAGATCCACTGCTGCGCCGGCGAAGTCGTAAGTGATGCGCGATCTGCGCCGGTGCGCGCCACTACTTCTGCCAAAGCTGTCGCCGACGCCTGGGTGGGGCTGATTGAGGCGCGCAGATCGGGAGCCGGCCCCGGCAGGGATTCACTTGCCGCAGATCGGACGTCGCCGGACCTGTCAAGATCGACCAGCACCTCAGCGCCGAAAACGGGCACGCCGCCGACCTTCTCCGCAAATCGCACCACGGTGCCGTTGGCCGCGGATGGCTGAACACTGGTCAACTCAAGTTCGGTGCCCGAATCCGACGGCCCGACCTGTGACCTCGGACCCGCCAGAAAGGCGCGGGCCAAGGTCTGTGGGGAAGCGTTCGACGGTACACCGGCCGCCCGCGAGGCCGGCTGCCCTGGCAGGAAGCTTTGGAACTTGGAAATGGCAGCGGCGGTGTCCGCAGAAGGGTCGACAGGTGCTGAGCTCGCCGCGCCGACTGCCGTAGGCGGCCAACCGAGGGACACCATCGCGAGACAACCGATGGCGAGAAGTGTCAATACTCGGAGTCCCCGCCGTGCCAGCTGCCGCATCATGAATAACACTCGCCCTGGCCGCGAGGCAGGCCCGAACCCAACTGATCAAGGGCGGCACGAAACCCTGCTGAGCCAATGACTTCAGCGGAAAGCGCCGGCGCGCGCGACATCACAGGCCTCCGAGTAGCTGTATCGGCATCGCCCCCGGTCGACTTGATCGGGGGTGTGTCCGGCTGGGCTCGCTCGTCGCGAACTGGGCTCCCTGTTCTCATCGCGGGCATCGGCAGCAACGTGCACCCGACGTGCTTTGATGGGATGGTGTCGCCCCCCGAATCCCGGTCGAGCATCCGCGCCCGGCGAACCCGTGGCGCGATCCTCACGGCGGGCGCGGAACTTCTGTCGGAAGAAGGAGTTCGCGGAATCACAGTTGAGGGTATTTCCAGGAGGACCGGGCTTGCGAAGACGACCATCTACCGCTATTGGCCAACACGTGAACGGCTTGTCATCTCGGTACTTGAAGACGTCCGGTTCGACTTGCCCACACCCGATACGGGCAATTCCCGGACGGATATTCGAATCGTTCTGAAGGCACTGTGGGACCTAGTCCGCGAACCCGGAAACAGAATGACGCTGGCGTCCATGATCGAAGCGCACCTCGATGATCCGGCATTGGAGGCGCTCCATGTTCAGTTCATGCTCGCGAGCGGCCAACCAATCTTCGACGTGCTGACGCGCGGACTCCAGCGTGGCGAGTTTGACGACGATCTGGATCTGGAGTTCGCCTTCCGGATGCTCACGGGACCGATAATCGCCGGCGCTCTCGTGCTGGGTGCGCCAGTAGATGAGGCATTTGTGGGCCATCTAACCGTAGCGGCGCTCGGCGATGAATGAGGCGCCGAAAATGTCCGCATGGCGACCTACTTCATCATTGCCGCAGTGTCGCTGCTGCTGCTTCCATGCAGCGCGACCGCGAGCATCGTCGTGGCCGCCCTGCTGGCGATGCTCAATGCGCTGGATGGCGTGTTCAACCGGTGCGTTGGCTGCATGATCTACACCTATGTCGTGCTGCCCTAAGAGAACAAGAGTCTCGCCCCTGATTCAGTTTCCTGATAGCGGCCCGCGCTCGCGCTGAGGGAACTTTTGGCGCTTATGTCGCTCCCGCCGCCGCGGCCTGGTGGAACTGGGGTGATGCGAGCTCGAGGTCGAGGGGGCTGGTGGGTCGGATCTTGGAGTACCTCCTGCTGGTGTTGTAGAACCGAGTGTTTTCGGTGACGCCGACGCATCCCAGCTAGCTGTCACCGTACTGCGCAGAATTGCCATCGGTAACGAGCGAGCCGCCGAGATCGGCATTCGCCGCAGGAGCCAGGGGAACGAGCCGCGGAGTTGTCCAGTCGACCATCTTCAGCACCCGGGGATGTTTCCTGTGGTGGGGTTGGACCAGAAACTCATCCCCATGTACGTGACGACTCGATTGCGCACGTCCACCTGCTGGCCAGCACAGTTGGTCGGCGCCCAGAAACCTCCAGCGCCACCTGAGGCGTTGACCGTGACGGGGATTTGCGACAGCGTGCACGCCTGTTCAGGATCATTGATGTTGGTGACGAGGCAGCGACCATATGTCGAGCGATAGCCCCCCCAAGGGGAGTGCCCGGCGTTCCCGGCATTCTGGGGCAGCGCCAGGATTCGCCTCCAACCGGAGGCGCCGACAGCCGGTCCACTGTAGTACGCCGATCCCCCGTTACTACTGGTGTCGACGCCTCCAGGGTCGACGAAGATGCTCCCGCCGCTCAATGAGGGATTGACACCGGGCGGGTCTGGCGCGCAGGCCCGCATCGCGGGCAGGTACACCCCCAGTTCGTCGGTGACCGTCCCTGGGTTATCGAAGTCCTTCCAGGGGCCGGTTGAGCTCGCAACGTAGGCCGGAATGGTATTGCCCCACGGCTGCCATTGGGTACCTGTGGGCAGGTTAGTTCCGTTTGCACCCGTACCCGATGTGAGGTTGCGTTGGGTAGTCGTCACGTTGTAGTTGGTCGCGTCAAGGCCGCCCGTTTGGGTGTGCAGACAGGATCCCGCGCCAACAGAAATCCCCACGTGATACGAGATGATCGGTTGATTACAGGTGAGTTGGTAGACGAACACGCCATCACTGGGGGACGAGTCGTCCACCACGTAGTCGCTAACGCAGGTAGACCCGGGTCCGCTCGACGGCGTGACACCGGGGCTGAACTGGTTCAGGTCGCCGTCGGTGCTGTAATAACTCATCCGGGCCGATGGTGCATCACCGAGCGTGCCGACCCCGTAGGCAACTGTGCTGGTGGGATCCCCCGCCACGTAGATGGTGACGGTCAGCACATCGTCGGCCGCGGCGGCAGGCGATTGGTCGACGAAAACGCCCGCGGCCGCCAAGCCCATGGCTGCCATCGCACCAGCCGTGCGTCTCACACCGCCCCGTCCGAAAACTAACGAAGTTGTCATCTGGTCACCTTCTTTCCCCGCAGCACCGCCGGCACATTCAAGTCAATCCGTATCCCCCGACCCGGCACAATCTTTGGAACAGCACCGCGGGCGACAAGCGGCAACGAGGAATGCCGCCGCTGGTCAAACATCGTGAAACTCTGAGGATGCGCTGGCACGCCGGTGAATGAGTAGCGTCCCTTCGCATCCGTCGTCGTCTGCGCACAATCCAGGAACGACCCGCCGCATCGGCGAATCGTCACCTTCGCCGCCGGCAACCGTCCCCGCGTTACGGTGCCGGTGATGGACGCCGACGGCCGAAGGCGGAAATCCACGCGGGCGGGCGCCCGGGACAACGTCACAACCCTGGCTTGCGTGAACACCACCGCGCCACCCGACCACACCGGAGCCCATGGAGCCGTGCGCACCCGAACCGGCGACACCTTCAATCGATAGGGCCCCAACTGCATATTCGCCATCGAGTACACCCCCCTGGGACCGGTAAGGGCGTCCGCCATGAAGTTGCCATCGCTGTCAAACGCCTCGACCCGGTACCCCACGACTCCGGCGCTTGCCGGGTTCAGGACCCGACCTGTCAACGATGTTGACGATTTGGCCTGCGCCCGCACTCTCCCCGCCCCCAATTCGGCCGCCCACACCTCCGGATCCGCCTGCGTCACAGTCGGGCCAGAGCCTCCGCCAACAGCTTCGGACGACGCCGCAGCCACTGCAACCAGCCCTGAAACCGCAACCGCAACTCCTGCTGCAACCGCAACACTTCTGCCATCCACAACAGCCACCTCCCTCACGTGTGCCCATGACGCTCATCGGAACTCACACCTTGCGTCAGGCCAACGGGTCATAACACTACGGTGCCGTAGCGTTATCGTCAATCATGCGACGAGGCCTCGCTGTACGACATCTGGACCAGGTAGCCGCAGCGCTGAGGGACATTTTGGCTGCTGGCCTGTGCAGGGATCCGCTCAGCAGGTGGAGTTCATTCGCTGGGAGGGGTGCCAGTACATGTCCTTGTAGCCCGTGGCAATGTGAAGAGCCCACTGGTCCGCGGCGCTTTGGCACTGGAGACTTGTTCCGGAATCGAACCATGCCCCAGGGAAGGCAGTGTCGGTGCCGGCCATGATGATGTCAGGGTTCGCCTCCGACCGCGACCCGCGACGGCCGCTTTCACCGAAGTGCATACCTCCAACAGCTGTCCCGCCTGCGTCGCCAGTTGCAGCGGCGACCCCGTCGTCTCGACCGGGACGGGCGCAATCGGCACCAAGAGCCCGGCGCGGTTAGGTTTGGGAGTTGAGCATGTCTGCAACTTGGAGGCGACTATGCGCCAGCTCGCAAGTTCGCGAATCCCACCACTCTTCGCGGCAACGATGGTGATGCTGGCCGTGACCAGCTGTGGCGATTCCACTGGTCCAACGGTGTCGTCCTCGGCTTCGCCAGCGACACCGGCCGCCGCTGCCGACCCGCTGTCGTGGTCAGCGGTGGACATTCCAAGTTCCCGCATCGACGCAGCGATCGACAGTCTCGACGGCATTGCCGAGAAGACCATGAAGGAGACGGGCATCCCCGGCATGTCGATCGCCGTTGTCCGTAACGGCGAGGTCGTCTACGCCAAGGGCCTCGGAGTTCGCAAGGTGGGCACCACGGATGGCGTCAACGCCGACACCATCTTTCAGGTGGCCTCCGTATCGAAGCCCATCGGCGCCAGCGTGGTCGCCTCAGTCGTCGGCACCGGCAAAGTGGCCTGGACCGATCCGGTCAGCAAGTACCTTCCTGACTTCGCACTGTCGGACCCGTACGTGACCAAGAACGCCACAATCGGAGACCTGTACGCGATGCGATCCGGGCTGCCTGCTGAGGCTGGCGACACCCTGGAGTGGATGGGCTACAACCGGGAACAGGTACTGCAACGACTGCGATACCTGCCGCTGACGCCTTTCCGAGCCGAGTACCACTACACGAACTTCGGCCTCACCGCAGGCGCCCAGGCAGTCGCCAACGCAGTCGGCACCCCATGGGAAGCGCTATCCAAGCAGCGGCTGTACGAACCACTCGGGATGACGCGCACCAGCTCGAATTACGCGGAGTTCCTGACGTCCGACAATCGGGCGACCTTGCACAGCAAAGTAAACGGGGAGTACGGGGCCCACGAGATCCGCGACCCGCAGGCACAATCCCCCGCGGGCGGCGTGAGTACCAGCGCCAATGACATGGCCAAGTGGATGATCATGGAGCTCGGTCAGGGCAAGTACCAGGGCAAGCAGGTGGTGTCCGCGGAGGCGCTACAGGAGTCGCTGGTACCGCGGATGACCACTCGGGCGGCGACTGAGCCGACGCAGCGATCCGGCCAGATCGGCTACGGAATCCTCGTCGACACGGACAGCACCGGTCGGATCCGATACTCCTTCAGCGGCGCCTTCGATGTCGGTGCCGCCACAACCTTCACGCTGTTGCCATCGGAGAACCTCGGGATCTCGGTGTTCACCAACGCGGCCCCGATCGGCGCCGCCGAGGCAGTCAGCTATGAATTCCTGGACCGGGCGGAAATCGGGAGCAGCAGCCAGGATTGGCTGGCGGTGATGGGGAAGGTGTACGAATCCATGGACAGCATGCCGACGCCACCGCCTCCACCTGCTGCACCGGCTCCACCCGCGCCGCTCACCGACTACACCGGCGTCTACACCAACACCTTCTACGGTCCGGCGACGGTCACGGTTGAAGGAGCGGGTTTGGTTGCGAAGTTCGGGCCGGCTGCTCGCAGCTTCCCGTTGCGCCCCTACGACGGCAACACGTTCTCCGCACAAGTCCCCTATTCGGACGTCTGGCTACCTTCAGTCACCTTCACCGCGCCCGCGGGGGGTCCGGCCACCAGCGTGAAGTTCGATCAGTTCGGCGACGCGGGTCAGGGCACCTTCACCCGCGCGGCACCGTCTCCGTGACCGCCGCCATCAAGATGACAGCGGTGGCGGAGCGAAGTCCCCTTGAAGACGCGAGTTCGCCGACGGGCTGAGCCGGGCGCCTGACACCGCAACGCCGTTCCCCTGAATCCGCAGAACGCAGGAACTAGCGTGACTACCGGAAGCGAGGGGAGAAACGGCCATGGACACGATCGTCGAGTGGGCGCAGGTGGCCGTCTCCTGGCTGCTGGTGCAGTTCGTCGACTTCTACGCGGCCATCTTCGGCCTGGCCAGTGGTCATACCTGGACGCTCGCCTTCGTCTCAATGGCCCTGCTGGTGACCGTGCTGCTGGCCTATCCGACGCGACGCCAACTCGAGATGCAGAGGCTCACCTGGGAGATCACCCCGGTCACGATGAAAGTCGCGAAGGCGTACAAACACGACAAGGCCAAGGGGAACGCGGAACGCCGCCGGATCCAGCGGCACTTCGGCTTCAGCATTTGGTGGCAACTGGTGCCGACGTTCCTATCTCTTGCGGTGTTCCTCGCTCTCAACTCGGTGGTTGAGGGCCTGGCGACTGACTCTGCCGAGGGTGTCTTCACCTGGACGCAGTATGAGGGTTATGTGGACGCCGCACAGAAGGCCACCTTCCTGGGGGTGCCGTACCCAACCGGGCTGCAGACGATCGGGCAAAGCCCGACGCCGTGGCTGTCCGTCGTGGTGATCTTGGCGCTGTTGGCGCTGATGATCCCTGTGAACGCGACCCTGCAACGGCAGATCAATGGACCGCTCGCCACGAACAAGTGGATGCGCCGGCAGCAACGAATCTCGCTGTACGCGCAGCCATTCGTTCTGCTGATGCTGGTCGTCGCTTTCAACGTGGCTGTGGGAGTGATGGTGTTCCAACTCGCCGGTGACCTGTTCTCCCTGGGTATCCAGACGTGGCTCCTGCGTCGTCGCCCGATACCCCCGATCGATACCGAATGGCTGAATCGCGTGGTTGCCGAGCTACCTGATGCCAGCTCAGGTGTTGGTGGCGATCGCACTGGAGGAGGTCAATAGTCAAGGCGTTCCATGTCAGGTTTCTGCGCGGCCCATCTCAGGTTTCTGCGCGGCTGAATTCGACTGAGCCGGGTCCGGCGTGTCAACAGCCTTCTCGATGCGCTCGGCTGAACGCTGCTCACCCGATCTAGGAACCGAAAGGCAGCGAGAACCTCTGCCGCCAACCCATGCCGGTGAGCAGGAACACGCTGACCTCGGTCAGCCGTGCACCGATAGGAAGTAGCGGTTCAAGTTCGTCCGCAATCTGGCGCACCGAGGCGTCGTCATCCCTGTGTACAAGCGTCAGGTGCGGAACGATGTCGACGTGATTACCTGCGTAGGGCCGCAATTGCGGCCAGATCTCGGTGACCCGTTCAGTCAGGACTCGTACCTTGTCCGCGGGGGACGGGGCGAGGTAGACAACGCCGGGAAACGTCGCGATCGAAGTGAACGAGACGTCGAATTTGCGCGTTCGCCCACACAGATCGGCAAGCTGGGAACGAACCTCAACCGTCACCTCCGAGCTGTTCAAAAAGGGGTACATGACAGTGAGGTGGGCGGGCATTCGCCCTGAAGTCGGACGATCGGGTCGATCGCGCCAGCGAGCGACGATGGGTTGCAGCGCAGGCACCGGGATGACGAGGGCGCACGTTAAGCCTCCGATGGTTTCACGTGCGATCCGGTGCTCCACGCTCTTACCCTCGCAGGTGACTGGGCTGCCTACTCATACGTGATTGCGCGCAGCACATCGAGTCGGGCGGGCTGGCGCGCCGGCAATGCGGCGGCCACCACTCCCGCAATCGCTGCGACAAGGATCCAACCGGCCATCTGGCCGATGGGTAGCGAGAAGGTGGCGAAGCGTCCTACTCAGAGGCTAGGACGGACGAGTCGGACTCTGTCGAATTCGGACCGGTTCGGACCTGGATCCGCGCCGGACGATGGGCTGCGACCAGGGCAGACAACTTGATCCGCAGGATGCCTTCCTGACAGTCGGCCTCGACAGCATCGGCGTCGATTCGCGTCCCGAGTTTGAATTCTCGTCGGAAGGTGCCCGAGCGCATCTCGTTGACTACGACCTTCTTCTCCTCACCGACATCGGTCATATCGCGCCGACCCGACACGACCAGCGTGTCGTCGAGAACCTCGACCGCGATGTCCTCGGGCTTCGTACCGCGCACCTCCACGTCGACGTAGACGTCGTCGCCGTCCTGGACGAAGCGAGCCGCCGGTGTCCAGGCGACAGCGAGTTGGTTTCCGAAGGCGTCACGGATCATGGCGTCGAATTGTGAGTCGAGCCGGTTGCGACGGACGGCGAACTGGGGGTGCATTGCCATGTTTGGATCTCCTCTCAATGGTTGGCACTCTGTGCCTGAGAGTGCTAACACAGGCGCATTTCGTCGGCATTTCTGCCTCTGATGCGGGCACGACCCTTGTTCGCTGACAGCGAACATGTTCCCGCTAATGGGGGATACCGCGCAACGAAATTTTGTGATTCAAGGACGCTGGGCAGACAATAGTCACGATGTTGGGTCCCGGCGAGAAGAATCTTGCGGATCCTTGTGAGCGTGGGGATCGCCGCCACGAGCGTGGGGACGCAGAGTGGCGACGCGGACAAAGGCCAGAACAGGTGCTGCACGAGACAGCGGCCAATGCGAAACGGGAGATGACAACGGGTATGACCCACAGCAGTAGGAAGTTCAACAACGCAGGGAAAGCCTCTCTAGGGGTGCTGACAGCGATCGCGTTGGCCGGCACGGGACTGCTCAGTCTCAGCCCCGCAGCTGCGGCCGACGACATCGTCTTGACGTGGCGCGTCACAGACTCCTGGACCGGCGGCGCGACCGTTGACGCCACACTCAGCAACCGTTCGGCTGCTGCCGTGTCCACCTGGAGCGTCGCCATCAGCGGAGGTCCGCAGTTCGTCTCCGCCTGGAATGCGACACGTTCCTCAGCCACCACCGTCACCGCGCCAGGCTGGGCCAGCAACCTGCCCGCAGGGTCGTCGGTGGCGTTCGGCGCATCGATGAACTCCAATGCTGCGCCCACCGGCTGCAGCGTTCCGGGGCACGTGTGCCGGGTCGTCAGCACTGCCCCCACGCCCACGCCCACGCCGACCACCACTCCGGCTCCGACGCCCACGCAGACCCCCACCCCCACGCCCATGCCAACTCAGCCTCAGCCCGGCCCCGGGAACCTGCCGACACCGGTTCATTTCACTCCCACAAGCACCGCGAGCGGCACGTTGACCTATCACACCGCGTTGCCCTATCCGACCGGCACGAACGACAAGTTGGTGCTGTCGTCGAACTACACCGACCTGATCATCAGCAACTACGTCTCGGGCGCACTGCTGGCCAAGCTCTTGCGCGACAAGGAGCCCGGCCTGGCGCTCAACCGTGACTACATCTACGGCACCATGTTCGCCCAACTCCTGCAGGAGAACATCAACACGGGCGGCTACAACGCCACGACCGACTGGATCAACCCGACCGCAACCGAACGGACCCAGCTGCTGGCCTCAGGGCAGGGCGGCCCCTATCAGATCAACGACTACTCGAAGCGGTTGGAGACGCCAGCGGGGATCGGACTGATCAACTACGTCGCCCTCCAGAAGGGACTGGGCTACACCGTCGAGGATCAGGACAGCGGAAAGCAGACGGCCAGCGTCGGTCCGTCCTCGCTGGACGAGAAGTACTTCGGTCCGATGGCCGCGGCCTACTTCCACCTCAACGACACCAACCGGCTGGCGATGAACAATGCCGATTCCTGGGGTCCGCAATACGCCACGTATGGGCAGTGCATGACCAACCTGAAGAATGCCAAGTCCGAGCAGGCACCGTTCAACAACTACGACATGATCCTCAACGCCGCCTACAACGCCGGCACCTACTCAAGGATCCTGGGCGACTACTTCAGGATCTGCGCCGGCCAATTCGGTACCGGCGCGGCGGCCACTCAGGTGAAGTCCCTGGCCGACTACTCGCTGAGCGACAAGGACTACCAGGCGGCCATCGGAACGGCGGAATCGGTGGGCTCGACCTTCATCCTCTACCCCCGACAGGTGCGGCTGTACCTGGACCAGATGTACAACCAGAGTTCCTTCCCCTCCCCCGCCATCACGGGCGACACGAAGATCGATCTCTCGGTGACCGACATCCGCTACGTGTTTGCCAACGCCATGGGAACGCTCGCCTATCAAGGACCCAACAGCAGTTACTCCTACGTGGCGCTGGCCGATAGCAATGCAGCATTCCAGTCGGCGCTCACCGCAACCGGACTGACGTCCAGCTCCCGGCTGAACATCTCGACTGCCGCTGGACGGACCGCGTTCTTCAACCTGCTGGATGCAGCCATCGCCAATCTGTCGAGCCGGGTGGGTAGCAACTTCGGCGGCGTCACGCAGACAACGATCAACGGACCCACTCCGACTCCAACCCCGACGCCGACACCCACCCCGACGCCCACGCCCACGCCCACCCCCACGCCGACGCCCACCCCGACGCCCACCCCGACGCCGACCTCGAACGGCGCAATCGGCGTGAGGCTGACCAACGTGTCCGATTGGGGCACTGGCCGGACCATGGACGTTGCCGTGACCAACACCGGTGGGACTGCGTCGACCTCATGGACGGTGTCCTTCGCTTGGCCGCGAGACATCTCACCGTGGAATGCCACCCGGCTGTCCTATGCCGGTGGACGAGTCACCCTGGGCAACGCTGCATGGAACGGAACATTGGCGCGCGGAGCGTCCACCACGTTCGGGTTCTCCGACTCGTCACCCAGTCAGCCGAAGCCGACCAGTTGCACCGCGACCATGAACGGCACCCCGGTGGCCTGCACCCTCACGCCGTAGCCGAGGGACCCCCTAAGGCGCGGCAACTGGTGAGGTGAGCGCGTCTACCACGCTCTCTCTGACCTAACTCGCCACCTCGGTAGCCTGACAAACCAGCCTGACTGCCGCCTGGCAAGTAGCCTCGCGGGGTGCACCACCCCTAGCATGGAGTGCATGGCACAGCCTGAATCGCAAGCCGAACCGACCGAGAAGATCAAAGTCAAAGGCGTTTCGCCACTGATGATCTTCTACGGCTTCATTCCGTACATCATCATGTCGCTGTTCTCAGGACCGAACACTTTCCTGCTCGTCACCTCGATCTCCGTTCTGATGTCGGCGGCCTGGATGGTCTTCGGCCTGTTGCAGCACCGTGGCTTGCACCAACTCTCCACGGTGGGCACCATCGTGTTCGGGTCGATGCTGCTGCTGGCGTTCGTCAACCCTGCCTGGGACGCCTGGATTCGAAACTGGTCAGGCACCATCGCCGAGATCTCGCTGGTGTTGACGGCATTCATCGGCATCCTGGTGAAGAAGCCGTTCACCCTGTACTACGCCAAGCTCAGCGTCGACCAAGTCCAGTGGGAGAACAACCCCCTGTTCCGAGCCGGCGTCGTCAAGGTGAGCCAGACGATCACGGCGGTCTGGGGATTGTCCTTCCTCGTCGGAGTGGCCTGCGACTTCGCCCCCGGTGACCTCAAGAACAACATCATCTTCACCTGGATCATCCCGCTGCTTGCCATGTTCGGAGCCATCAGATTCACCACGTGGTACCCCGAATACCGTCGACAGAAGGCCTACGCCGAGCACCCGGAAATCGTCGAGCAACACCGCGCCATCGCCGAGCAGGCTCAGGCTGCGGCGACCGAGGAGCCCGACACCTCGAAGTAGTGCCGAGGATCGCGCCGGGTCCGCGATGGTTCGGTGTCACTGGGGCAGGTCGACGTGCTGCTTGACAGGCGAACCCCGAACTTCTGCTGCTACCGTCTGCGCCTACACCGTCGGAATGACCTTCCGGTCGTTCTGCGTGCTAGATGCTAGATCGGCCCAATCGGAGGCAACCGAATGCCAATGTCGTCTTTGCCCGAGGACATCAGCCAGTTACGCCCAGCGATGCACCAGCTCAGGGATTGGGTCTACGGCGACGAAGTCGATCACCGTCTCTTCGCGGCCTACATGAAGACCGCCCATGACGTTGGCGGCGAACCGGATGCGCCGGTGAAGTACGTGGAGAAGGAAGAGGAGATCTGGGAACTCAACACGTTCATCACGTGTGAGGTTCTCGGGTGGCGAGGCATCTGGACCTCGGAGGAGCGCAGAAGACTCGGCAACGTCGATCTCGGGAAGACGCAGTACAGCGGACTGCCGTACTACGGTCGCTGGGTGCTCGCCATGTGCCGACTCCTCGTCGAGAAGCACCACATCACGCTGCGCGAGTTGACGGACCGGGCCGACGAGGTTCACCAACGGATCGAAGGTGACGACGCCGTCGGCAACCTGCAGGCCGAGCCCTCAGGCACTGGCGATGGCGCCGGCGTGAGGCGGAATGAGCACCACACCGACGCGATCGGCAAAGGCGACCCGCAGTGCTTCGCCGGGATGGCGGGCGACCCGCGCTTCTCGGTTGGCGAGTCGGTGCGGGTACGGACGATGCCCGCCCTCTTCTACACGCGGACCCCGGAGTACATGCGAGGTGTCACCGGGACGGTGGTCAGTTTGACGTACGAGAGCCTCGCCGCCGAGGACGAGGCCTTCGATCGCGAGGATCAACCCCCCGAGTGGTTCTACATCGTTCGCTTCAAGATGGACGACCTCTGGGATGGCTATGCGGGACCTGCCATCGACACCCTGCAGGCGGAGTTGGAGGAGCACTGGCTTGAGCCGGTGACGTGAAGACCACCTGAGCAGACCACCTTCGTTCCTAATCCCGAAGCCCTTTCGCAATCCCAGAGAGAGAAGCGTAGATGACCGACTCGGCCGCACCCCACAACCACGAACATCGACCGCCGGCGCCCCAGGTGCACGAAATATCAGACTTCGAGGTGCTCGAGATCGCCTTGCGTGAGTTGGCGATCGAGAAAGGCCTCTTCACTGCAGAGGACCACCGGCGGTACACGGAGTACTTCGAAACCCTGGGTCCTGTACCCGCGTCTCGGCTAGTCGCCAAGGCGTGGGTTGACCCGGACTTCAAGGCGCTTGCCCTCGCCGATGGACTCGCGGCAAGCCGCGAGGTCGGAGCCGACTGGCTGGACGCACCTCCCACTGGCTTCGGCACCCCGAGCGACTTCACGGCGTTCGTGATCTTGGAGGACACCCCAAAGCTGCATCACGTAATCGTGTGCACCCTGTGTTCGTGCTACCCGCGACCCATCCTGGGGAACTCACCCGAGTGGTACCGGACGCCGAACTACCGCCGTCGCATCGTGCGCACCCCGCGGGCGGTACTCGCCGAGTTCGGTCTGTTCCTGCCCGAGGATGTCGAGATTCGGGTCGAGGATTCGAACTCGAAGAACAGGTTCATGGTGCTGCCGGTGCGCCCAGCTGGCACCGAGGGATGGAGCGAAGATCAACTCGCCGAAATCGTGACCCGTGACTGCTGCATCGGCATCGCACTGCCAAAGCCGGGCGTGACGAATGACGCTCCTCGAGACGTTCAACCCGCCGTCAATCCCATTTCAGCCCACTGAAGTTCTCTGAGGGAGACAGGATGTCGACGGACCACAACCCGGCAAACGCGAAAGTGCCGACACTCGAGCGGATCGTTGAACACGGCCAGGTGTGGCCGGATCTGATGGAGCAGTACGGCGTCGTGAACCCCACCCCGCCCTGGAAGTCGAGCCTCGACGGCATGTGTGATGCGCTCGACAAGGAGGCAACCGCGCTCCCGCTACTGGAGCGACGCGACGAGGAAGACCTGCTGTCCCAGGGAGTCTACGAGTCGTTGCCGTACCCGGAGAGCCAACTTGTCTCGCTGGCCCACTCCATGGTGTCCAGGGATCTCATTGCCGAGGACGAGTTGACTCGGCGAATGGAGGAGGTCCGTGCGCGGCTTGAGGTCATGGACACCTGCTGAGGAAAGCGGTTCGCAGGCGCCGACCGCCCGACCCGAGCGCAGCCCCCGGTTCCGACTCGTAGCCGTCGGCTCGACCGTTGTGCTGCTGAACCTGCTCGCTTGGGGCCTGTATGCGGTGGGGTTGGCAGGCTCAAGCTCATCGGCCGGGATGGCCGGAGTCGGCATCCTGGCATTCGTCCTCGGCGTTCGACATGCCTTTGATGCAGACCACATTGCCACCATCGATGACTGTTCCCGACTGCTGGTGCGACGCGGAGAGCGGCCCCTCGGGCTGGGCCTCTTCTTCGCCCTTGGCCATTCCGGCGTCGTGCTATTCCTCGCCATAGTGGTGATCCTGTTCGCCGGCGCCGCCACTTCCGAAACCATGAGCATCGTGGAGTCCTTCGGCGGGAACCTGTCGGCAGCGGTGGCAGCGACGTTTCTGCTGGTTGTCGGAATTCTCAACCTCAAGGTCTTTCGATCCCTCTGGCTGGTCCGGACGCAGGCGCGCGCCGGTGCAATACCGACTGCGGAAATGGACGCCATGCTCACAAGGCGGGGGGTGCTCAGTCGGGTCTTGGGTCCGAGGATGTCCTCGGCGCTGGTCTCCTCTCCTCAGATGATTCCCATCGGGTTCCTGTTTGGGCTCGGCTTGGGAACGGCTTCGGAAGTGGCGCTGCTGGGGTTGTCGGCGACCTCCGCTGCCCAGGGCTCGGTCTCGCTGGCGGGGCTGATTGCCCTCCCGCTCCTGTTCGCAGCTGGGATGGCTCTCTTCGATACAGCTAACTCGCTGATGATGGTGCACATGTACGGTTCGGCGACCCAGGATCGCCGCAGGGTGCGGTTCAACCTGGCGACCACCCTCACCACCGGACTGATCGGAATCGCGGTCGGGCTCGTCTACCTGGCGGGTCTTCTGGTGGACCATGCTGGTGCGCAACTGCTGGCGCCCGTCGCCGCCATCGGGGATCACTTCGAACTGCTGGGATACGCCATCGTCACTGCCTACCTCGTGGTGTGGGTCACCACCGTCTTCGCCGGCAGAGCCTCGGGCCGAGCAAGTCCCTGACGGAATCGGCTGATTCTCAGGCCCACGATGCGGGGACCGTATTCGTCGCGTCAACCACGTTCACGC
Source organism: uncultured Actinomycetes bacterium (assembly GCA_964547485.1). Taxonomy (GTDB): domain Bacteria; phylum Actinomycetota; class Actinomycetes; order S36-B12; family UBA10799; genus JACJWR01. Next base: position 40,910 of record CAZJNU010000003.1, read on the forward strand.
AGTCGCTGCGATGCACCGTCAGGGTTCCGTCTCGCAGGCCCCGAGCCACGATCGCAACCGGTGCCATCGGCGTCGGAGAGCAGCACTGCGCCATTCGATAGGGCATGGCTTCCGCACCGGGGATCGTGACCGTTGCCTGGGTGGCGCCTTCGGGTGCCGGTGACTTAGGTCGCACCGGGCCGGGCTGCCCGACCGCGGGCTCTGCAGCTCGGGGGGACAACTCCGCGACATCGCGGAGTTGTCGGCGGATCTTGGTGCGCACGCGCGGCGTGACCACCCACCGCAACCAGTCGGCATTCGGACCCGCCCGCCGACCAACGCGCACCTCCACCGTGTCGCCGTCGCCCAGCACCGTTGACAAGGCCGCACCCTGACCGTTGATCCTGGCCCCGACACAGGTCGCACCGACGTTGGAGTGGATGGCGTAGGCGAAGTCGATGACGCAGGCGCCGCGCCGCAGCACGATCGCCTGACCAGCCGGGGTGTACACGGTCACGTTGTCTGGCACGTCGTTGCCGGCGAGGACCGTCGACAGCCAGGCGGGTTCACCGTCACTGCCAAGCTTGTAGGCCCAGTGCGCCGCACGGCCGAATCTGGCGTCGTGGTGCATGCTGTCGGTGCGGATCTGCACCTCGACGCGTCTGGCATCCTCCGTGACGACGATGTGCAGCGAGGAGTACCCCGAGGCCTTGGCGCGCGCCACGTAGTCACGCCAGCCGCTGGCATCGAAGTCATGGCGCGACGCGATACCCGAGACGGCCTCGTAGCACGTCGGGGTGTCTGCGACGACAAGCCGGACACCCAGCAGGTCATGGAGGTTCAGCAGGCGAGCGAGGTCGCCGCCGGATTTCGCCCACGCGCTCTGTGGCGACTTCACCCGATGCTCCACCTGCGTCACCTCGACGCCGGTCTGCGCCGCGAGGCGCGCGGCCACGCCGGCAAGCCAGTGGGACATCGCCGGGTAGTCGACGACTGCGACGATGCGTTGGTAGTCCATTGGCCGTTGCAGTCGAAAACAATGCTCACCGATGGCCCGGCTCAGGTCGTCGTCTCCGAGACGCTCGGCCAGGATCGCGTGCACGCCGGTCGCTACGTCCACGAGGCTATCCATCGTCACACCTGCGTCGTCGAGCATCTCGCGCAGCGGGGTGGGTTCACCGGCAAGGGTCGACGCGACACGGCCCAAGTGCTCTCGCAACACGTGGGGATCGCCAGCTTTGGCGGCGATGCTGGCAAGCATGTCCGTGGCCGCGAGTCGATCTCTGTTGAGCAGCAGGGTGCACAACTGTGCGTCGAGTGCGTCCTGGCCCGAAGCTGCGTTCAACGGTCTCTCGTTTCGGCGCCGATCCGTGCGTACCCGCTGAGTCTATCGCGGTCGACGCGCTCGGATTCTGTTGCGGAGGTGCCGGCCCGCCTCCTTGGACGCGCCGCTGTAGTTGCGGAAATCGCTCGAAAGGCACGTCGTCGCCGACGGGTGGCCCTCCAGTCGGAGTCCAGGTTCGTTGACACTCCCCGCTGCGAATAGCAGACTCGAATTAAGGGACGAGCGACACGCAGGCGGGATCGCACAATCGCGCCCAGGCCACCTCGGAGTCGAATCCGGCGTGGTCGTGACACACGGAGTGGGAGGTTCTGATCATGGCTAAGAACGGAGGCGGGGTCATCTTGGTGGGGGTGGATGGCTCACCCGCCAGCCTGGAGGCGCTCACGTGGGCCGCTGAAGAGGCCAAGATTCGCCGAGCGGAATTGCATGTCCTCAGGGTCTGGTCGCTGCATCTGGGCGGCACCAGCGTCGGCGGCACGCCAGCGCCGTCGTACGCCGTTCAAGACAGCGGCAAGGCGGCCAAGGCAGCTTTGGAGCAGTCGATCCGGGAGACGCTGGGCAAAGCTCCGGGGCTTGACGTGCGTGCCTCGGTGGCGCACGGAAACCCGGCGAAAGTCTTGATCGACACCGCATCGAAGGAGCGGGCCAAAATGCTGGTGGTCGCCAGCCGCGGCATGGGAGGCTTCAAGAAGCTGCTGCTCGGCTCAGTGAGTTCGCAATGCGTCGCGCATGCCGCGTGCCCCGTCACCGTCATCCACCCGCGGACCGGGTAGCCCACCCGACGTTTCCGTCCACGGCGGTCCGCAACAACTTCGCAGACGAGGTCGACCAGACCCACGAACGTGTCTACGTCACCCGCAACGGCCGTGACTTCGTGGTCCTACTGTCCAAAGCCGACCTCGATTCACTCGAGGCAACACTCGAGTTGCTGACCGACCAGGCCGCGCAGCAAAGGCTGGCCGACGCCGAGCGAGCCGTGGTCACAGGCGATCTCACCAGTGCAGCGGAGATGGCCTCGTTGATGGAGGAGCGTCGGCGCGCCAGTGGGGTCTAAGACCGACTACCTCATCACCCTGTCCCCGGGAGCCAGGCGTGCCCTGACCGACGAATTGCCAGAGGCCGCAGCCTTCGCTGCCTGGGAGTTCATCTCAGGTGCCGGGTCATCGTGCTGGATATCGCCAGTCAGCAGCACTTTGACCGAGTGGCGTGTTCCGGCAGGTCCTGATGTTTGGAGGGATCTATTTGCTCCACCTCAGCAATGAAGGAGTCGAGGTCGATCTTGTGACCGTGCAACCACGTTCCGAGTACCTGGACGTGGTTGGTGAGGGTGCCTACGTCGACCTTGTAGGGGTCAGCGGACAGCTCAACGAAGTCGGCGAGTTTGCCCACTGCGATTGAGCCGAGGTCGTGCTCGCGGCGCAGATGGTAGGCCGCGTTGATCGTGACCGCTTTCAGCGCATCATCCACTGTCACGGCCTGGTTTGGTCCGTGAAGTTCGCCGGCCAAAGTCCTGCGGGTGGCCATGCATTGGATGTCCAGTAGCGGGATGGCCGGTGCCACCGGACTGTCGGAGTGGAACGAAATCTTCGCACCCGCCCGCACCGCATCACCGGCGGCGCACACCTGACTGCCGATCTCGGTGGCGAACAGCGCCCCGTCGAAGATGTCGTCTTGGTAGATGAACTGGTAGGCCGCCAGGGGTGTTGCCACACCCAATGCCACTGCTCGCCCGAACTGGTCGGCTCGACCGGTGGTCCAATGCTCGAGGCGCCAGCGGTGATCCGTCCCAAGCAGGCCGTGTCGGGCCAGCGCAGCAGCGTATCCGTCGAGAACGAAGTCAACGGCCACGTCTCCGTGCGCGTGGACCGCGAGTTGCATTCCGGTGGTGGCGAAGGTGTCTAGCGCCGCGTCGAACTGCACCCTGGTGTAGTTCATGACTGAATCACCGCTTGGCCCAAGCGGAATCTGGGCGGCCTTCGTGGTGGCGTTGTCGAGGTAGGGGAACGACGCCGCCAGCGTGCCATTGAACGGCGTGCCATCGGACCACATCTTGATGCCGACTTTCCAGAGCCGGTCCTCGGCTACCTCCGACGTGAATGACTCCGTGCAGCTCGGTTCGGTGGCGGCGTGGTACAGCCCGACGCGGATGGGGCTATCGACGAGAGCTCCGAGGGCTTCGTAGGCCGGCGACATTGCTGAGGAGAAGGCGTGTTCGCTCGTGGTCGTGATGCCCGCCTCGGCCAGCTTTCGGTACCACCGGGCCGCTGACAGGAGTGGGTGCGGAATCGCCGCCGACTGCACCTTTCCCGCCGCCGCTAGCACTGCAGCCGGCTCATAGGCGCGTCCGTTCGAAGTGCCGTCGGCGTTCCTCCCGTAGCGCGCCGCTTCCGGATCGGCGGGCGGCTTACCGTCCGCCCAACCGTTGAACGCGATCGTCGCAGAGTTGAAGTAGATCTCGTGCCCAGATATATCCATCACGACAGCCGGACGAGTCGGGAAGAACTCGTCCAGATCCGTGTTCGTCAGTTCGGGAGCACCCTGACCGGGGCGCTCCAGTCCGTAACACACGACGGGTTGACCCGCTGGCAGGGTCCGATCCAGGGTGCGCCACAACGCCTGGACGTCGGCGTAGGTGGGGTAGCCCTGGCTCCGAGCAATCCAGTTCGAAGGATCCTGGGTGTAGATGCCCGACAGCACCGGATGGCTGTGGGCCTCGATGAACCCCGGCATTAGCACCGTGTCGCCAAGGTCGGTGACCTCTACGCCCGGTGCCGCGGACTGGCATTCGGCGAGCGTGCCAACCGCCACGATGGAGCCGGTCAGGGTGTCCACAGCTACCGCCTCGGCGCGCGGGCTAGCGGGCTCCATGGTGATGATGGAGGAAGCCTTCAGGATCAGGTCAGCGGTCACGCGCGGCTCCTAGTCGTCTCCCCGTTCACTTCTGGCGACACTACGGCAGCCGCCTACCGACCAACGTCCAGCGTGACGACCGTGACGGATTCGATCCCGGCGAAGTCGTCAGGGTTGCGAGTGAACACCGGAAGGTCGTTGGCCACCGCGGTCGCAGCGATGAGCGCGTCATACGCCCGGGCGCTGCTCTTACGGCCCGCAGCCCGCAGTTGCGCGGCGACACGACCAAAGGCCCGGGCGGCCCGATCGTCGAAAGGGATGGGGTCGAAGTCGGCCTCCACCTGTTGTAACACGCTCTGGCGCGCGACTCGCTCCGCGGCCGTTCTCGCCACCAGCGGACCGACAGAGAGCTCGGCCAAAGTGATCGCAGACACGAAACACCGAGCGGGGAGCCCCCTCAAGTCGGTGAGCCCGCCGAGGCTAACGACGACGCTTGTGTCCAACAAGCCACGTTCGTGCGGGCTCACAGATTGGGGTCCAGGATGTTATCGAGGTCGGTCCGCAGGTCCGCCAGATCGATCACAGGGATGGTGTGCCAACGCTCAACCAGAACGGTCGCCGGAGTCCCGCCTCCTGCGACGGGGCGCAGCTCGGCGACGGGCTTGCCCTGGCGCGTCACCGTCACACTCTCGCCGCGCATCACCGAATCAAGTACGTCACCGCCGTGATTGCGGAGGTCGCGAACGCTCACTTCAGTCATACTTTAATGTCTCACGCGTGAGACATTAAAGCAATCTGGCGACGTGACTCACCAGACAGTGGGCTCTGCGGCGTTGCGGAACCGGACCGATGGGGCTTGATCTTCGCTACTGTCGGGGTCCATGCGAGATCGCCAGCGCGACTGATGCCCCAGCAGCGACTCACCTCCGACCAGCGTCGCCTACTGGTCGGCGTCTGCACCGTCATCGGTGCGGTTGCGGTCGTTCCAGCGACCTACAACTTCGTACTCAATCCGATGCTGCAGGATCTGGCAGGCTCTGACGCCGAGCAGTCACTCTTGCGGGAGTTGCCGAACATCGGCGCACTCGTGGTGGTGTTCTTGGCGGCAACCCTTGGTCGCCGCATCGGTCAGCGGCGCCTGATCGTCGGCGGTTCGGTGTTGTTCACCGCGGGTTGCGCGCTCGTCGCTATTGCACCGGTGCTGGCCGTCGCGACTGTGGGGCTTGTCATTCTCAGTGCAGCATCCTCGTCGATCGTGATCGTCGCGCTGGGCTTGCTGAGTGGACGCGTCATTGACCCGGCAGCGCGCGTCACGGCGTTCACGTACTTCGCGATCGCAGCACCACTGATCTTCATGGTGACGCCGGTCTTGGCTGGCGTGATGATCGACAGTTGGTCCTGGCGTCTGGTGCCCACCATGTGGTCGCTTGGTGGAGCCGTGATGATCTGGGCGGCCTGGAAGATGATCCCAGGTGACACAGAGGCCCGCGAGCGTGCGGAGTTGCTCACCCCGGTACTTGCTGGCGTTGTGTTGGCGGCTGGAGTGCAAACCATCACCTCGATAAGCCAACACGGGTTGATCTCGACGGCAACGCTGGTACGCGCGGGCGCGGCTACAACCTGCTTGGTCGTGTTGGTCTGGTGCTATCGCCGAATCGACCGGGCGTCCTTGTCGCTGGCCGCTTTGCATAGCGGCGGAATGCTGATTCTGCTAGCCGTTGTCCTGATCGTTCCGTTTGTCGACTTGTGGTTCTACCTGACGATCGGCTACCAGTCCGTCTACGACATGACCGCCCTGCAGACAGCACTACTGATGGTTCCCGCCCAACTCGCCGGCGTCATCGGCGGATTGGTGGCCCGCAAGATCATTCAGGCTCGCGGAATCACCTTCACCGGCATCCTCCTGCTGATTGTGCTCTCCGCCAGCGTCTTGACGACGCTCGCGGTCACCGTGGAGTCGCCGATTTGGTTCCTCGTTGCCGTCATGTCGCTCTACGCTGCCGCATCTGTCGGCGCTGCGGTGCCCGTCACCAACTCGATCATGAATGCCGCGCCCGCGGGCGAGGAGGGAAACGCTTCGGCATTTCGAGGAGCATCGATCTACATTGGCACAGCCCTCGGAATAGTCGTGATGTCCACGATTGTGTATGCGACCAGCGCCGCGGCTCTCGGAGATTCACTCGAGAGTCAAGGCCTAGAGTCGCAGCAGTCTGCTGAGATCGCGGAGAGTCTTCGCGCCGGGGCCAGCCCTGACGATGTCAGCACGGCCTATGCCGTTCCAGTCAGCGACGTCAACGTCATCGACCAGGCACAAAAGGGGGCAATGGTCGACGGCCTTCACGCGTTCGGCGCTTCCGGAGCCCTCTTCATTGCCGTCGCTGCCGGCACCTTCTGGCTCGGTCGTCGCCGGCAGGTGCGCGGAGTCAGATCAATCGCACAATCCGCGTAGTCGGCTCCGGGCGTCATATTCCCTGCGGGTTCGCACCAGTCGGCCCATCCTCAGCTTTGCCAAGTGTTGCCAAACGGACGGTCCGGACGAGCGGGTCCCGCGACGTCCCGCCCCTGTTCTACATCTCGCGATTGAGCCAGGCGATAACGTCACCGATGACAACGTCGCGCTCCGGTTCGTTGTAGATCTCGTGCCAGAGACCGTCGTAGATCTTCAACGTCTTGTCCGTGGAGCCCACCTTCTCGGCGATCATCCGACTGCCGTCCGGCGGGGTCACCGCATCGTCACCGCCATGCATTATCAGAATCGGCACCGTCAGCGCCGGGAGTGCCTGCTCGGTCTCCTCCATCGCCCAAAGGACCTGCGCGCCCATCCGGGCCCGCACCTTCGCTTTGGTGACCAGCGGATCATTGTTGTAGTCGATGACGACCTGCGGATCGCGACTGATCTTGTCGAGTTGGAGCGAAGCCACACCCACATCGGGAGCAACCTTCGCAAGCAAGTTGCCGACCGCGATGGTGAAGCCGGAGATGTCCTCGGGTTTGGCCGCGGCGGCGCCGGACAGCACCAAGCCAGCGACTTCCGGCCGATCGCGGGTCAGGTATCGAAGACTCACGAGGCCCCCCATGCTGTGCCCCAGCACGAACATCGGCAAGGGACTCGGGTAGCGCTCCCGCATCAGGTCGGCAAACGTCGCCAGATCGTCGACCAGGTCGTCGAATCGCGCGACCTGGACCCGCTTCCCGCCGGAGCGGCCATGTCCCCGATGGTCCAACGCGCCTACGGCGAAGCCGGCCCGCACCAAGTCTGCTGCGAGTGCTTCGTATCGCCCACTGTGTTCAGCGATCCCGTGCACGATCAGCACCACCGCACGGACCGGATCCTCCGTTGACGACCACTCCCGGTAGTAGATCGTCGTTCCACCGACCCCGATGAACTCGCCGGTGGTGTGATCAATGCCGGGTGTGTCCCGATGCTCAGCCGTCATGCCGCATCAATATACGTGGGAACGCTCGCCTGCGTAGCAGTGAGCCGCCCGGCGAGCAGTGCCACGAGGCACACCACGACGCTGGCGACGATCGAACCCCAACCGAGCCGGAGTTGGTCGATCAGTACGAGCACGACTAGGGCCACGCCCGTCGACACCACGCCCGCGATGACACCTGCGGCGGACCGGGCTGCGCTCAACTGCGCCCCGACCAAGCCACCTGCCAGCAGACTCACGGCGACCACCAACTGCTGCGATCCTGGATCGACCAAGGCCATGACGATGGCGACGGCCGCACCGATCCAGACCCAGGCGGGCGCGGTCGGCACTTTCCCTTCGTCATCATCGGGCGCGGCCGCTAGGTCGCTGGCTTCGTTCCCGACCTCGTTCCCGAGCCGCCCCCACAACCCGGGTAGAGCCCCAACCCCCGCCAGTACACCCGCGACCAGCGCCGCAAAAATCACGGTCAGGACGGCCAGTAGGACCCCTGCCAGTCCGGGGAGTGCATCGATGTTCGCTGGCACAACGAAGAACTCCATCGATGGCGCGAAGATGACGCCGCCGAGGAACATCAGCAAACCGAGGATGACAGCGAGGATGACCACGGCAACCCAGCTCAGAACACGCAGCGGTGACCAGCGTCCTACCTCGTTCGTAGCCTGCAGCCCGGCATCGACCCAACCGAGGGCGAAGATCGCCACGGCGACCGCCAGGATTGCCGCGAACGGACTGTCCACACCGATCCGAATCGGGCTTACCACTGCGGATAGGTCACCGAGAAGGAAGCCGATGGCCAGCGAGATGACGATCGGAACGATCATCAGCCACATCGCCACCGATCCGATCCTGCCACTGGCGGCCAGTCCCTGACCCGCCACGAGGACCGCGACCACTACGCCCAGCACAAGGACCAGCACCCGCGGGTCCACTCGACTAATCAGGGACAGAGTCTGCGCAGCCGCGATCAGCAGGACGGCCGCCACACCGCTGCCCACGAGGCCCTGGACATATCTGTGCGCTGGGCCCCCGGATCCCGACGCAAACCTGCGCGACAGTACTGACCCGGCCAGCGCCAGGGCCACGATCACGACCAGCGCGATCATGCCCACAAACGTCATGCCGGACACCGTCAGGACCGGCGCCGCGATGATGGCATAGGTGAAGAGTCCCAACATCGCCGCGCGACGCGTCACACCCGGCCTTGGCGGCCGTCGACTACGAAAGGCCGTCAGCACGACCACCAGCAGACCGACAGTCAGGCCGATGCTCGCCTCCAGCAGAACTTCCCGATTCATGAGGTCACGCTCGTCGTCGTGTCGGTGGTTCCAAGTAGTTGATTCGCGCAATTCGACGGCGCCGGTTCATCCGCCCAGCGGGCTTCCATCCAGTCGATGACGGACGGCTTATGCAGGCGGGCCTGGTAATTCAAGGACGGATGGTCGTCGAACGGGTAGCGAACGTAGAAGACCGTTGTTCCCACGGCGCACTGCGACATCACCTGGGCATGCGTGAACTGCGGCAGGATCGTCTTGTCCTTGAGCCCCTGCACCACCATGATCGGCGCGTCGAGTTTCTCCCTTCCTGGCATACCCTCGCCGAGGGCCGTGATCAGACCGGGCGCGACCGGGTAGTTGATCAGTTGACTCAATGGCACATCGGAAACCCGATCGGCGAGATCACTACCGCACGTGCTGTCCAGGAACTTGACCTTCTCCATTCCCAGCGGGCTGAGGATCTCGTCCAGCGAGACGAGTTCCGGGTAATTCTGGGCGTACGACTGAGCGATCAGCATCACGAACATGTTCTGGGAGGTGCTAGTCGGATTCTTGGCCACCGCATTGAGAATGCCCGCGATGGGCGGGGTGAACCCCGGCGCCAAAATTGCGCCGCCGTCGATGGCCAACTCGGGGGCGTACTCAGGTGCCAGCTGCAACGCTGACATCGCCGCTTCCCCACCCTGCGACTTGCCGTAGACGCCCAACTTGGCGCTGTTGATGGGGACGGATCCGATCGACGGAGCGGGCTGTTGCACCGCCCGCAGCGCATCAAGGATTCCTCGTGCCTCAAGTGGTCCGACCAGGTAGGAGGAAGGCCCGGGGGCGCCCATCCCTGAGTAGTCGCTGGCTACTACCGCCCACCCCTGCCTGACCAGCGGCTCGATGTGCGGAATCCAGTTGCTGTTCCCGGGGGTATCCGGTTGCGTGGGTGTCTGGCTCATGCCGCACATTCGGCCCACGCCGGTAGTTCCGTGAGCAAAGGAGACCAGCGGGTAGCCGCCGGCGGGCGCCGGTGCCGCCGGTGCGGCAAACAGGCCCGTCACCGGAATCGAGTGGCCCTGTAGATCCGTCGATTGGTACATGATTCGGTACAACTTGATCCCCGGGGGCGCACCCGAGACGGGCTCCGCCTTCACGAGTTCGCCCGGAGTGCCGCGCTGCCAGTTCGTCACGTCATAGAAACTCGACAACTTTGGCGTGACTTTGGTGTCGATGGTCTCCCCGACGCTGGCACCTTCCGCACTGATCGGCGCGTCCACCAGCGAGGTCCCAGGTGCGGTCAGGTACAGCAGTACCCCACCCACAAGGGCTACGGCCAGCGATACCAGAAACTTCCCCATGCGCGACATCCACTACGCCTTCCAAGACATGCCCGGAAGCAGCACGGCCGGGTCGCCGTCAGCCTAGCCACATCGGGCAGTGTCCGGCCCGAAGAACGTCGATGCGGTCCGTCTGATCTCACCCCCGGAGCCTCGCCAACAATGGCCTAGAGCCGACCAATCGCTGGGACGACGTGTTCACCAAGACCTCGAATGAAGTCGACCGGATCCTGGAACGGCATGACATGAACCTCGGTGATGCCAACATCGGCGTAGCCCTTCATCAGTTCGACGAAATCGACGCCTCCCGCGGCCGTGGTCGGATCCAACGGCGCGGCCCACAGAATGGTTTTCCGGATTTGCGTCACGTCGGTACCGGCGTCCGCGCAGTGACCGGCCAGTACTTCGAGTTTCGCCTTCACAGCATCCGGACCTGTGTCAGGCCGGGCAAACAAGTTGCACGCGTCGGCATACCGAGCAACCAGCCGCAGAGTCTTTCGCTCACCGGATCCACCGATCATGACGGGAGGATGAGGACGAGTCAGCGGTGGTGGCGAGCAGATGGTTTCGGCCAGCTGATAGTGATTCCCATCGTAGGGTCCGCTGTCGTCACTCCACATTTGCAGCACGATCTGCAGCGTCTCCTCAAGCCGCTCGAAGCGCTCGGACAGTGACGGGAAGGGCACGCCCAGTCCCAAGTGTTCGCGTTCGTACCATGCCGCGCCGATTCCGAGCATCGCGCGACCGCCCGACAGGACGTCAAGGGTGGTGACGATCTTCGCGAGCAGGCCCGGGTGACGGTAGGTCACTCCGGTGACCAGCGCCTGCAGTTCGACGCTTCTGGTGTGGCCGGCGAGGAATCCCAACGTGGTGTACGCCTCAAGCATTGGAGCTGACGCATCACCGAGACCCATGCCCTCCATCTGGAAGTAGTGATCCATCACGGACAGATTGTCCAGACCCGCCTCCTCCGCCGCGCTTCCCACCGCGGCGAGGGTCGCTCCGATCGCAGCGGCGCCCCCGGGGAAAGCAAAGTTCACCAAGTGAACGCCAATTCGCATGCCGACTCCTCCGATCGCAGCGCCGCGCCCTGGGGCGGCGCCCGTGTGGGCTCAACTTCGCAGATTCGGTGCATCGACGACAAGAGCTTGCGGATGACTTCGGCGGATGTGCCTGCCACCCACCCGAAAGTGTTCCGAAACAGTTGTACCGGCTACCGGCGAGGTGTCGAGTAACTGGTACTCCCTGGTCAGGCACGCCGGCGTCGACGATCCTTCCGCCAGGGCGGGTGGACCACCCATGCCCCAAGGACTACCTCCCAGGCGGTACCCCACCCGAGTGCCAGAAACCACCAATACTCGGACCGGTAGTTCTCATGATTGGCACTACCCGTATCGCTCACCGCACCATCGTCCTTATCCTCGCCACCTGGCTGGCACTCGTAGGTGTTGCCTCGGCAGTCGCCCCGGCTCATGCCGCGACACCGCGCAACGGCAATGCGGCGAGCGTCAGGGTTGAACCCAGGCCGACCACGATGTTCATCTACAACCACTCCCGCCAGACGCTCCAGGTCAGCGTCTTTGCCCGAATCGAGACGATGCACTCGCAGACGCTGGAGCCGGGACAGGTGTGGGAACTACCGGAGACCTTCTCGTCGATGAACGAGCTCTACGTGCGTTCCCCGAATGACCCCAATACCGCGTTCCTCGGGCATTTCGCCTACGACTCGGGCGCCTTCCACTTCCTCGACGCCCGCGCCAATCACTTGTCCTACAGCGTCATCGGCGGCGGAAGCCATAGGGTGGCCTTCACCACGCCGCACAGAGCCGGGGTGCGCTGAGAGGACCAGACCCGGGACCGGCGCAGCAGGCGCAGTCCCAAGCCGGGTCAGTGAACACGGCAGCGATCGGCGGATCTGTCGGGCCTGGCAGCAACTTCCGGACTCGATGGCGAAGGCCCATTCATTGCCGCATCGGTTGTGTTCGACCGAAGAATGCCTAGGTCGGTGCGACGCGATCGGCAACTCGTCTTGAACCCCTCACCAAGTGTCGCCGCCGGCGTGGGGCAATACGGTCATGCGCGGCCCCGCAGGGCCCTGCAACATGTCCTGCAGCTACCCCATCCAGGTGGGCTTCGCGGCCTCACGTTGGGACATGGGAGAATTGGGCACACGATCACCACTTCGAGGACACATGACTGACCTGCCCGCGACCCCGGGTGCGCCCGACCCCGACCGGATCAGCCAACCGGAGTTGGCTCGCCTTGCCCAAGCCGCCGCCGACAGGTTCGCCCCGCACCTCCGCTCCGCCGAAGATGTGGTCCGGGCGTCTGAGCAGAGCCTGGCGGATGCGCGCGAGGCGCTGGCCCGCGCCGAGCACGCGGCCGCCAACAAGAGTTACCAATCCGACCCTCTGGTATTCATGCGCGTCACGGTGAGCGAGGAGTTGGATGCCCTAGCGCGCAAGACCACTCCCAAGAAGATCCGGGCGAACTTTCGTTATCTACTCGACCGCGCCGTGGAACTTGCCGAGGGCGAGGTGGCCGGCTACCGGACCGACCTGGAGGCAGCCCGCCGGGAACGAGATCACGGAGTGGAGTCCTGCAGGCAGGCCGAGCAGGCGGCGCAGGTCGAGCTCGAGGCCGCTCGGGCCCTGCAGCAACGGGTGTGCGACGCGGAGCGCGCGGCCCGTGAAGGCCTCGCCCTGCTCCGCGAGTAGACGCGCCCCAGCCCCACACATCGAGGACGATTCGAAGTCGACGTTTCACCCCCGGGGACAACGCGTGCACCGTCTGCGGCTATGACGCCACCCTCGGAGGCGCACCCGTTGGGTCTGGGCGGCGCGGCGCCGATCGACACAGCATGAGATGTCGACGCTGCACTCGTGGCGCGGCTTGCGGCTCAGTACGCGGATGCGGTCAGCGCCTGACGCCACGGGAGTCGCCCCGGCAGGGGCCGCCCGAGAATGTCGACCACCCGTTCCCCTCCTTCCCGGCTGGACCGGCCAACTGGTACCGCGCCCATCGGGTGCGTTCGGACTGCCTCGATGGGGGCTGCTGGTTCTTCGCCAGTGCCCCGTGCCTCGGCAACTGTGGCCGCTTCGGTCTGTCGGCACCTGATGGGACGTGCTGCTGGGCCGACAGCGAGATAGCCGCGGCCCGGAAGCGCCTGGGCCGGCCTGGCGACCTGGTGGCGCACGACGAGGTGGCGGGCATCGAGGTTTCCACAGCCGAAGTGCGTCCGGGCAACCTGGCTGACGTAATGGCCGGGGGACGCGGTGGTGTCGCACCGGCCAGCGGCTGAAGTGTTTCGAGAGTGTGGCTATCCAGTCCTTGACGTTCCCCGTGCGGACGAGTTGTCCATCATCCCTGAGTAGCGGGGATGGGGTTGCCACCACCTTGGTCGTACGACACGTGACGCTCGCCGCGTCGAAAAGGAGTCGCAGTCCGCCGCTTCGAGCAGCGGGACGTCAACGACGTCTGTCGAAACCGCCCACAAACGCAGCGAGGGGTCCCGGCGCGGAAAATCACAGCATCAGCCTCGAAAGGTCAGCAAGCGGACATTCCGCAAGGAGGGCGGGAACCCCACTGTTAGCAGTCAGCCACGAGCTCAGGTCGTCGTTCAGATAGCCCGCCAGGTTAAGCAGGGTCGCGTGGGCACTGCGGACCGGTATGCGGCGCGGTGAGCCATCTTGGTTTCGCTGACCGTACGCCGGTATTCCCCAGATGACGTGCTCGTGATGAGCGATTCGGTTCCTGATCTTCAGGACATCCTCGGCTGCGCGTTCGACCTTGCTGCGTTCAAGGTGTCCGGCGTTCGGGAAGGCTTTAGATAGGGTCGGCTTCCACAACGCTTCGTCGTAAAACCGGCGCGCTCGCATCGGCTGACGCCCCGCGAAGGAGCCCCTGCCCAGCAGTCTCACCCAGAATCCAAAGGTGAGACTGGCGACGAACGTTCCGTGCACGACTTCCCGCGGGGCCCCTCCCTCGACGAGTTTCTGCAATCGACCCTGACCCCAGGCCACTGACATCGCTTTGGCCGCGCCATCATCGAACAAGTCGGCACTACGGAACCAGTCGTCACCATGATCTGCGCTGAGGTGGTGCGACATCTGGGTGCGCATGACAACCTCAACATTGCCAACATCGTCGAAGAGTGCCAACGACAGGGCGCTGTTCCAGCGGTAGAGGTCTATCGCATCAGCATGCTGAACGGAGGCCTCACGCAGGTACGGTGCCAGTCGCGCTGCAGGGATCACCGCCCGTAGCCTATGGTTCATCCCGGCATGCTAACCATCTTGATCCTGGACCGCCCCTGGCCTATGCTTGGGACGTAGCCCCCGACGCAGCGTGCCTAGGCATGACGGTCGGGGTTTCCATTTGTGGCAGCTAACGCAAGCGAATCCTTCGCCACGGAATCTCGGCATCCCTACAGTCGCTCAGACCCCCAGAAAGCATCAGGTGTGCCCCGGACGATGAATCCGGGGCACACCTGACCGCAGTAGGGGGGGCTGGAGCCGTCGGCCGCTTCGCGGCCTCCTCCCAAATCCTGGCGGCGCTCCCGGACGTCATAGGGGTGCGGGTGAAGGTTTGGCAGGTGCCGAAGACGGGTCTGATGCGGTACGTGCGCGGCGACGTTCGCGCCATGTCTGCCGCCATCATCAGAGCCCTCCGCGGTACGTCGAGATCGCCTCAAGATGCACTCCGTCACCCGAGGACGTGGTGTTCGACAACTCCATATGCGCATATGTCTCGCCTGATTTTGAGGGGCTCAACGGAGATATCTCTAGCGTCCGCCTCGCGAGAAGGACAGCAAGACCTACGGCATGCGCAACTTGACGTCCTCCCCCACGACGGCAGGATCGTCGTAGGCGTGTGTGCGGCGAAGCATGGCGTCGGCGCCGTCGAACGTTCGCCAGTCGATCACTCTGGTCCATCGCTGGGCGAAGTCCAGCACGGCCAGGAGAGCCTGGCCGTGGCCGTTGGCGTTGCTGACGCCGCGCAGCCCTCGGAGGTAGTCGTTGCGGTAGATGCTGGGAATGACGATGCGGACCTGGCCAGCAGCGGACAGTGCAGCATTCGAGATGAGGCGCGCGGTGCGGCCATTGCCGTCGTAGAACGGGTGGCACTCGGTGATGACCAGCATCAGCGCTGCGGCACGCTGGAAGGCATCGGTGACAGGCGCGAAGGTGTCGAACCCGCGCAAGAGGGTCCCTTCGAGCAGGTCGGCCTCGACGAACTTGTGGGCGCCGAAGCAATTGTCGACGTCCGTGAACAGGCCGGGTCGCATGTCGGGCCGCGCAGCCATGAGGACGCGGTGGACGTCTCGCAGCTGCTCGAGGAACTCCTCGCCGGACCGCGAAGCGTGCGCGCGCATCATCGGATCGACAGCGATGCGGTAGGTGGCCTGTACATCGTGGGCGTCTGCGGGCCGCGCCGGTGAGACTTCGCCGTCGATGGCGATGCGGACGGCCTCCTTCACATCGAACTTGGTGCCCTCGATGAAGTTCGAGAAGTAGGCCTCGAAGAACGGCAGCCACTCCCACCGGTCGCCTTCCGAGTTGCGCGGGGTGGGTGCGGTGTCAAGTAGAAGGTCACGGAAGCGGGAGAACAGCACGATGCGCCGCTGGTCGAACGGTGCACCGGCCATCCGCGCCTTCAAACGAGCATGCCTGGGGCCCTTTCCGCGGTAGGTGCCCAGCAATGCCGCAAGCAACTCCCTGACCGTCTCAGCCGGCGCCGACGGCAGGGAGGGCCGGATGAGGTCGAGCTCAGCGAGCAGGGCGGCCAGGTGTCCGGTGCCGCCCGACTGCGCCTCGGAGTCGATCCGCGACTCGACGGCTTCACGCCCCGCCGGCCGGGCCGGTCGGCCCACGACCGGGCGGCCAGGGGTGGGAAGGTTCTCGACAAGGCTGCGGACCGTGCCCGATAGGTGGAGCCCCTCGAGGAACGGCAGGTCTCCGGGCAGTGGTCCCGCTCCGACGCGTGCCGAGACGGTGAGACCCGGCAGGACCAGATCCGCCTTGCGACCCGGCTCCGAGTGGCAGACGAACAGCAAGCCGTCCACGAGTTCGCCGCGGGTGAAGGCCGACCGATCGCAGATCACGGCATCAGGCCAGTAGCGGGCCGCCAGCTCGAAGCGATGCTTGCGGATGGCGTCCGGAACCGGCAGGGAAGCACCGGACAGGTAGATTCCCCTGCCGACCTGCGTGATGCGACCCGCCTTCGCCTGGCGGGACAGGCTCGCCCGGTTGCCCTTGGTCGCGTAAAGAAGCTTGCCGGCGGGGTTCGGAGCACCGTTCATGCCGAAACTCGCTCCCCTCCAGGGCCGGGTGGCAACATCTACACCGATATTAGCCCCGTGGAGCAACAACTTCGGCCATATCGACGCCGGGCTTTCGGTGCGGCTAGGCAGACTCTTCGGGCCCAAGTGTTGCTCGCAAACGGGCCTTTGAGGCTCACGTCTTGCCAACGATGGGCGCGCCCCCAAGGGTTCGCCGGTTCATGTTGCTCGGCGGCACAGTACGTGGTGGAGGGACCTGACGCGTTCGACTCAGGACGGGATCAGCGCCCGCAG
This sequence comes from uncultured Actinomycetes bacterium, assembly GCA_964547485.1. Classification (GTDB taxonomy): domain Bacteria; phylum Actinomycetota; class Actinomycetes; order S36-B12; family UBA10799; genus JACJWR01. The sequence continues at coordinate 57,691 of CAZJNU010000003.1, forward strand.
CAGCACCCCACTGTTGAGGAAGCGGGCATCGCGGTCGCTCGACCCGGCGAGCCGGCCCAGAAACCCTCGAGCACGCCCGGGATGGGCAGGCTCGGGAAGGTGCGGCCCTCGGCGCGCCTTGGCCCGCAGGTCGCCGTAGGCCCAGCCTGCTGGGTATCACAGGAGACGGTCGCGAAGGACCTGCAGGACCGGGCATCACGGCTGTGTGCCCGTGGGGCCCACAGACGGCGAGTGCGAGCAGCTCCCAAGGCCGCGCGATGAGCCCGCCAGCCAGAGGCGCAAGGCGGCGATCACGAGGTCCCGGTCGGTCGAAGTTCGCGGATTGAACACGTCGACGATCGAACGTGCAGCGCCGTACGGGCCGATCCTGGCGGCGGGCCGGCACCGTCGGGAAAGGGTCGGGAAACTCCGACCCGGGTTCTACATGTCATACCCGGAAACGCGGAAACCCCCCAAATAGGGGGGTTTCCGGACAGCACGTGGCTGCTGAAAAGTAGCGGGGGCAGGATTTGAACCTGCGACCTCTGGGTTATGAGCCCAGCGAGCTACCGAGCTGCTCCACCCCGCGTCGGACCTTGCGGTCAGGGACGAGCATACCTGTCAGTCGCGGGCTCCAACTCACCTGGGTCCAGGGCGTCGGTGCGACGACCGCGATATCACCGCCGCGCGGGCAGCCGGACCGCAGTGGCAAGCGACGCAATCCCATCACCACGCGCAGTCACCGCACGCAGCTTGATCAGGTACCTTCGGCCGTTCAGGAGGCCGCGCACCACGACAGGACTTGTCGCGTCCGCCGGTGACAGGGCGCGCCAGGTTGTCCAGGATCGCCCGCCGTTGAGTGACGTCGCGTACTTGTAATTGCGAATGGTTCCTGTTGCCGCCGCAGGCGCCCGGAACGAGAGGATTGCCGATCGGTCGCGGGCGCTGGCCACGAGCCGAGTAGGGGCGGACGGCAGTCGGACGGGAGGCGTCGGGGTGACGGTCAACGTCGGAGTCGGCGTCGGCGTCGGGGTTGGCGTCGGGGTTGGCGTCGGAGCGGGCGTAGGCGTTGGCGTCGGCGAGCCGCCGGCGAACTCCACCAGCTCGGCATACTTCGGGCTCGTGCCTTGGTCGGGAAACTCCAGCGCACCCCACGAGCCGAACCGGGAGTACGGTCCAGAGTCGCTGAAATGCATGAACAGGGCGTTGTCGGTGCCAGCCTGCCACCGCCGGAGATACACCCGGTAGGCGTCGCCCATGGCAGCAGAACGATTGGCCCGGGTGAATAGCGAAGTCAACGCGGCGTTGCCGGGATCGCCGGCGAGATGCTGGCCACCCTCGTAGCCGACCAGACGCTTACCCCGCTGCCGGGCCAGGGCCGCATGGTTCGCCGTCCAGACATCGACTTCGGACGTCTGGGAAACAGCCAGCCGAGTGAACACTTCAGCTTCAGTCCAGCGGGAGATAGTCGCCGCTTCCGCAGGGTCGAATGGATTCGCCCTCGGCACTCCCAGATAGGGCGCGATCGCCACCTCGTCGGTGGCGTCCGTCGCCCCAGCCGCATTGAGCCGCTGCTCCAACACCCAGGCGTTGGCCGCCTGACCCGCCAGCACTCGGACGAAGGGTCGACCGGACGATGCGAATCCCTGCGCGACCGCCGCCATCGCCGAGACGTGTCGTTGACCCACCCGCAGCTGAAGGCCGAGGAAGGCGTCCCCGCCGCCTAGCCCAAGTCGCTGACCCTCTGCGGCGAGATCGTGGAAGGACCGGAAAATCGGGTTCCACGTCTCGTTGGAGAACTCGTAGCGAGGGGTAAGTCCCGGGGCGAGCGACGCGGCGACCACCCTCGCGTGGCAGGTCACCCACTCCTGTGACGCCTCATGGGGGATGGTGAACCACGGGTCAGCACCGAGGGTGTTGGCCAGCTGGACCATCCTCTCCACGCTGACACCGCTGGCAGTTCCCTGCGAGTAGGAGGACGGCAGCGTCCGGTTTTCGCAGCTGAACGTTCGAATGGGGTCGGCGAAGGTGGAATTCGTTCGCTGCCAGTCCATCAGGCGAATGGCACGGTAGGGCGCGAGTTGACGAAGGTAGGCCGCGCGGAAGGTGGCGGTCGGCGACTCCCCTGGGACGGTGACCCGCACCGCCCGCACTGGGTCCGCCGGATCGGTGGCCCGCAGGTTGAGCAGCACCAGCGAATGTCCGTCCAGCGTCACCTGTCCGACGCCGCCGCTGCTGCCACCGGAGCCATCGCCAAACGTGGTGCCGTTGATGTCGAACGAGCCACGACCACTCCAACTCACCGCGTAGGTCCCGGCCGGGTAACGCACTTCCGCGAGCACCGAGCTCCCGAATTGGCCGGGGGCGAGTTGGGCCGGCCAGCCATCGCGGCGCAACACCAGCGCACGGCCGGATCCCCAGGCACCGCCGACCTGCTGAGGGACCCAATCACCGGCCTGGTCCATCAGGTTGGCAAACGGCACGAGGCCGTCGTAGTAGGTAACCGCACCGAGATTGGTGCCGAGGTTCCCCGCTACCGTCGAGGTCACAGCGGGCTCCGCTGCAGTCGCGACCGGTGGCGACGGGTCTATGGCACCTACCGGACCTACCGCGGCGAGGGTCAGCACCAGCCCACCAACCACCGCACCAACCGCTGCGGCGAGCCGAGTGGACCTCGCCATGCTTGCCACCTCCCGCGCAGTCGGCTCGATCGGGAAGGCGAGCTACAACTGCTCTGACGGTAGTTGCACCGATCGCGCGACGGAATCGGCAAATCGGTCGAACTGGTGGGTCTTCGCGGCCAACTCGGCCCGGGCATGTTCGTACTGAGCGGCCAACCGGTCGATGAACTCCGCCGCAGACGGGATGTCATTTACCGCCCCGATCCCCTGCCCGCACCCCCAGATGTCCGCCCAGGCCTTGGCGCTCTGGTTACCGCCGGAGCCGAAGTCCATCGCGGACGGATCTGCCTCGGGCAGGTTGTCGGGGTCCATTCCGGCGGCGATGATCGAGGCCCGCAGGTAGTTGCCGTGGATGCCGGTGAACAGGTTGGAGTTGACGATGTCCTCTGCACCCGACGCCACGATTGCAGCTTTGTAGGCGGCCGAGGCACGGGCCTCACGGGTGGCGATGAAGGCAGAGCCGATGTAGGCGAGGTCGGCGCCCAGAGCCTGCGCGGACAGCACTGCCCGGCCGGTGGCAATCGCCCCGGACAACACCACCGGTCCGTCGAACCAGGCGCGGATCTCCTGCACGAGTGCGAACGGTGACAGCGAACCCGCGTGCCCACCTGCCCCGGCGGCGACCGGGATCAGTCCATCAGCACCCTTCTCAATCGCCTTGTGGGCGTGCCGGCTGTTGATGATGTCGTGGAACACCAGACCGCCGTAGGAATGCGCGGCGGCGTTGACGTCTTCCGTGGCGCCGAGGGAGGTGATCACCACCGGAACCCGATACTTCACCATCAACTCGACGTCCTGCTCGAGCCGGGTGTTCGACCGATGGACGATCTGGTTGACCGCGAACGGGGCCGCAGGCTGGTCGGGATGCTCGCGATCCCACTGCGCCAATTCCTCGACGATCCGCGCGAGCCACTCGTCGAGTTGGCTCACCGGACGGGCGTTCAACGCAGGGAATGATCCGACGATGCCGGCGGTGCACTGGGCGATGACGAGGTCCGGGTTTGACACCAGGAACATCGGCGACGCCACGACCGGCAGTCGCAGCCGGTCGGCCAACGACGACGGCAGCGTCACGGCGACTCCCCCATCAACGACGCCGCCTGCGCGCTGGGAGTTGGCGCTGGCACGGCGGTGGCCGAAGGAGCAGGCGCGACCGCGCCCTGAGCCAGTGCCTGGGCCTTCTTGATCGCCTCGGCGAGTCGCTTCTGGGCCTCTCCGTAGGCGGCGAAGTCACCGTTGCGCAAGGCGGTCTCACCCTCGTCGAACGCCCGCTGGACGTCGGCCAACGCCTTCTCCAACTCGGTGTTGGGCGCAGGCTGTGGGGTGTTGCCGTCGGCGGCCCCGTTGTCCGGTTGGGTGCTATCGGTACCCGCCGCGGTCCCAAACACCGTGGCCAGAGACGCCGACAAGGTGTCCTCAAAGCCGACCTTGTTACCGAACGACACCAGCACCTTGCGCAGCAGCGGATAGCCACCGGTGGACGCCTGGACGTACACCGGCTCCACGTACAACATGCCGCCGCCAACCGGCAAAGACAGCAGGTTGCCCAGTTCCACCTCGGATCCGCCTCGTCTCAACAACGACAACTGGGAGGCGACTTCGGGGTCGGATTCGAAGGTGTTCTGCACCTGCACCGGACCAGGAATCGTGGTGTTGCGAGGGAGCTGCAGGACCCGGAAAACCCCATAACCCTCCCCCGGAGCCGAGTCCACCGCCATGAAGGCGGCAAGTGTCTGCCGTTTCGCCGGCGAGTAGGCCGTCGTCAGCGAGAACGCCGAATCCTTCTGCCCAGGCATCCGCAGCGTCAGATAGTAGGGCGGCTGGTACTGGTTCGACTGCCGATCGGTCGGGTCGTTCGGGATGATCCAGAAGTCCTGGCCGTTGTAGAAGGCCGCCGGATCAGAGACGTGGTAGCGGCTGTAGATGAGCCGCTGCACCTTGAACAGATCCTCCGGGTAGCGCACGTGCGCGACCAGTTCGGCGTTCATTTCCGACTTCGGTTTCACCACGCCAGGAAACGCCTTCTGCCAGGTCTTGAGAATCGGGTCCGACTCGTCCCAGGCATACAGGTTGACGGTGCCGTCGTAGGCATCGACCACCGCCTTGACCGAGTTGCGCATGTAGTTCACATAGTTCTGCGGCTGCACGAAGACATTGGTGGCGGTCGCATTGATGGAGTCCGAGGTGGCGTCGTTGAGGTTCACCAGAGTGGCGTAGGGGTACTGGTCGGTATCGGTGTAGGCGTCCAGAATCCAGACGATCCGGCCGTTGACCACCGCCGAATACGGGTCGCCATCGGGCACCAGCCAGGGCGCGACCTTGGCCAACCGCTCCCGCGGGGTGCGGTCCCACATGATTCGAGAATCTTGGTTGACCAGGTCGGACAGCAGAATGTTTGGTTCGCCGAACTTGGCCGCGAACAGCAGCTTGTTCAACGGCGACCCGACCGGAACCCCGCCCTTGCCTTGATAGGTGTTGTTCCGCTGCCCGGTCGGGGAGGTGTCGTCGGGGTAGTCCAACTCCCGCGGCGTCGAGTCCGCCGGACCGCCGACGATCGAGTAGTCCGGGGACTTCTCACCGAAATACACCCGCGGTTGGTCGATCGTCAGCTTGCCGCGCGGCGGGATGTCCTCCTCGAAGAAGGCTGGCGTTCCACTCGAAGTGGCGGTGTTGTCGTAGGCCGCTACGAAGCCATAGCCGTGGGTGTAGACGACGTGGTCATTGGCCCAGTTCCGTTGCGAATCCGGGATCCCGGCAAGGTCCAATTCCCGGACCGATACGACCGCTCCGCGCTGCTGGTCGTTGACCTGTCCGGCCTCATTCTTCTCGCCCAATTGGTAGCGGTCGATGTCCAACGTGTCGGGGAAGGAATAGAACCCGCGGATTTGTTGCAGTGCCCGGTAGGTCGGCGAGACGATCGACGGGTCCAGCAGCCGCACGTTCGCAATCGTGCCGCGATCCTTTGCGATCGCCGCAGCGTTCGGCTCGGCTGTCGCGGCGTAGTCCTGCGTCTGGACGTTTTCGAGTCCGTAGGCCTGCCTGGTGGCGGCGATATTGCGTGAGATGTACTCCTGCTCCCGCACCAACTCGCTCGGCTTCACCTGGAACTGCTGCACCACTGCCGGGTAGATCCCACCGATGACCAGCGCCGAGACCACCATCAGTCCGAGACCGGCCATCGCGACTGTCCAGATCTTGCGGAACATGTTGACGAAGAACAGCAGTGCCACGATCAGTGCAACGAACATCAGGATCGTCTTGGCCGGCAACAGAGCATTGACATCGCGGTACTTCAACCCGGTGAAACCGAGCAGCAAGTCGTCGTCCTTGACCGCCAGGCCGAACCTGTCCAGGAAGTAGTCACCTGCCTTGACCAGCATCATCAGGCCGAGGATCAGCGACACCTGCACCCGCGCGGCCCGCGACATCCGGTCGCCCGGTGACTGCAGCCGAATGCCGCCGTAGAGATAGTTCACGACCAGGTTGACCAGCAGCATCACGAACAGCACGGCGAACAGGAAACCGAGCACGAATCTGATGAAAGGGTAGGTGAAGACCCAGAAGCCGACGTCAATGCCGAAATGCTGGTCAGCGACGTTGAACGGCGTGGCGTTACGCCAGAGCAGCCACAGTTTCCACTGGCCGGCGGCAGAGATCCCGGCTAGCAACCCGAGCACGATCGAGACCACCAGCAGGATCGCCTTGCGCAGCGGCTCCAGACCGAGCCGGTAGCGATCCAAACCCTGCTGCTCCAGCGTGTCGGCGGGGAAGAAAGGCCGCTGCCGGTAGGCGAACCACATGGACAGCGCGACCGCTAGCGCCATGGCCAGACCGAAGCCCACGAACATCACGACTTTGGTGACCAACTGGGTGGTGAACACCGTCGACTGATCCACCGACTGGAACCAGAGCAGGTCGGTGTAGAAGCCGGTGAAGATCATGAACAGCACCGCCAGCACGCCCAAAACCAACACAGTCGGGAGCAGGACCCGACCCCGACCTCGGGGGGCTGGTTCCTGCGGCTCGGAGGCGGCGGCGGAGGAGGGGGTGGCGAACGTCACCGCCCCACCCTACGAGAGGGTGACGACATGCGCCCGAAGGTACCCGCTTCCCAACTCCCCGAAATCGTGGCCGAACTCGAGGAATACGTCTCCCAGGCGGGCTGGGACCAGCCTGCGCGCCTGTTCGCGCTGGTGGCGACCGACGAGATCATCTCCGAGGAGCCTGCCATTGCCGCTGCCCTCGGACTCACACCAGGCGGGGTCACTCCCGTCGAACAGGACGAATTCGATATTCAGTCCCCTCTGGACGAGGCACTGGCGTCGATCGCCTGGCCCGAGAAGGTGCGCGGCGCCGCCCTCGCACTCGAACGGGTACTGCTGCCTCCGGAGGCGGAACAGGACCTACCGGACGGCGGTGACACTGACGCCCTAGTGTCAGCAGTCGATGCAGACCCGCGGCGCCAGGAGGTCCGGATCGTCGTGGCGGTGAATCCAGCGGGGGAGCACTTCTGTCTACTCCGGCTCCGAGCGCACCCCGACGATCTACTGACCGGTCAGGACCTCGTGCCGCAGTTGGCCGAGGCGCTGGCCAGCACGTTCGCCTGACCGAGCTCCGCCCACGCTCTCAGGCAACCGATTCCTCGGGCGGCGTGGCCGCGGCAGCCGGACAAGCTGGCAGCGCCCGCCCGGCTCGGTAGTCGTCGATCGCGGCAACCGCGCCCGCCAAATCCGCAACAGCGGCCACCGCCAGGCCCTCCGGCACGTTGCCGACGACCTCGTCGCAGTTGTCCTTCGGTGCCAGGAACAGCGTGGCGCCGTCCTCTCGCGCGCCTTCCATCTTCTGCCGGATTCCCCCGATCGGACCGACTTTGCCATCCGCCCCGATCGTTCCGGTGCCGGCGATCTGCTTGCCACCGGTCAATTCCCCCGGCGTCAGCTGATCGACCGTCCCGAGAGCGAACATCAGCCCTGCACTGGGCCCACCGACCCCGTCCAATGTGAAGTCGACCTCGAACGGCCCGCGATAGGAGGTTTCGAGGCTGATCCCGAGAAATCCCCACTCCGGATTCTTGGGGTTGGCGCCGACTTTGAGTTGCACCGGCAGGTCCTTGCCATCGCGCACCACCACGGCCGGGACGGTACTGCCCACCGGGGTCGCGCGGACATCGGCCACCAACTGCTCACGGCTCGTCACTGGCTTGCCGTTGAAGGATTTGATCACATCACCGTTCGAAACTGCGTCGGCGTTGGCGGAGTCCTCGGTCACTTCGGCAACCACGACCGACTCGGTCACCGGGATCTTCAGGTAGCGCAGGGCCGCCGCGATGGCATTCGACTGGGAGCTAGAGAAGGCAGAGGCACTCTCCTTCTTGGAGTCCTCCGCCGACTCCTCAGCGGGGAACAGCAACTCCCGGGGTAGCACCGCGACTTGATCGTCGAAATATGCCAACACGGCCTCGACTGCCGTCAGTGGTCCGTAGGGTCCGCCTCGCTCCCGAACGGTGGTCATGTTCAGCTGGCCGGTGGTCGGGTAGGTGCGGGTCCCGCTGATCTCGATCACCGGCTGGCCGTCGTATTCCCCGATGGTGTTGAACACCGGTCCGGGCGACACGATCACATAGGGCACGGGCAACACCAACCCTGCGATCAAAAGCAGCAGTGCCGCGAGCACCGAAGTCAACAGCAGCCGGCCGTAGCCGCTGGCGGGAAGAAGCCGTGGCCGCTTCACTCGCTGTCACCCGATCTGTGTCCGTCCACGGGTTGCCGACTCGAAGCCCGCGACGGCCGACCCTGCCCGGTCGGCTTCCGCCCGCCCGAAGCCCGCCCGACCGAGTCCGTCAACAGGTGCCCCACCTCTGCGAGTCGCTGGGCCCGCCACTTCGGGGAGTTTCGGCGACGTTCACGGCGGGCGAGCACCGACGTCCAGATCACCGCCACGACACCGCTGACGAGCGGGATCAGCCACCACACCAACGCCTCCACGCGGGTCAGCCTACGTGGCTTGCGGGATATCTCCGACAAGGCCGCGAACCTTCGGTCGACCATCATTTCGCGAATGGCGAAGCCGCAACGATGGTCATCGTCGGTCGGCATGGCTAGCGTGGATACCCGGAACCGCCTCCACCCACGTCCGCGCGGCATTGCCGCATCCTCCCCGGACGAAGGCGGACCAAGAGGAGCGTGGCTAGCAGTGGCCGACAACATGCCTTTCGGATTCACACCCGGTGACCCCGAGGGTCAGCCGAACTTCGACGTCAACCAGCTCGGCGCCATGCTCCAGCAGCTCGGACAGATGATGCAACAGTCTGGGGCTGGCCAGGGAGCCGACGTCGGCCCGGTCAACTGGACGATGGTCAAAGACAACGCCCGCCAACTCCTCGCCACCGAAGGCGACCCCAGCGTCACCGACGGTGAGCGGTCAGCCACCGAGACTGCCGTTGACCTGGCTGAACTCTGGCTGGATGCCGCCACCGAGTTCCCCGCCACCGGCGGCCGGCCTGCCACCTGGTGCCGAAGCGAGTGGTTGGAGGGGACGCTGCCGGCGTGGCAGCGGATCATCGACCCCGTCGCGGCCCGGGTGCAGGATTCGATGGCGGTGTTGATGCCAGGCGGGGCCGGCGGGGACGAACAAGCGGGTCTTCCCGCCGGACTGCCCCCGGAAATGGCGCAACTACTCGGTCCGCTGATGGGGATGGCCAAGCAGATGGGGGCCACCATGTTCAGCTCCCAGGTGGCACAGGCGCTGGCAGCGCTGGCCGGTGAAGTGGTCTCTGCCGGTGACGTTGGGATCCCGCTGACCTCAGACGGGCGACCGGCGCTGCTGCCGGGCAATGCCCGTGCCTTCGGTGCGGGCCTCGATGTGCCCGAGCGCGACGTCCTGCTGTATCTCGCGCTGCGCGAAGCGGCCCACCAGCGACTCTTCGCGCACGTGGGCTGGCTGCGCTCCAGGCTGGAATCGGCTGTGGAGGAGTACGCCCGCGGGATCACGGTGGACACCGAGCGGATCACCTCCGCGGTCGAGCAGGCCGACCTGTCCAACCCCGAGAACCTGCAGGAGATCCTCGGATCGGGAGTTCTGGTGCCGGAGGATTCCCCGGAACAGCGAGCAGCCTTGGAACGGCTGGAAACCCTACTTGCACTGGTGGAGGGCTGGGTGGATGCGGTCGTGACAGCTGCGGCCGCGGACCGACTGCCGAACATCGCCAAACTGCAGGAGGCGCTTCGGCGACGTCGAGCGGCGGGCGGACCTGCGGAGAAGACCTTTGCCACCCTGGTCGGGTTGGAGTTGCGTCCCCGCAGGCTTCGGGAGGCTGCGGCCCTGTGGGCGGCGTTGGCAGAGTCACGCGGGCAGGAGGGACGCGATCAGGTCTGGGCACACCCGGACCTGCTGCCCACGACTGAGGACCTTCAGCATCCCGAGGCGTTCGTGGTGTCCAGCGATCCGCAATCCGCGGTGTCGCTGGATGCGGAGTTGGAGGCCCTTGGGGACGCCGGCGACTCGCCCGAACCGCCGTCGGATGCCCACCGGCCTCCTGACGACGAGCCGAACCCTTCCGGCAATTGAGAGCTGTCCACATGTTCCCCGCCGCGCCTGTCAGGAGCGGCGGGGACGATCTAGGTTTGTCGGCATGACGATCACGCCCATCCAGCTCGCAGGTCTACCGGACGGCGTTGAAGTCCGGCGCAGCAGTCGCCGCCGGAAAACCGTCTCGGCCTTCCGGGAGGACGGTCGGACTGTGGTGGTGGTGCCGCAACGGATGCCGGCCGACCAAATTCGCAACCACGTGTCTGAGCTGGTCGGCCGTCTCAGCCGACGGACCAGCACGCCGCTGCGGTCCGATACTGCCCTGCTTGCCCATGCTGAGCGGTTGCGGACCCGCTATCTGCCGGAGGCGCCACCGCCGGCCAGTGTCACGTGGAGCACCCGACAACGCCGACGGTGGGGGTCCTGCACCACTGCCGAACGAACGATCCGGGTGTCGACGTTGCTGGCCGAGATGCCCAACTTCGTGTTGGACTACATCCTCGTGCACGAACTGGCTCATCTGATCCGCTCGGATCACGGCCCTGAATTTTCGGCGTTGGTCGCACGATTCCCGCAGACCGAGCTTGCCGAGGGCTTCCTGCAGGGCTTTGACCACGCGCGAACGATCGGCTCGGGCGCGGAGCCATCGGGACCGCATTAGCGAGGGCTCCCACACCCTCGCGCACAGGTCCCAGCGGGAACCCGAACGTGACTGTGACGTGTCCCCCGGGTGAACGTAAGGTCACTCCGACACGCGCCGGAACTTTTTCTCCTGCACAGGCCAATCGTGAGATACGCGCAGGTCAGGACCACCTTCTCCGTGCTCGACCGCGCCCCATCCACAAGTGATCCCCAGGGCCGTCAACAGGTATTCCCGGCCAATCCCCAAGTTGTCCCCAACTCCATCCACAGCTGGTTCAAGAAGGTCCGCCGCTGGGGTTGTGCGCAGCACCTGCCGAGTGGCAAGTTCATCCCTGGGAGCGGGGCCCCAGGTAAAACGGGTTGAAACGCAAGGGGAAGGCGTTTCGGCTGCGCGCACCTCGGGTCCCGCCCCGCAACTCGCGACCACGGATGACCGGGGAGGCCCACGGGGCGTTCCGGCAGCAAGGTCCAAGTTGCCAGCGTGACTGCGAGACCGGACTTCCCACTGGGGACAACCCCAGCGATGCCGCACCCCTGCCGGGGTGTATCCGGTAGACGGCGCGAAGAACGGCAACGCCACGGCTGGGGCCAAGGTCCCGGCCGTGGCTTCTTGCTTGGCGCACCGGCCCCTGCCGCCGTTCCTCCGACCCCGACTCGACCGTCACCCAGGCGTGGCCTAGCCCATGGTGACGTCCCGATCAGCGGCGGGGTGTCACCCGAATCCCAGCCAGGGGGCACGTAGGCTGAAACTGCTCAGATCCACCACATACCCAAACCAGGAGGAAAAATGGCTGAGACCTACAGTGGCGAGGTTTACTGCGTGAAGTGTCGCGAGAAGCGTCAGGTCACCGACGCCGTGGTCGAGGAAAACGACAAGGGTCGTCGGTTCGCCAAGGGCACTTGCCCAGTGTGCGGCACCAAGGTGACGCGCATCATGGGCAAGAAGAAGGAAACCACCGACTAGTAACTCCCCCCAGTGCCGGGCGCGAGCCACAGGGATGCGCGAAACGCGATAGCCGTGGATGATGGACGATGTGAGCGAGCCGCCGTCCGACTCCCGCCCGGCCCGTGGGGTGATTCCGACAACTGCTCTGCGCAGAAGTGCCCGGATGGCGGCCCTGCCGATGGGCTACGCCGGCCGTACCGCGCTCGGCTTCGGTAAGCGAGTGGGTGGACGGCCCGCCGAAGTCGTGGCACAGGAGATGCAGTCGCGCACCGCCGATCAAGTCTTCCGCGTGCTGGGCGAACTCAAGGGCGGGGCGATGAAATTCGGCCAGGCCATGAGCATCTTTGAGGCCGCACTGCCGGAAGAGGTTGCCGGGCCGTATCGCGCGACGTTGACAAAGCTGCAGGACGCCGCCCCCGCGTTGCCCGCCAGCAGCGTGCACGCGGTGCTAGCGGAGAATCTCGGTCACGATTGGCGACGACGGTTCGCCGAGTTCGACGACCACCCCGCGGCAGCCGCCTCGATCGGGCAAGTGCACCGCGCCGTCGCCCGAGACGGCCGAATCGTCGCGGTGAAGATTCAATACCCAGGCGCGGGCAAGGCACTGATCTCCGACCTCAACCAACTCACTCGGCTCGCGCGACTGTTCGGAACAATGGTTCCCGGACTGGATGTCAAACCCCTGATCGCCGAGCTGAAGGCGCGGGTCGCCGAGGAACTGGACTACCTGGCGGAGTCCGAGACCCAGCGGGACTTTGCGGTCGCCTACGAGGGCGATCCGGACTATCTCATTCCGCACGTACTGGCAGCCTCCCCGCAGGTGCTTGTCAGCGAATGGCTGGACGGCACGTCGCTGGCTCAGGTGATTCGAGACGGTAGCCGGGAAGAGCGCGATCACTTTGGAACCCTGTACCTGCGGTTCCTGCTCGGCGGACCTGCCCGCGCCGGTCGGCTGCACGCCGATCCGCACCCGGGTAACTTCCGGGCGATGCCCGATGGTCGGCTCGGGGTGTTGGACTTCGGAGCAGCCGCCAGCCTGCCCGACGGGCTTCCGCCCGCAATGGGCGAACTGTTGCGGATCGCCGAGTCAGACGATGCCGCCGGCGTGATGGCAGGCCTGCGGGCCGAGGGGTTCATCAAACCGGGAATCGAGATCAACCCTGAGGATCTGCTCGGCTACCTGGAGCCGTTGGTGGAACCAGCTCGTCACGAGTCCTTCCACTACTCCCGGCACTGGCTGCGTGGTCAGTACAACCGGTTGAACGATCCCCGCGCTCGGGACTTCTCGATCGGGATGAAGTTGAACCTGCCGCCGGAGTACCTGCTGATCCACCGAGTGTGGCTGGGCTGCACCGGAGTGCTGTGCCAGTTGGACGCCAACGTCCGCACCCGGGACGAACTCGAAGCCTGGGTTCCCGGCTTTGCCGAACCGCCGGACCCCCAGGCGTAGCAGTAGCTGAGGTCACTCCGCGACGAGCAGAGCCAGCAGCGAGGGGCCGTAGTCTGCGATTTTTCGCGGCCCGATCCCGGGTATCTCTGCCAGTTCCGCCAGCGTCTTGGGATGCTGCTCCGCGATGGCCTGCAGGGTCGCGTCAGTCGCCACGACGTAGGCGGGCATCCGCGTTCCTCGCTCGGCGGACAGCGCCTCGGCCGTCGTCGTTCGCCAGGCGCGGAGACCGTCCAGCAACTCCACGTCGGCGTCGCCGGGGCAGGTTCGACATCGGCCCAAGGTGCGCTCGGCGCCGGTGCTCAGCCCGGCCCCGCACACCCGACAGGCAGCCAGCTTCGCAGTGCGCGCCCTCGACTGGCCCTTGCTCGGGACCTTCGATTTGGTTCTCGACCCGGGGCTGGCCGATTCGATCGCGTCCAGAAAACGGGAGCGTTTGCGACGACGACCTGACGACGCTCGAGCCTCGGCATAGGAGAGTTCCAGATGCCGGGAGGCACGCGTCACCCCGACGTAGAGCAGTCGCTTCTCCTCGGAGATCTCGGCCTCCGAGTTGGCCGCGCCATGCGGCAATACGCCCTCATTGAGTCCGACCAAGAACACCGCCTGCCACTCCATCCCCTTGGCCGCGTGCAGCGATGCCAGGGTCACCCCTGCCGCCACCGGCACGTCCTGCTGGGCCGCACGATCCATCAACTCCGCCACGAAGTCGGCGAGCCCGGCCCCCGGATGTGTTCGCTGGAAGTCCCTGGCTGCCTCAACCATCGCCGACAACGCCTCCCACCGCTCGCGTTGGGCGCCGGTACCGGCCGGCGGCGCCGGCGCCCAGCCCATCCCACCCACGATGCCCGACACCGCGGTCACCAGCTCGCCACCGCTGTCAGCGGCCTTCGCCGCCCCGCGGAACAGGGTCATCGCATCGCGAACTTCCTTCCGAGAGAAGTAGCGGGTGCCGCCGGCGACCTGGTACCCGATACCTGCCTCGGCCAGCGCCGCCTCCACCCGCTCGGTCATGGCATTCATCCTGACCAGCACCGCGATCTCCGCCGGCGGCACACCATCGGCGATCAGCCCGGAGATCCGCCGGGCAACTCCGGCCGCCTCGGCATCCTCGTCGGCGTATCCGACGACCCGCACTGCCGGTCCGGATTCCCGCTGCGACACCAGCCGGACCCCAGCCCCGCCGGTCAGGGCCAGCACCTTGTTGGCAGTGGCGGAAATCTCGGGGCTGCATCGGTAGGTCCGCTCCAGCCGGACCACGCAGGCATCCGAATAGCGTCCGGCGAACCCGGTGAGGAAGCCGGGATCGGCGCCGGCGAACGTGTAGATGGTCTGCGCTGCATCCCCAACGACGCAGAGGTTCCGGTTGTCGCCGAGCCACAGCTCAAGCAGGCGCTGCTGCAGCGGCGACACATCCTGATACTCATCCACTGTCAGGTGCTTCAAACCGGGTCGCAGATGTGCGCCTACCCCGGGTTCGCGCTCCAACAGCGCCACCATGAACAGCAGGACATCCTCGAAGTCGAGCCTACCGGCGGCATCTTTGGCCTGTTCGTAGCCGGCGAACACCTCCGCGACCTGGGCCGGGGTCAACCCGGAGGGCATATCCCGATTCCGCTTAGACGCGGCCGCGGCGTAGTCGGACGGGTGCAGTTGACTCACCTTGGCCCACTCGATCTCGGCAGACAGGTCGCGCACGGCGGTCGGGGCGGTGGGGAATCCGCGCCTCGACGCGGCGCCCCCGACCAGCGCCAACTTGCTCGCGGTGAGCTCGGGGAAGTCGCCGCCGATGTAGCTGGGCCAGTAGTAGCGCAGTTGTCGAAGGGCCGCCGCGTGGAAGGTGCGCACCCGGACTTCGGGCACCCCCAACGCCCGCAGCCGCCGGGACATTTCGCCGGCCGCCTTCGTGGTGAACGTGACCGCGACCGATCGGCGCGGGTCATGCTGACCGCTGAGGACGCCGTAGGCGATCCGGTGGGTTATCGCCCGGGTCTTGCCGGAGCCCGCCCCCGCCAACACCACGACGGGTCCGTCCAGGGCTAGCGCCACCAACCGCTGGTCGGGATCCAACCCGGCAAGCACCTCGTCCGCATTCGCCATGTCCGTGAGTCTGTCACCCGAGGGCGGTCTCGCCCCAGCCGCGGGCACCCCGCCGTGGACAGCCGACGTCCGAGCTTGCGGCCGCACAGGTGGATGCTCGGGTGTGTCGAGGGATCTGGGTCGTCGGCCGTGGGGGCAGCGCAGGAACTGCGAGGCCCACGCACTCTCGGGCTAGCTGAATGGTTACGGACCAAGGAGCCCAAGGGGAACCACCGCAATGCCGTCCTGCCGACGGTAGGCATCCGAGCCTGTGTTCACCACAACTGCATCGAGAAGCTTGTCTCCGAGCTTGCCCTTGAGTCAGGCGAGATGCGCAACATGGTCAGCGCGAACCGTGCTACCAAGCTTCGCTTCCATGGCCACGACCTTGCCCCCCGGCAGCCAATGCAGGGTCCGCCAAGAACCGCTTGGGGGACTGACCGAGCCGGGACAGGTGGTGGTCACCTGGCAGCCACGGCGGTGTACTTCGTCGAGGATGCGGAGCCGGAATGGGGTTTCGGTGTAGCGGCTTGAAGTCTTCTTGTCGGGCTTCTCGCTCTCACCGGCGGACGCCCCATCTCGTACCTTTCCCCACGCGGTCGTGGATGCGACGGTGGCGGCGTAGGACCGGAGCCAACGCATCAAGGTCTCTGGCTGCCGGATTACAGCGCCCGCTTCCTTCATGTCGACGTTGACTAGCCGTTCGAGGTAGGTGTCGAGTTACTTGTTCAGCGTTCTCACTGAAAGGTCCTGGGAACCCTGGGAACCCTGGGAACCCTGAGCGGAGGATGAAGTCGGTGTACTCCTCGAGCCCGAAGCTGGACGGGCCCGAGATAGGCGGCCTCTCCCCTGAAAGGAGGGACCTGAGGCTCACTGTCGGGGTACAGACCAGACGCTCTGGGAGTGTTAGCGGCCGCATTCTGACAGAAGGGATACGCCCCGCCCCCGAGTGACTGCCTTCATGGGGGGGGCTAAGCCAGTCAGAATGAACCGAGCTGCCGTGACCAGCTGAAGTTCTCGCTCGCGGTTAAGCCTGACAACGGTTTGGGCTCGCTGCTTCGCCGCTTCCGTCTTACCCATTGCCTCGGGTCCGTCCATGGTCCGTATCCCCTCAGTGAACTCCCCCATTTCGCAGCCCTCTACTCCCCCATTTCGCAGCCCTCAGCTCGGTCGTCCACAGCTAGTGGACGGCCGCAGTCCGACCGGCACCAGAGGCGTGGGGTGTATCGCGGTGAGACACTTGGGCCATGGCAGAGACGCGGGACCCGCTGACGATGTACACGACCACCTGGTGCGGCTACTGCCGTCGGCTGAAGTCACAGATGATGCGCGAGGATATTCCGTTCGTCGAAGTCGATATCGAGCACGACCCGGCCGCGGCCGCGTTTGTGGAAAGTGCCAACGGCGGTAACCAGACCGTGCCCACGGTGAAGTTTCCGGATGGCAGTGTGGCGACAAACCCGCCGATCGCCCTGGTCCGCGAGCGGATGGCCTGACCGGGTCGGTTGGGGCACCGCACGCGACTGCTCGCTTCGGCCCCAAAGTGGTGCCGAAGCGAGCAGTTGGCTAGCCCTCGGCTATTCGGCTAGCAGCGCGTAGATCTCCTTGCGGGTCCGATCGAGGAGTTCTTCGGCCTTGCCGATCTGTTCCTCGGTGCCCACCCTTGCGAGTTGGCTGACTGCCGCCGCCAGGCTGCGGCCCGCTTCGCCGAGCCGACGTCCGGACTGGCGGCCGTCGGTGGCCGCGTCCTTCCACGGCTCGCCCCATTCCGCCCGGTGCTCGTCCACGTAGGCGCGACCCTCGGCGGTGAGACTGAACGACCGTCGGCCGTCCTCAGACTCGTTGGGCTCCACCAGACCCTTGACACTCAGTCGACGCAGCATCGGGTAGATCGCGCCGGGCGAAGGGCTCCATGCGCCGTCGCTGCGGTCGGTCAGTTCGGCGATCAGGTCGTAGCCATGTCGTGGCTTCTCAGCGAGCAGCAGCAGGACCGCGGCGCGCAGTTGACCGCGGGCGGCGCGTCCCATGCCACGGCCGCGAGGGCCGGCGAAGTGCCCGTGTGGTCCACGACGACCCGAACCTCTGGACTGGCCGTGGTCGGCATCCTCTGTTGGGTCGTGATGATGGCGGGCGCAACTGCCGGCGTCGCCGGTGGCGGGGCAGCCCGTTGTGGGAGATGAGGACCGGAATGGTGTCCGGTGATTGTGTTTGGTGCGTGACATTGATTCCTCCAGGAGTCAGTTCGGGCGGCATTTCCGCCCGGGTGCGCGCGTCGCAGATGTCCTGCGTTGGGGACCACGCCTCGCCGATGCGGTGGGCTGGTCTGTTGCGTGCACTACTTACAGTATGCACACTATCGCGACATAACGCAATAGTACGTGTTCCGGTCTGTCAGAGGTCCAGCGTCGCCCGCACCGCACAGTGGTCACTGACCGGTAGGGCCAGAACTTCGGCGCCAGCCCGCGCGGCCGCAACCTGCTCAATCGTGAGCCCGTCGGCAAGGATGTGATCGAACTGCACTTTGGGGCCGAACGACGGGTAGCTGGCGGCCCGGATCAACTCGGGCCAGCCAGTGAACCAACCGGGCAGTCGGCCGGGCAGGTTGAAATCACCCATCAGCACCACCGGCCTCGGGAACTGCCGGAGCCACAACTTGATCAGGCGCAGTTGCCGGATGTTGTACCCAGGGACGAACGACAGGTGGGCCGCGGCAACGGTCATCGGACCGCTGGGCCCGTCGATCACGGCGGCGATCACCCCGCGGGGTTCATCCGGCACCTGCAGCACTCGAGGCCCCCGATCCCCTGGGACCAGCAGCGGTAGCGACAGCGGGGCCGCCGGGTAGACAGCGTGGTGCCAACTGATTACCGGTACCCGGGAGACCAGGCCGACCCCGTACATCGGACCCACCGGGCAACTGGTTGCGGCCTCCAGTCGCGCCGCGTGATCGGCGGGCACGAAGTCACCTCGGTTGCCCGGTGTGCCTCGAACCGTCGGCAGAAACCGCCAATGTCGGGCGCCGGAGGCTTCTGCGGCGATCAGGACCTGGTCGACCTCACCGGACCTTGGTTGACAAACGTCGACTTCCTGAATGCCGAGCACGTCCGCATCCAACTCCCGGACCGCGGCGGCCAGGCCATCCGCGGTGGGATCGGGCACACGGCCGGGGTCCACCCCAACCACCGGCTGGGAGTGGAGCAGGTTGAAAGTCGCAAGCCGCACCCAACAGACGCTACCTTCCCCGGTGCCCCGGATAGTCGGCCGCCGGTACACCATCGGCGGCGCTCCCTAGGATGACCACGACCACCGGACCCGTCACCGACTTCGCCACCGCAGCCGCCAGACCACCCACACCGCCAGCCCACCCACGGGGGTTCAATGACCACACCACAACGCAGGCTGATGCTGCTCGACACCGCCTCGCTCTACTTCCGGGCGTTCTTCGGGGTGCCGGATTCGATCGTCGCCCCCGACGGCACGCCGGTGAATGCGGTCCGCGGACTGCTCGACTTCATCTCTCGACTGGTCACTGACTACTCCCCGACCGACCTGGTGGCCTGCTGGGACGACGACTGGCGACCGGAATTCCGGGTCGCGGCGATCCCGAGCTACAAGGCGCACCGGGTAGCCGAAGACTCGGCCGCCGACGAGGAGGAGGTGCCTGACCTGCTGTCACCGCAGGTGCCGATCATCGCCGACTGCCTCGCCGCGCTGGGGATAGCACGGGTGGGGGCACCTGGGTTCGAAGCCGACGATGTGATTGCCACCCTGACTCAGCGGGCGGCCGGCCCGGTGCTGATCGTGACCGGGGACCGCGACCTGTTCCAGTTGGTCGACGATGCCCGCCCGGTCGGCGTCCTCTACACCGCAGCCCGCGGAGTCGGCCGGGCGGAACTGGTCAACGAGGCGTGGATTGAGCAGAAGTACGAAATCCCCGGCAACCGGTACGCGGACTTTGCGACCCTGCGCGGTGATCCCTCCGACGGCCTGCCCGGTGTTCGCGGGATCGGCGCGAAGACGGCGGCCGATCTGCTCAATCGGTTCGGAACAATCGCCGGGATCCAGGCGGCGGCGGCCGATCCGGAGACGAAATTGACCCCTTCGGTGAGGCGCAAGATAATCGAGGGGGCCGACTACCTGCAGATTGCACCTGAAGTGGTGGAGGTGGTGCGCACGGCGCCGCTGCCGGGGATGGATTCCGCCCTTCCCGAGCGCCCGGCCGACCCCGATCGGCTGGCCGAACTTGCGCAGCGATGGGGGCTGCAATCGCCGCTCAGCACGCTGGCAGCCGCGCTAGGCCAACGGACGGAGACCTCATGACCCGGCAACTCTTGACCGGGTTGGCGCTGGCCAGAGTAGGCTGCCGAGCTCCGCTAGCGCTGAAGGCCGACCCGGACTGGTGGGACACGGCACTGGCTGCCGGGGTGCTGGGGGTGGCCGTCGCCGGCGACCGGATCGACGCCGACGGTGACGGTGACGGTGACGCGCAATTGAACTGGCTGCCGGTGACGGCGAACGACAGCCACCGGGCTGTGCTGCTCTCCGAGTCCGAACAGGGCATCCGCGTTGCCCTGCTGGCGGACCAGGCCGGACCCTGGCCAAGTCTGAGAGTCATCGGCGCGGAGTTATCGGACTCCGATGCCGCAGACGCGACCGCAGCGGTCGCGCTTGCCACGTGGCACGCCCGCCATCCCCGCTGCCCAAGCTGCGGCGGGGCCACCGAGATGCATGAAGCTGGCTGGGCTCGGATCTGTCTGCAGGATGCGAGTGTGCACTATCCGCGGACCGACCCTGCGGTGATCGTGCTGGTCCGGGACGCCGATGACCGGGCGTTGCTCGGCCGGCGCGCCGACTGGCCAACCAACTGGTTCTCCACCCTTGCTGGATTTGTCGAGGCGGGTGAATCCGCGGAGCAGGCCGTCGCCCGGGAGATCGCAGAGGAGGCAGGCGTCCACGTTCTGCCCGAGTCGCTGGTCTATCGAGGGAGTCAACCTTGGCCGTTTCCCTCGTCGCTGATGCTCGGTTACCACGCCTGGGTCGCAGGCTCTGCGCCGACAACAACACCCGATCTGGACGAGATCGCCGAGGTGCGCTGGCTGACCCGGGCGGAACTTGCCGCCGGTGCCGCCGACGGCACGGTCCGAGTGCCGCCACCGGTGTCGATCGCCCGCCACCTGATCGAGGACTGGTTCGGTGACCGCCTACCCAGCGACTGGTCCCGACCATAGCCTCGCGCCCTGTTCACCACCGGCGGGTCGTGGCTTCAATCGACGACGGTCAGCCGAGCTCGCCACGTAGCATTGCCGCCACTTCATCCGGGCCCGGCAAGTCCACCTGCGGCACCCTGCTGGACAGCGCCACGTAGTAGAAGGAGGCCGAGACCTGGGCGAGCGGAACCCGCTGCAGTCGCGCCCAGGCGATCCGGTAGATGGCCAACTGCAGTGGGTCCGCCGAGGGTGAGCGACCCGTCTTCCAATCGACCACCTCCCACTGGTCGCCAGCTCGGTAGACCGCATCAATCTGGCCGGTGACCGGGATCCCGCCCAACGTGATGGTGAACGGAAACTCGATCGCGAACGGCGCCCTGTCCGCGAATTCGGACAGCTCGAATGCCGCCTGTAGCTCCTGCAGTTCCGGTCCGTCGATGGGGCTCAGTTCAGCATCCGCGGCACCCTCGAGAGAATCGATCAGCGGTCGCTGTTGCCATCGTCGGGCAACCCAGTCATGGAACTGCGTTCCGAGCGCAGCAGCCGCGGCGGGGGGTCGGGGCATCGGTCGGCGAAGTGCCATTGCGAACCTGGCAGGGTCTGCCAGCAACAACTGGGCGGCCGTGACCGACAGGTGATCCGGCATGTCCACCTCGGTGGTGCGGGTATCCGCAGCGAGCCGTTCCCGCTCCAACGCCGCGAGGTCCGAGTCCCAGTGGGCCACCAGCGCCAACTCGTCCGCTGAGTACGCCGGAGTCGTGAGCTCCGCGGCGCCGTCGCCAGGCCCGGGCGATTCGGACCCCCGCGGACCGGCCTCGGCCGCATGCCAGACGGCTTGTGCGGCGGCCGTCAGCCTCCCCGTGGCAGCGTCGTCCATCGCGGGGAACTCCGCAGCGGCTGCGACTTCCTGGTGGGGGTTCGATTCGGAGGGATCCTGCTGCCAATGCGGGATGTCGACACCCCTGCCCGCCTCGAGCACCGCCAGATGCCGGGACACCTTGGACGTCGTGGCTCGGCCTGGCGCCCAGTGGTGCGAGGAGACGACCAGCCTGGATCCCGCGCGGGTGATTGCGACATAGGTGAGACGCGACTTCTCCTGCTTCAGCAGCGCGCGCAGAGCGTCCAGGTGCGCCTCCAACTCCTTATTCGAAGTCGGCGCGAGATCGGGGCCGGGCGGCCGATCCCCTCGCACATCGTCCGGAATTGCCGCCGGATTCGTCGGCCACGGACCGTTCAGCTTCCCGGTATCGAACTGGTCGGCCGTCATCCCCGGCAGGAATACCACCTCGGCCTCGAGACCCTTGGCCTTGTGCACGGTCATCACCCGCACCGCCCCCTGGGGATCTGGCGGTTCGAACCCCAGCCGCAACTCCGAGGCCCGCGCGATCCGAATAGCGCGCAGGAAGCCGGACAGGCCTGCCTGCGGATCCAGTGCGGAGTAGTCCGCGGCCAACGAGATCAGCGCCGCTACCGCCGCTGCTCGCAGGCCAGCGCGCTGACCGAGCAGCAGTTCGACATCCAGACCGGTCTCCCGCACGACCCGCGCGACAAGCTCAGGCAGCGGATCGCCAAGGTGGCCGGCGATCCGATCGAGTTCCTGCCGCAGTAGCTGGAACCTCGAGAGCGCCTCCGCGGAGTAGGGCAGGTCGCCGGGGCTCACCACAGCGGCCAACAGCGACGGTAACTCGACCGGGTCGCTGCCCGCCACGGCCCGCTCAAGAGCGGACCGCATCCCGTCGGGGGTTGCCGGCCTCACCCCGTCGTCGACAAGTTCCTTGGCCCGCTGCCCGAGCAGGGCCAGGTCACGCAATCCGATCCGCCAGCGCGGGCCCACCAACAACCTGAGCAGGTCGGTATTGGCCGATGGGTCGGCCAGGGTCGCCAGTTGGGCCAACACATCCTGTACCTCAGGAACCTCCCAGAGCCCTGCCACATCAGAGGCTGACACGGGAATCCCGGCAGCAGTCAGCGCTGACGCAAGGCGGCGCACGTCGGCATTTCGGCTCGCCAATACCAGGATCTCTTCGGGAGCCCGACCAGCGGCCAGCTCGAGGCCAACCTCGGCGACGAGGCGCTCCTCCTCGTCCGGTCGGGTATCGAACAGCAGCGCCTCGACGGTACCTGCCGACCTCTCCGAACCGGCGACGAGTTGCACCGATTCCGAGATGCCCGCGGCGGCCGCCAGCTCGTTCGCCGAGGCCAGGATTCGGTCGCCGGAACGATAATTCGCGGAGAGTGCGTGAACCTGTGCTGGCGCCGCCGATCGGGCAGGAAAGTGCTCCGGAAAACGGGTGATGTTACCCGCCGCTGCACCGCGGAACGAGTAGATGGATTGTTTGGGATCACCCACGGCCAGCACTGGGTGACCGTCGCCGAATAGCCGCTGCAGGATGTCGCGCTGCACCACCGAGGTGTCCTGATACTCGTCGAGCAAGACCGCGGCGTAGCTGTCGCGGTAGATCGAGACGACTTCCGGCGAGGTCCTGGTGATGGTGTCGGCGAATCGCATCAGGTCGGCGAAGTCCATCACCCCCTCGCTGTCCTTGGCGGCCCGGTAGGCATCCACTGCGTGGCTGATCATCATTCGCTCTTGGGTGGCGGCGATTACTCGCTCGATATTGCGAGTGGGACGCACCGCGGCCGTCAACGTACGCAGCCGTCGCGCGTCCGCGGCGCGCAGCCGATCTGTGCCGACGGCGTGTTCGGCGAGTTCTGCGTCGAGCCGGACCACGGCGGAGACGGCGGTCGACGGGGTCAGTCGATGTCGCGTCTCGCCGAATTCCGGCACCCCCGACACCGTTCGGTAGGCGAGCGGACGGAGGGTGAACTCGGTCTCCAACCGGCGGTCGGGGTCGATCCCTGCCCGGAGGCCGTGTTCCCGGACAAGTCGCTGCGCGAAGGAGTGGTAGGTGGACACCTCTGGCAGCGCGGAACCCGGCGGGATATACCCCAATCGACGTGCCTGCCGCAACCAGCGATCAATTCGGGCCGCCAACTCCGAGGCCGCCTTCCGGGTGAACGTCAGCCCGAGGATTTCCTCGGGCTCGGCAACCCCCCGCGCGATCAGGGTCACCATCCGGGCCGCCATCAAGGTGGTCTTGCCCGAACCCGCACCGGCAATCACCACAGCCGGGTCGGTCAGCGGTCCGAGCACTATCGGCAACTGCTCGGCGGACATTGCGAACCCCATCAGGGTCTCGAGTTCCCGATGCCCGAAGGCGGCGGCTTTGGGTGCTGTCACGATCCGCCCCCGACCTCGGCGCCACGGCCCGCCGGCATTGCCGGGCAGACGCGGCTAAACGCACAGGTCCGGCAGGCGGGACCGGGCAGCGCGACGACTCCCTCGGCACGGATCACATCCTCAACCTGATGGATCTGCTCGCGCAACGGCTCCGAGTCCTGCAGCTTGGACTGGCCGCGCACCTTCGGCAGTGCCGAACCCTTACCGCCCTCGACGCCGAGATAGACCAGCTGGCCGCCAGCTGGCGTGATCTCGTCGGCCCCATCGAGCTCTAGCGCCAACTGGTACACCCCCAACTGCACATTTGACTCAGCCTCGGCAACACCCGTCACCGTGGCACCGGTCTTGAAATCGACGACGTGCCCACCCCCGGTGGAGTCGGTGACTACCAGGTCGATCGAACCGCGCATCTCCACCCCGCCGTCGGGTGAGCCAAGTTGGAAGGTGAAGGGCCGTTCCGTCTCGGTTCGACCAGTGATCGACTGGGCTCGCCAGGCGAGGAACCGATCCAACGCCTCGACCGCGCGTTGCCGATCCTGATCGGACTGCCAGCCGGCCTCGAACGGCAACTCGTCCCACA
This sequence comes from uncultured Actinomycetes bacterium, assembly GCA_964547485.1. Taxonomy (GTDB): domain Bacteria; phylum Actinomycetota; class Actinomycetes; order S36-B12; family UBA10799; genus JACJWR01. The sequence goes on from CAZJNU010000003.1 coordinate 82,020, forward strand.
CCTCGTCGAGCACCGCCACCGTTGCCGCGGTGTCCGGCTCAACCTCACCGTCGATGACACCGGCGACGACAGCGTGCAGGATAGAACCGAACCCGAGCCGGGAATCACGACGCTCGCCCGCGGCAGCGCGACGGTCCAGGAACCACCGCAGCGGACACTCGCGCGCTGCGGTGACCGCAGTCGCCGACAGCGTCACAGGTTCGGCTGCGGCCACCAGCGGCTGCGGAGCCACGGTCAGTGAGCGGATTCCCCACCACCTGCGCGGGTCTGCCGCAGCTGTCAGCCCCCGCTCGCCGTCGAGACCTGCGAGCCTTACCAACCGTTCGGCCGCGGCGGCCCTGAGGTCAGGCGAGGACTCAGGGTCCATCAGGGCAGTGCGCAAGGATGCCGTCAGTGCGGCCGGGGTGAGGCGGCTGGGCGCGTGATGGGCCGACAGCGCCTCCGCCGCGACAACGATGTCATACTCCTCGGGCTCCGAACCAGCTCTGACTTCGTCGATGAAGAGCGAAGGTTGCGGCTGGTCGGGTAACTGCGACTCGACACAGCTGATGACCAATCGATTGCGGGCCCTGGTCGCGGCAACGAATGCCAGCCGCCGCTCATCGTCAAGGACCTGGCGGCGGGTCAGCGGCTCCTCCACTCCACCGACACCCAGCCGATCGGCTTGCAGCAGAGAGCTGGACGTCCGCAGATCCGGCCACAGGTCCTGCTGCATCCCGACAAGCACCACCAACGGCCATTCGCCGCCCTTGGCTCGATGAACCGTCAACAGCCGGACGGCATCCCGATGGAACGTGCCGTCGGCCGGCCGGGACGCAGGGATCTGCTGGTTGCGCAGACTGGTCACGACGTCCGTTGCGCCCGAGCCGGGAGGGAGCCGCGCGGCCAAGTCGAACAGCGCGACCACCGAGTCCAACACCCGGTCTGCCTCGCGGCCGGCGCTGCCGCCGGCGAGGGCGCGGTTGCGGAGTTCGGTCGCCCACATCCCGTTACCTGGGCGAGGCAGGGACCATAGCGCCCAGAGTTGATCGCGCACTGGCCGGTGGATGTCCGCGCGAAGGGCGCTCAACACGTCCAGAATCGGATCCAGTCGTTCCCGTAGGTCCTCTGGTAGCGCCGCCAGCGGAGCCCCTGGGTCGGCCATCAACTCCCGGAGAAGTTCCGCCGACGGGCGCGGGCCGCGTCCCTCTGCCCGGGCCGCGGATTTGTCGAAAACCCGCAGTGCACGTGACAGCCGGCGCACATCCAGGGCGTGCAGGCCCACCAGCGAGGACCCGAGGAAGGTCTGCACCTCATCCGCGGACACTCGATCCGGTTGATGGGCAAGTTGCAGTCCCACCAACAACGGCGCAAGCGCTGGATCCTGACCCAGCGGGATGTCGCTGGCCGGGATTTCCACTGGCACACCTGCAGTTGCCAGGGCACGTTGTAGCCGAGGTAGGTCGATCACCGCCGACCGAACCAGGACCGCCATATCCGACCAGGCCATCGGGGCATCCGCAGCCAGGTGGGCACGTCGGAGCAGATCCGCGATCCCGTCTGCCTGCAACGCATCGCTGTCAAACGCCAGCAACTCCACCTTCCCCGGCGGGCCGGTGCAGTCGGGCGATCGATGCCTGCTGCGGATGTGACCCGGCAGGGTACCCAACCCCACCTGCGAGATCCACCTGTCCGCGACTGCCCGGATCTCCGGGCCGAATCTCCGGGTTCGGCGCAGCACGGTGACTGGAGCGGGTTGGCCGTCGGCGGTGGGGAAGTCAGCCGGGAAGTTCAGTAGCCCCCGAACGTCCGCGCCCCGGAAGCGGTAGATGGCCTGGTCCGGGTCACCGACCGCAACCAGACTCGTAGACGGGATAGTCAGTGCCTGCAGCAGGGCAACCTGCGCTGGGTCCGTGTCCTGGTACTCATCGACGTAAATCGCCCGATACCGGCCGCGCAGCTCCGGTGTGGCCAACACCATCGCCCGGGCTCGATGGACCACCTCCGAGTAGTCGACGGCGCCTTGCATATCGAGGACGGTCAGATACTCATCGAAGAACTCCGCCGCGGCCGACCAGTCAGTCAAGCGGTTTGCCTCGGCGACGGCCGCGAACTCGTCCGGTTCCATCCCACGTCCTCGGACCGCCGACATCAGGGCGCGCAACTCCCTCGACATACCCGCCGTGGCCAGCGCCGGCCGCAACCGCCCCGGCCAACGCGTGGAGCCAGCCTCGCGCTCCCCGGCCAACAGTTCACGTATCACCAGATCCTGCTCAGGTCCGGACAGCAACCGCCACGGAGTTGTCTCCGGATCGCCCCCGCTGCGCAGAAGTTGCCAACCGTACGAGTGGAATGTGGCCACGGTGGGGATCGGGACGGTGTCGAGCCGGGCCGCGATCCGGGCCCGTAGATCCACGGCGGCGGCCCTGCCGAAGGTGAGCACCAGCACGTCTGCGGATGGAATCGGATCCGCCCCGGTGAGGCGGCCGGAGACCGCCTCGACGATGGTCGTCGTCTTCCCGGTACCAGGACCAGCGAGCACGAGCAACGGACCCTGCCGGTGATCCACCACGAATTGCTGATCCGGGTCTAGTTCGACCGCGGCATCGGCTCGGGGTCGGCGCCGCAATCGCACCCGGTGTTGGTCGATGGACATACCGATATCGAACCAGCCAGGTACGACATTATGTGCGGGCGACATCTGCGACTATTCGAGGGTGAGTTCAGGGCAGTCGGGACAGGTGGAGCGAGGCGACGGGTTGCGCGGCAGCGCTCCCGACGTCCAGCTGCCGCCAGCCCACCCTGTGGACGCGCCCCCGATGAAGTTTCCGCCGTCCCCTGGCGAACCGACTATTCCGCTGGACCTCTCGGATACCCGGGTGATTCCGACACAGACCCCGGGCGAGCCGGCTGTGGCTGTGGAGCCGTCGGCGGCCGAACCTGACGCCGGGCCGCAGGACCCCGACTCAACCGCGACCGGCGGGCACAGGTTCTCCTCCGATGCGACCGTCGTCATCGAAGGAGACATCGCACCCAAGCGGCTGCGCAGACCCGGCGATCTACTGCGACTGGTGGTCTCGCTGCTGGCAGCCGCGACGATACTGCTCGTCTCCTACGTCGCCTCGGGAACGACCTCCGGGCTCGACCAGGACCTCAGCCTCGCGTCCACCAGACTGCCCGCATTCGTGCTCAGCGTGACCCGCACGATCGGCCTCATCGGTCTGCTGGGCCTGCCGGTCGGGGTCAGCATCTTCCTGCTGACCCGCAAACGGGGCCGTCAACTGATCGACGCCCTCTCCGCGTTGGTTCTGACCCTGCTGTTGGTTCTGATCCTGAACACTGTGATCCACAACTTCGGCTCCCCCCAGCTATTGCAGGCTCTGACCGGCCGGTCCGCGCCCAGCGATGTCATCGCGATCAACGCCCTCATCTCCGCGCTCACCGCGTTCATCACGGTGGCTCGGCTGATCGAGCGGCCCCGACTGGCGGTGGCTGCAATCGCCACCATCAGCGCGATCGTGATCGCCAACATCGTCGGCGGCACCATGATCGCCGCAGCCTGTGCAATCAGCATCCTGCTCGGCTGGGCCTTCGGCTTGCTGGTCCGGTACGTCCGCGGAACACCGACTACCCGACCGTCCGGGCTCGATGTGGCCAATTCGATGGAACGTTCCGGGTTCCCACTGACGGTGTTGCGGGCCAGTTCACTGACCCGCGGGGGCCGTCAGTACACGGCGACGACTCGGTCCGGTCAGCGCCTCGACGTGCTCGTACTGGACCGGGATTTGGAAGGGGCTGGCCTGCTGCCGGCAGCGTGGCGCAGCATCCGTATCCGGGAAGATGACGGCGGCAGCGGCGTCACCATGCGACGACGGCTGGAGCGCGGTTCGCTGCAGGCGTACGCCTCGCAGGTGGCAGGCGCACCCTGCCCGCACCTGCTCGCGGTCAGCCAGGTGGGGCACGATGCCACCCTGATGGCGTTCGAGACGATCGACGGCGAACCATTTGCCGGTATCGGCGACGACCTGCGCGACGGCGATCTGGATCGGGCGTGGGCCGGATTGAAGCGGCTCCAGGACGCCGACGTCTCGCACCGAACCCTATCTGCCAACAACATCCTGCGTGATCCCAACGGCGGCGTCTGGCTGATCAACGGCGAGGAGGGGTCTGTCGCCGCAAGCGACCTGGCCCTGCGGCTGGATCTCGCAGAGATGCTGTGCACCCAGGCTCTGTTGACCGATGCCGACACAGCCATCGCGGCCGGTATCCGGGTGCTCGGCGTCGACCGGTTGATGCGGGCGCTGCCAGCCTTGCAACCGGTCGCGCTGTCCCCTGCGACCCGGCACGCAATCCGGAAGCGCAAGGACCTGCTCGGCAAACTCAGGGATAAGCTGCTGGAGGCGAACCCTGGCGCGGAGCCCGAGCAGGTGCAGATTGAGCGGCTGAAGCCGCGCACCCTGTTCACCATCATCGCCGGCACCGTCGCCGCGTACTTCCTGCTGACATCGCTAGCGTCTGTCAACCTGGCTCAGTTGGTCTCCGATGCCGACTGGACCTGGGTCATCCCCGGTCTGCTGCTGTCGGCGGCCACCTACGTCGGGGCTGCGATGTCGCTGTCGGGATTCGTACCCGAGAAACTGCACCTGATCCGCACCATGCTCGCTCAGCTCGCGGCGAGTTTCGCGACCCTAGTGTCCCCACCGACGCTCGGCGCAGTGGCGGTGAACGTGCGCTACCTGCAGCGGGCCAACGTCCATCCTGCGCTCGCCGCAGCCAGCGTGGCGGTCTCGCAGGTGATGGCCTTCATCTTCCACCTGCTGCTGCTGCTCGGTTTCGGCCTACTCGCCGGCACCCAGCGGGAGGTGGGCATCTCGGTGCCCAGCTGGTTCTACATCGGGGCGGCCATCATCGTCGCGCTCTTGGTGCTCGCCATTGCGCTGCCCTGGTCACGTCACAAACTGCGGGACCGGGTGCAACCGATCCTGCGTCAAGTCGGTCCCCGCTTCCTGACCCTGACCCAGCGGCCGGCGAAACTGGCGGAGGGAATCGGCGGCATCCTGATCCTGAACATCGGCTACTGCATCTGCCTCTACACCTGCGTTCGGGCCTTCGGCGGGGATGCGTCGTGGGCAGCTGTGGCAGTGGTCTACCTTGCCGGCGCCACCATCGGGCAGGCTGCACCGACACCCGGCGGCCTCGGCGCGGTGGAGGCCGCACTCTCGGTTGGCCTCACCGGTATCGGAGTCGAGCCAAGTATCGCGGTCTCGTCTTCCCTGCTCTTCCGCGTACTGACGTTCTGGCTACCCACCGTGCCGGGCTGGTTCTCCTTCAACTGGATGCAGAAGAAGGGCTACCTCTGACGCCGGTGGCGGAAGCTGGCTGCCGCCCGGGCCTTCTTCCGCCGACTGGTGAACAGCCAGAATCCGGCGAGCGCCACGATCACCGCGGTCACCCCGGCCAGGGTGGCCACCTTCGAGGCCGACGACGACTGGTCGGAATCCTGCCTGACGAACGCCACCGGTTCCTCTGCCATAGCTGAGGTGGCGGGCACAGCTTCGCCTGGTTCGGTCGTGGCGGGGTCGCCGATCCCACCCCCGATTTCGTCCGGAGTTCGGCCCTCCCCGGACGACTGGTCCTGGGCTGCGGGAGTCCCAACCGCCGTTTGGCCAGGTTGCCCTGCGATCGCGCCAGCCTGCGCGCCTGCTCCTCCAGCTCCAGTCCCAATGCCCGACTCGATGGACTCGACAGTGGACTCCTCGCCGTACTGGCTGTCGTCGCCGGCCGGCACCTCCGCGGGGTCCTGTTCGGTGTTCGGCGCGGCGACGGCTGCTCCGCCAGGCTGGGTGGTCGTGGCCGGCGGTCTGGCCGCAACCGCGGGTGCGCGCGCGGGTTTCTTGGGCGGTACCGCGACCGGGGCGGGCACCGGCTTCCGGACGGGAGGTTTTGCCGGTGTCGCTGGGGTCGTCGTGACAGTCGTGGCACATTCGGTCTGCGGATATCCCGACAGCGCGCAGACCAGCCCATCCTTGGATCGGATTGATGTGGCGGCGGCCAATACCTGCACCCCGTTGGCCGAGCTCGGCACCACCACACACGCCACCCGCGCCGGGGGTGGGGACTCGCCGCGAGGAGCCTCCGCCGCAGTACCGAAGTCGAGCACCACCGCGACCCGCTTCTGACCGCTCGGCGCGGACGTCAGATCGGGGCAGAGGGTGACCATATTCGCCTGTGTCCGAGGTGCACGGGCGGAGCTCGGACCGTCGCCGCTGATGGCAAACCGCCAACCTTCCACCGCCCCGTCCTTCGGCCGGGTCGAGGGGGCACCCATCGATGCGTAGGTCCAGCCGCCATCGGCCTGGCCCCACCAGTAGGACCAGTAACGATATGCCGACGACGCGGTCACGATCGAGGGTCCCGCCGCCGTCGGTGCAGCTGGAGTCGCCGGGACGCCCGGGTCGGTCACCGCCTGAGCGACCCCCGGCAACACCGCAAGTCCGGTAACCAGCGCGAGCACGACTGCGGCGGCGGTCCGATAGGTGAGCCGGCGTCGAGTCGCTGTCGCGGTCATCAGGGACGCCGGGTCTGCTGCAACCTGTTCACCAGGTTCACGCCACCGAACGCCGAGGGATTGGCGCCGCCTTGTCGGGCCGTCAGCGCCAGCAGCGCCAACCGGCCGGCATCGTCAGTGGCCTTGCCATTGACGCTGGACCGGACGTAGCCGCCCGCGAGCTTCGCCAACTTCGCCAACGACGCCCGCACCACCCAGGTACTGGACCCGGAGGCGGCCACCGCCAGCGCCGCGTAGGCGGTGTTGCCAATACTTGCCGCGGTCGGGTCCCAGGGGTCGGGCAGGAGTCCCTTGTTCGCCTGCAACTTGTCGGCCAGGTAGTTCACCGCGAGCGCGGTCGGCTGCCTGTTGATCCCGACACAATTGCCACCGGCAGCTCGGGCCGTGAACGGACGCGCAACCGGCAAAACGGCCGCCCCCGCACCTTGTCTGCGAACCAAGCCGATCAATCCCAGCGCTGCCTGTGCGGTCGCAAGGTCGTCAGCACCACCGCCCGCTTGGTAGGCGACTCCTCCCCTCTGACCTATCGGAGTGCTGCAACCGGACTGCAAAGAGACCAACGTGTGGATACCCGAGCGATTCCCGCGGGAGCGCACCGCTGCGGGCTGCAGACCGCTGGCCCGCAGCGCCAACATCACCAGACCGGTCGAGTTGGCGTCACTGGCGACACCCGCCGAGGGGTAGTAGGCCCAACCGCCATCGAGGTTCTGTCGGGCTCGCAACCAGGCGGCGCCACGGTTGGCGGCTGGCCGCTGATCGACCGCATTCAATGCCGCCACCGCGAGTGCTGTCGAGTTGGTATCGGAGCCCGAGTAGGTGGTGTTGTCGGGCTTGCTGCAGGGGATCGCTCGGTTCGGGCGGTAGGCCATGAAGGAGCCGTCGGCGCACTGCTGTGCCCGGAGCCAAGCCACGGACTGGGGTGGGACTCGGGCCCCGGCCGCATCCAGGGCGAGGAGTGCCAGACCCTGTCGGAAGACGCCGTCATAGCTGGGGTCCTGGGCACCGAACAGGCCCGCGTCGGGGCCGGGCGCCGCAGCTGCGGGCGCGACGCCGGGAGCAGTTGGGGGCGCGATCGCAGCCGCCGGGATGGTGGCCAGGCCCGCTGTCAGCCCCACCACGGCGACGCCTGCGACAGCACTTCTGAAGGCCGCCCGGCGCGGCCGCACTGACGGTAGCCGGTATGGGCTGGTCGTTGCGGAGGTCAATTTCGTCACTTCGGCTTCTTTCTCTGGCGGTCCGTGACGCAGCGCCGCAACCAGCCCAACGGGCTATCAGCGGGCCCCGTCCCGTACTCCTCGACGGACGTATGGAGCCGCTCGCAGCCACCAGGCATTTCGACTCGTCGCGCAACGGCGGTGTGCCGTCGGGCCTGCTGCGGCGTTCCCACTACAGCATCGCGACCTACGATTGCGGGTCAGCGCCGGATTGCCACCGGCTTCCCCTGGTTCGTGCGTTCGCACGTGTCAGACGGTTGGCAACCAACGCGTCGGGCACGCATCTGGAAACTACCACTGACACCTTGCTGGATCAGTAGATGGGCTTGTCCGGTTCGATCTGACTGACCCAGGCCACGACCCCGCCGCCGACATGGATCGCATCGGAAAAGCCCGCCGATTTGACAGTGGCCAGCACCTCAGCTGAGCGTCCGCCGATCTTGCAGTAGAGGACGATCTGCCTGTCGTGCGGCAGCGTCTCCAGCGCCGTCCCATTGAGGAACTCACCCTTGGGGATGAGGACCGAGTCCGGGATGCTCACAATCTCGTATTCCGCCGGCTCCCGGACGTCGATCAGCACGAAATCCCGCTCACCACGCGCCCGCTGCGCCAGCATCCCCGCCAGATCCTTCACCGAGATGGTGGCATCGCGGGCAGCTTCCGCCGCCTCCTCGGAGACGACACCGCAGAATGCGTCGTAGTCGATGAGCTCGGTGATGGTTGGGTGCTCCCCACAGATTTCGCAATTGGGATCTTTGCGCACCTTGACGGTGCGATAGGCCAGTTCCAGACCGTCGTACACGAGCAGCCGACCGACCAGCGGATCACCGATTCCGGCCAGCAGTTTGATCGCCTCGGTGGCCTGCACCGAGCCGATCGAGGCACACAGCACGCCCAGTACGCCACCTTCGGCACACGACGGCACCATCCCCGGCGGCGGCGGTTCCGGATATAGGCAGCGGTAGCACGGGCCATACTCCGCCCAGAACACCGACGCCTGCCCGTCGAACCGGTAGATCGACCCCCAGACGTACGGCTTGCCCAGCAGCACGCAGGCATCGTTGACGAGGTAGCGGGTGGCGAAGTTGTCGGTGCCGTCGACGATCAGGTCGTAGTCGGCGAAGATCGCCATCACATTCGTGGAGTCCAGCCGCTGCTCGTGCAGGATCACCTTGACGAAGGGGTTGATCTCAGCCACCGAATCGGCGGCGCTGCGAGCCTTGGATCGGCCGATATCGGACTGGCCGTGGATGATCTGGCGCTGCAGATTGGACTCATCGACGGTGTCGAACTCCACGATCCCGATCGTGCCGACGCCCGCGGCCGCGAGGTACATCAAAGTCGGCGACCCCAGACCGCCGGCCCCGACTGCGAGCACCTTTGCATTCTTCAGTCGCTTCTGACCCGCCATTCCGACATCGGGAATGATCAGATGGCGACTGTAGCGACGCACCTCGTCGACAGTCAGGGTGTCGGCCGGATCGACCAGGGCTGGCAGAGACACGCGGTGCTCCTTCGGTTGGTGCGGCAAGTATGAAGTGCCACCTTCCGGCCACGGCTGGGAGGTCCCGACCAGGCAGCGTCACGGCGGTGTTCCGTCCGATGTTACTGGCGGGTAGCATTGGGTTCCATGACGGCGACACAGGACCCCTCACGGGGGGTGCGACTTCCCCGCCGCGAGCGTCGGGCCCAACTGCTGGACGCGGCTCGGCAGGTGTTCGTGACCCAGGGCTATCACGCCGCCGCGATGGACGATATCGCCGAGCGCGCGGGTGTTTCCAAGCCAGTCCTGTACCAACACTTCCCGGGCAAGAAAGAGCTCTACCTAGCCCTGCTCGACGCCGGCGTGGAGTCACTTTTCGGCGCCCTCAGGGAAGCGCTGAGTAGCACCGAGGACAACCACGAGCGCGTGGCAGCGACCATCAGGGCCTACTTCGACTTCGTAGATGACCCGAACGGCGCCTACCGACTGGTATTCGAAAGTGACCTTGTCAACGAGGACGAGGTCAGGCGTCGGGTGGAACGAGCAGACGAGATGTGCGCCGCCCAGGTGGCGGTGGTGATCGCGGCCGACACCGGTCTCAGCGAGGACGAGGCGATGCTGCTGGCCACCGGCCTCACCGGAATGGCTCAGACCAGTGCCCGCCGCTGGCTTCGGAATCGCCGCGCCCTGCCCAAGGACACCGCCACCCGATTGGTGATGGGTCTCGCCTGGCGGGGCATCTCCGCATTTCCACGTACCCATCCGAATGCGGGGGGACCCCCGATCTCCCCCCGGCCCCGGGACGCTTAGGCTTCAGCGCAGGTCGCGCTTGGCGGCGAACGATGTCTTCTAAGGAGGTCAGTTCCGTGGAGGTCAAGATCGGAGTCCAGTACGCGGCTCGCGAGATCGGATTCGAGAGCAAGTCCACCCCGGACAAAGTGGCGGCCGAGGTCGCTGCCGCGCTGGCCGCGGGTGAGGTGCTGAGCCTCGTCGACGACAAGGGGCGTCGCTATCTGGTGCCAGCCGACAAAATCACCTACGTGGAGATCGGCGAGGCCAGTTCCCGCCGGGTGGGCTTCGGCGCCAGCTGAGGCAGATCCCGCCGCCACAGGTGCACCGGAGTCTCGTCACGGGGTCAGGCCCAACGCCTCCATTCGGGCCGCGTGTCGGCCCGTCAACCTGTTGAAGAGTTCGCCCACGCCAGCTAGGTCGAGACCATCCTCGCCACTGACCAGCAACTCCGTGAGGCTGTCCCGTTCCGCTGCGACCCGTTGCGCCTGACTCAGCGCCTCACCAACCAGGCGTCGTCCCCACAACGCCAGCCGACCGGCCACCCGTGGCTCCTCTGCGATCGCCTCCCGAACAGTCGTAACGACGAAATCGGCCTGGCCGCGATCCTTGAACACCGATCGGATCAGGCCTGCCGTCTCGTCGTCGACGAAGTCGGCCATCTCCACGTAGAAGTCCTCCGCGATGCCATCACCGACGTACAACTTGACGAGACCCTCTAGCCAATCACTCGGCGCCGTCGACGTGTGGAACTCGTCGATGGAACGAACGAACGGAGTCATCGCCGATTCGGGATCAGCGCCTATCTCGACCAGCCGATCGCGTAACCGCTCGAATTGCCGAAGTTCGTTGACCGCGATGGCCGACATGGCAGCCTGGTCAACCAGGTTATCCGCCATCGCCGCATCGGCCGCCAACCGGGCGAAGCCTTGCAGCTCGCCATAGGACAGCAACCCGAGCAGGTCGACCAATCCCGCCTGATAGCCAGGGTCGTCCATCGCTCGCGCCACAGAGCCACCCTAGCGCCCACCAGCAGCGCGCCTGCATGAGCGCGGAATCGATAGCCGTAGACTGGTGCACACCGAACCACCGAAATCCACCCAATTAACGCAATCGGAGTATCTTCTGACCGCCATCTCGTTCGCCGACCTCGGGGTCGCCGAGCCCATCCGTCAATCCCTCGCCGACATCGACATCACTGAGGCCTTCCGTATTCAGGAGATGGCGCTGCCGCTCGCGCTCGACGGCCAAGACGTCATCGGGCAGGCCAAGACCGGCACTGGCAAAACGCTCGGGTTCGGCATCCCGTTGCTGATGCGACTCGACGCGGTCGCCAACCCCGACGGCGAGCAGATCCGAGTGCCGCAGGCCCTTGTGGTCGTGCCCACCCGGGAGTTGTGCGTCCAGGTGAGCAATGACCTCGCGGTGGCCGGCAAACGGAGCAAGGTCCGGGTGCTGTCCATCTATGGCGGTCGCGCCAGCGAACCGCAGATCGATGCGCTGAAGAAGGGTGTGGACGTGGTTGTCGGCACCCCCGGACGGCTACTCGACCTCTCCCGGCAGGGGCATCTCGACCTGTCTGGGGTGCGCACGCTAGTGCTCGACGAAGCCGACGAGATGCTCGACATGGGGTTCCTGCCCGACGTCGAGACGATCGTGTCGCTCGTCCCGGCGAGCCGGCAGACGATGCTCTTCTCCGCCACCATGCCAGGCCAAATTCTGAACCTGGCACGGCGGTACATGACTCAGCCCACACACATCCGGGCCTCCGACCCGGAGGACGAGGGTGCCCTGGTTGAGGCGATCGAACAGCACGTCTGGCGTGCCCACGCGATGGACAAGGTGGAGTTGATCGCGCGCGTCCTGCAGGCGGAGGGCCGAGGTCTGGTGATCGTCTTCATCCGCACCAAACGCACCTGCCAGAAGGTTGCCGACGACCTGGTCGACCGCGGCTTCGCGGCGGGCACAGTTCATGGCGACCTGGGCCAGGGCGCCCGAGAGCAGGCACTGCGAGCGTTCCGCAACGGCAAGATCGATGTCCTTGTGGCCACCGATGTGGCCGCCCGCGGAATCGACGTCGATGGCGTCACGCACGTCATCAACTACTCCTGCCCCGAGGATGAGAAGACCTACTTGCACAGGGTCGGTCGCACCGGCCGCGCCGGCAACGCCGGAGTGGCGGTCACCCTGGTCGACTGGGACGATGTCCCACGCTGGCAGTTGATCAACAAGGCCTTGGGACTCGCCTTCTTCGAGCCAGTCGAGACCTACTCAAGTTCCGAGCACGTCTACACCGGCCTGGGCATCCCAGCCTCCGCCAAGGGCAAGCTCCCGAAGGCTATGCGGACCCGCGAGGGTCTCGGCGCCGAACAGGTCGAGGACCTGGGCGAAACCGGCAAACACCGCTCTGGTGGCGGTGGCTCCCGCGGTGGCCGCGACGGTGACAACGGTCGCAACCGCGGCGGCGGGCGCGACCGCAACCGCGCCTCCGGTGGTGGATCAAGCAGCGGACGTGGCGGATCCGGCCGCGGCCGCTCCGGTGGTGCTGACGCCAAGTCCGACGGAAAGTCGTCCGCGGACTCGGAGAAGAGCTCCACCCCCCGCAAATCCCGCAGTAGACGCCGCACCCGGGCTGGCAAACCCGCCGCCGGCCCCGCTGGCAGCTCAGCCGCCAGCGGCGAAGCCCCGGAGTAGCTTGGGCGGCGGCCGCGGGGCCCGTCGTAACCCCCGGCATTCCCTTCGGCGCCCTCACCGGCGCAGCGACGTCACGTGTGCACTCCGCCCTCGCCGAAACCTGCCCCACCACCGGCGTGTCGTCGGCGTGTCGCCCGGCAACACCCTCTAGCGGAGTGCACACGTGACATCACCCCGCAACCGACGGAGCCGCCGGGGGCGAGCTGCCCTCCGCTCCCGTCGCCGAACACCCCCACGGAGCCGCCGGAAGCGAGATGCCCTCCCCCGCGGCGCGCAGCGCAGCCGTCCCGGGGAGGGCATCTCGCT
>CAZJNU010000004.1:0-74982 GCA_964547485.1 uncultured Actinomycetes bacterium
CCGACACCCGGGTGGGCTGCCGACACCGACAACCCACCCGGGCATCAGGCGCGCAAAGGAGATCCAGCGCGGTTGGGACCGGACTGGGCCGAACGCGTCCGCGCCGTCCGCGGGATGTGGCGGTGTGCGGAGATTGCAACTAGGCGGCGCTGCTGGTGTCCACCGAGACCCGATCGTCCTCGTCTAACGTTCCGCCGGCGAGCTCCGATCTCTCACCGGCATGCCTTTCCTTGGCCCGAGCAGAGTAGACATCGACGTACTCCTGGCCAGATAGCTCCATCAGTTCGTACATCAATTCGTCGGTCATCGACCGCAGCACGAACCGATCGTTCTCCATCCCCTCATAGCGGGAGAAGTCCAGCGGCTTGCCGATCCTGATCCCCACCCGCATGATCTTGGGAAGCTTCTTGCCGGGCGGCTGGATCTTCTCGGTGTCGATCATGGCGACCGCCAACACCGGCACCCCTGCCTCCAGCGCCATCCGGGCCACACCGGTTTTCCCCCGATAGAGCCGCCCATCCAGCGAACGGGTGCCTTCCGGGTAGATGCCGAGCAGCTTCCCCTCCGCCAACACCCCTAGCGCGGTATCCATTGCGGCCTCGCTGGCGTGTCCGCCCGACCTGTCGACCGGCACTTGACCAACGGCCTTGAAGAACAGCTTCGTGAAGAAGCCCTTGATTCCGGGTCCGTTGAAGTAGTCCGATTTAGCCATGAACGTGATCCGACGCTTGCACACCAGGGGTAGGAAGATGGAATCCGAAAACGACAGATGATTACTCGCCAGAATCGCCGCGCCGGTGGCCGGAATATTCTCCAGCCCCTCCACCCTGGGCCGGAAGAACAACCGCAGCAGCGGACCCACCAGGATGTACTTCATCAACCAGTACAACACTGGGCGCTCCTCGGTCGGAATGTTTCCGACATGGTCAATGGCAGTTCGGGTGGTGGTGCGGGTCACCCCCAAGGGGCAACGGTGACCAAATCCTAGACGACACGGTCCCGACCTTGCGAGCCCCTGGCAGCAGAGGATCGAAGGCGCCGCCGTGGCCACGGTTTCGGACAGTTCGCGTCACGCCTGCGCGCGGGCAGATCCGCCAGACCGGCCGCCGGAGCGGATCCGGTGCCCGCCTTCGGTCCTGGTCCATGGGATTATGCTCCGACAGAACCCCGCGGTCGGCGGTCGATCGTCGACCATCGCCGGACACACCACACCACCCACAGCACCCGAGCCGCAGCCGCGGACCACTGGAGGAACCAATGCCGATCGCCGACGATGCCGAATCCTTCGCTGCCGCTGGCAGTCGCACCGGTGTCCTGGTCAGTCATGGCTTCACCGGCAGCCCCAAGTCGATGCGCCCTTGGGCCGAGCACCTTGCGGCGGCCGGCTACACGGTCGAACTGCCCCGACTGCCAGGCCACGGCACGTCCTGGCAGGAGATGAACAAGACCCGTTGGCAGGACTGGTACGCGGAACTCACTCGCGTCCTCGCCGAACTGCAGGAGCGCTGCGACCAGGTATTCGTGATGGGTCTGTCGATGGGTGGGTCCCTCTCGTTGCGGCTGGCCGAGGAATACCCAGACCTGGCCGGTGTCGTGATTGTCAACGCAGCAGTGCACACCGAGCGCCCGGACAGGTTCGTGCTGCCGGTGCTGCGCCACGTCGTGCCGGCTTTCCCCGGGATCACCAACGACATCAAGAAGCCCGGTGTGGACGAAGGGGGCTATTCGAAGATTCCGCTGCAAGCCGCCTACTCGTTGACCAAACTCTGGGAAGCGGTCAAAGCCGACATCGCCGATGTACATCAGCCGCTGTTGATCTTCCGAAGCGCAGAGGACCACGTGGTGGAGGCGTCGAACACCGAGTGGATCCTGGACCATGTGTCCAGCGAGGACGTCGTCTTCATCGAACTGGAGAACTCCTACCACGTCGCCACCCTCGACTACGACGCTCCGCTGATCTTCTCCGAGAGCGTTGATTTCATCGAACGAGTTCTGGCCAGTCGGGCCTAGCAGCCATGGCGGGACCAATGGACGCCCCGGAGACGCGCCCGGACCTCATCCCGTTGATCGACCTTGACCGGGGCGAGGCCGACCAGTTGCTCGACGCGCTGACCAACGTTGGGCTACAAGCCGTCACCGCCCGAGTCGACACTGGCGGCCCCGATGGCGCACTGACCCGTTCTTTGGTGCGGGTGTTCGTGCCGCGAAGTGAGCTCTCCGATGCCCGCAGGGTGGTGGCGGGTGTACTACCTCAGATGGGCAACGGCGGCTCGAAGGAGCGTCCGCCCGAGGCCACGTCGGCGGACTCAGGACGGCTGGACGTGTCCGAGTCCGAGCAGTGGTCCCAGATTGTCGCCGACCTGCGCGCCGATGGAGTATCCAGCGACCTGCCCGCCAGCGCGAATACCCCGCCCGCCCGCCGGGACGATTTTCAGCCGGACCCGCAGGACCGCTTCATCCCGCCTGATCCACCGCCGCTGCCACGAATGAGCCGGGCCGCGATGGCTGCGTGGGCTGCGATCGTGGGTGGTATCGGCCTGGTCGTGCTGTCGACGATCATGGGTTTGACCGGGATTCTGACGGTGCTCGGCGTCGCGGGGTTCGTGGGTGGCTTCATCGCGCTGGTGGCACGCGCCGGTGGTGGTCGGAGTGGTCTTGATGACCACGACGACGGTGCGGTCGTCTGATTCGCGGTAGCCTGAATCGCGCCGCGTCAGCGGACCAGTCGGACCGGATCGCCGTCCATCTTGGCCGTCCAGGTGGTGGCGTCGTACTGCTCCCGACTACTCCAGATCTGAGCCCGAACCCAGCACTTGGACTGGTCGTCGTCGAAAGAGCACCGATAGTCGCGCGGGATCGGGATTCGGAATCTCAGCCAGTGCGAGTCGGACACGGGTCGAGAGGTGAGAATCGAGCACGGGGCGGCCGCTGCGACGAGCGCCCCGGAGACGTCGCAACGCCCGAAGGGTACGTCGCTGTCCGGACCCAGCAGTGTCAATCGGATCTGGCCGGCGGCGTCACCGAGGTCGAAGATCCCCACCTCCAACGTCCTGCCGGCCGCCGAGGAGTCCAACCGCACGAGATGGAACCGAGATGTGCCGGAGGCGATGTTGATGTAAGCGCCGAGACGCTCCTGCGCCATCACCGCCACCCCACCGGTCTGACCCTCCAGCCAGCCTCGTAGGGCGTAGCGGTTCTGTCCGGCACCGGCACCGGTGGTCACCGTCACGGTGTAGTCCCCCGGCGTGACTGCGGTGGCCGGGCAGATCTCCGCCCACCGGTGGAAAGTCCGACGCAACGCCAGACCTGCGACCCCGCCGACACCCGGCCGCAGTCGGGTCGCCAGCGTCGTGGTCAGTCCGTCGAACCCCTGGTAGCTCGTGACCGGGCACAACGGCGCACCGGTGCTGGGCTCCCAACTGGACACGCCCGGCCGACGGGGGGTGACGGTCGTGGTCATCGCCAGGGCCGCCTTGGAGTCGTCGTCGTAGGGGTATACCCCTTGGGAATCACCGGCGCAGAAGGGTCCTGGGCCCTGCGCATAGCGGCCGTTGCTGGCGGCACCGGCCGAGTCCACATACTCGTTGGCCAGTACCCGATTAGCCCCGGCCAACGCACTGACCAGCCCGCCAGCGCGATTGAACACCCCGGTGCAGCTCGATCCGGTCGCGACCCAGCCGAGGTCATAGCCCTGCAGCCGAAGGATCCCGGGCCGCGTCACTCGGATGACGTAGGTATAACCACCCGGTCGGTAGTCCAGGTTCAGCCCCGGTGGGCTGGGACCGAATCCGTTCTGGCTGCAGCCATCGGGGGTGTTATCCGCCGGCCCCCAGACGCACCGCCGCGCAGTCACCGCATCGCCATGTTCCTTGTTGGAATCGGGTCCCTGGATTGCTGTCCACAACCGGCCGCCACCCCGACAGCCAGCGCCGCTGACGGCCATCTGCTCCGGTCCGCCACCGGTACCGGGCATATCCTCATTTCCGATCACGTTACATGGACTGCCGAGCACCAGCGGCCGCGCGAAATCCGCAATCGCCAACCGTGACACGGTGTGCGTCGGGACTCCGAGCAGCTGTCCGAAACCATGCTTGACCGGCACGGATACCCGAACGCTCAGCCTGCTCGGATACCCGGGCACTCGAGCTACGTCGACATCGGCAGGCGGGATGCCGTTGGCGCGAGCCGCTGCCCGGGCGTCACCATCGGCCCGCGATGGATCAGCTGGCAGGAAGACCACACCGGCCAGCGCTGCCGAATCGGCTGCCCGTTGGGCCTGCTGACCGCTGAGCTGCAGCCGCGCCAGATCAACTCCGAGCACGGCCGAACCAATCAGAATAGGCAGTGCGGCCAAGGCCACGAGTACCGCGGCCGCCCCACGGTCGGATCTGCCGTCGCTGCCGGGGTCCGAATCGCGTCCCAGCGGTCGCCCACCGCCGACACGCGCGCCAATCGGAGCGGTCATGGTCGACACCTGCCGCTGGTCTCAACCATCGGCTCGAACCTCATCACTGCCCGCTGGGATAGCGTCCGTTCACCGATCAGACCTGCGGTCATGGGTGCATGCCGGGCCAAAACCCGAACGCCGACAGACTGTGCGGTAGTCATGCAGGCATCGATACTGCTCGCCGGCCAGCTGCCACCGTTCGACACGAACCTGCCCTGAGCCGGGTCGAACCGGAACCGCAGGCAGGCGGTCGTGCAGCCGATCGAGAAGCCGCCATTGCCGTCTGCGCCCGGGTATCCCTCCCGATTGGCCCGGTAGACCCAGACCTCGCTTATCTGGGTCAGGGCCACTCCGGTCCCCGCGCGAGCCAGCGCTTCCACGGCATCGACAGCGAATGTCTCCTGACGTGGCTCGGCTGAAGCGGTGCGGGCGGCACTGCGAACCGCCGAGGACAGCCCGATACTGCCCCGCAGCAACATCGCGGTCTCGATCAGCCCGAGCAATACTGCGATCAGCAACGGAAGCACGATTGCTGCTTCCACCGCGACCGCGCCGGAGTCTCGGTGGAACTGCGCCCCGCGGCCCCGCCGGTCGGAGCTCGTCGACTCAGGGCGGGCAGTTCGGGGTCGACGACTTCGACGGCCGCCGACCCCGAACACCCACCCAATCCCCCCAATTCGGTCACCGTCGACACTGCCGACTTCGTCCCCCACAAGCCGACCCCTTCGACGATGCCACAGCCCCCCTGGGCGCGCGTCCCCCTCAGACGCTCACCCGCCGTGCGGGCATGACATCAACGATACGTCGATTGCCGGATCCACCTCGGCCACTATCCACAGGGCCATCCGGCCTCGACCCACCGAGCCATCCGGCCTCGACAAGACCGGCCGACGGTCAGGAGTAGAGCTCAGCCACGTCGTCCGCGAATTCGACCATCACCACATTGCGCTTGAGCTTGAGGGAGGGCGTCAGTTGGCCCCCTTCCTCGGTCCAGTCCACCGGCAGCACCTGGAATCTCTTGATCGCCTCCGCATGAGAAACCGCCTTGTTGGCCCCATCCACCACCGCCGAGATCTCTGCCAGCATCTCAGGGTCGGCCGCCGCCTGCTCCATGCTGAACGGAGTCTGCTTTCCGTGCTGCCCGGCCCAGGCATCCAGCGATTCCACGTCGAGAGTTATCAGGGCCGCAATGTAGGGCTGCTGATCCCCGACCACCATGCATTGGCTGACCAGCCAATGGGATCGCATCCGGTCCTCCAGCACCGCAGGTGCGACATTCTTGCCGCCAGCGGTGACGATCAACTCCTTCTTGCGGCCCGTGATTCGCAGATAGCCGTCCGAGTCCAGTTCGCCGATATCACCCGAATGGAACCAACCATCGGGCTCGATCGCCTCGGCGGTGGCCTGTCCATTGCGCCAGTAGCCCAGGAATATCTGGTGACCGGCCAGCATGATTTCCCCGTCCGAGGCGATCCTGACCGACGCACCTGGGATGGGTTTGCCAACTGTGCCGATCTTGACCTTGTCGGGCCGGTTCAAAGTGGAGGCGCCACTGGTTTCGGTCAGTCCGTAACCCTCCAGGATGGTGATGCCGATGCCCCGGAAGAAGTGGCCCAGCCGCTCTCCCAACGGTGCGCCACCGGACACGGCCCATTCGACCTGACCGCCCAAGGCCGCACGCAATTTGCGGTAGACCAACCGGTCGAAGATCACATGCTTGACCCGCAACAGCAAGCTTGGGCGACCCCGATCGAGCGCCCTGCTGTAGTCGATGGCAACGCCAGCGGCGGTAGCGAAGATCTGACCCTTACCGGCCGCCTCCGCCTTCTGCTGGGATGCGTTGAAGACCTTTTCGAACACCCGCGGAACGCTCAGCAGGAAGGTCGGCTTGAACGCCGCCAAATCGTCCAGAAGGTTTTTGAGGTCCGCGGAATGGCCCAACACGGTCCCGGAATTGATGCAGCCGATCTGGATCAGTCGACCGAATACGTGCGCCAACGGCAGGAACAGCAGGGTGGACGAATGCCCGGTCAGGAAGATCTCCGGCATGCTGTTGACGATGTTGCGGATCTCGAACATGAAATTGCCGTGGGTCAGTTCGCAGCCCTTGGGCCTCCCAGTCGTGCCAGAGGTGTAGATCAGGGTCGCGATCGAATCAGGCGTCAGTGCCTCACGACGGGCCGCGACCTTGCTGTCCGGCAACTGCTTTCCGGCAGCCACCAGGGCGTCGATCGCACCATTGTCGAAGACCCACGGCTCCGCCACCCCAGGCAGCCTGCCCTTCACTTCGGCCAGCACGGCCAGATGTCTGTCGCCTTCCAGGAACACCCCGACCGCCTCGGAGTCCTCCAGAATCCACTCCACCTGCTCGGCCGATGACGTCTCGTAGATCGGCACCGTTACCGCCCCGGCGTACCAGATCGCGTAGTCGGCCAGCGTCCATTCGTAGCGGGTGGCGGACATCAGACCGACCCGGTCCCCAGCACCGACCCCGGCGGCGATCAGCCCCTTCGCGACGGCGACGACCTGATCGCGAAACTCCACACCGGTGACCTCTACCCAGTTCTTGCCCGACCGACGGCGCAGCGCGATCCGACTCGGGGATTCGCGGGCAATCCGTTCCACGTCGTCACACAGACTGCCGCCGGCCGGATAGGGCACCAGGACCGGTTCCCGGAATTCCGCCATCAGATCCACCTCTCCTCAGAGCGACCGCGCCTCGGTCGCTTCGGTTCTACCTGCGTGAATAGCCGCCTGCTCCGTGGAAGCGACACTCACCCGCGCCGATTGTGCCGCAATCTAGGCCGAACTCCCGACATTCTCAAGGTCCCAGCCACCGGCGCCTGGTACGGCCACCGCGGAAGGCGCCCGCAGTCACCGGCCACAGCGGCGAACTGACACCCGCGACACTCTGGCAGGGTGGTTGCCGTGGCGAGTGTGGACCTGGTCGACGAGACCTACATAGCAGCCTCGCCGCAGGTACTGGCGACGCTAGTGAACGACCCTGCCAGGTGGCGCGACTGGTGGCCAGACCTCGACCTTGTCGTGTTCATGGACCGCGGCAGCCAGGGGGTGCGCTGGTCGGTCACCGGCGCCCTTGTCGGCTCTGTCGAAATTTGGCTGGAGCCGGTTGGCCACGGCACGATTGTGCACTACTACCTGCGCGGCCTACCCACCTCGACCAACCCCACCGCTGGCCAGGATCTGCCCGACACTCCCGCCGGTTGGCGACGGGCCGCATCGCTGCGAAAGGCAAGGGCGTTGCACTGGAAGCGAACCATTTGGGCTCTCAAGGATGAGGTCGAGGGAGCCAGAATGGCGGGCTGTCCGCCGCCGCTTCCCAAGCAGCACGAGAAGGAGTAGAGGGCGCGCGGCTGACCTCCGCGTTGACGCTGGCAGCGGTCCGTGGTTCAGCGCGAGGACGGCCGCGCGAGGCGCTAGCCTGACGTGCGACAGCACTTCGCCATTCCAAGGAGGGCCCCCGATGGCCGACGCAACCGAATCCAGCATCGTGATCGAGGCTTCGGCCGCCGCGATCATGGACGTCATCGCCGACCTGCCGGCCTATCCCGAGTGGAGTGAGGGCGTGAAGTCGATCGAGGTGCTCACGGAATTCGAGGACGGTCGCCCCGCCACGGCGCGCTTCACCTTCGATGCCGGAGTGATCAAGGACGTCTACGAGTTGCTGTACGACTGGGACGGTGACCGCGAGGTTTCCTGGAAGCTGACTAAGGGCAAGGTGCTGAAGACGATGGACGGCACCTACAGCCTGGACGAGGTAGACGGACATACCAAGGTCAACTATGTACTTGCTGTGGGACTGAACATCCCGATGCTCGGAGTGATGAAGCGGCAAGCTGAAAAGGCGATCGTGGACACGGCCCTCAAGGGTCTCAAAAAGCGCGTCGAAGGCTGACGGTCGCTATGCCCGGCGCGCCCGACAACGACGGTGGACCCTGGTGGAATGCCGGTGATTCGGAGTTCTCTGGGGCCACTCCACTGTTCCCGAACGGTGACTCTGCAGCAGCTGAGGCGGACACGGATCCGGCCGGGGGTCACGAGTACCCAGAAGCCGGTAGCGATACCGATGCCACGTCCTCGGACGGCAGCGCCGGCTCCCCGATCATGGAGGCGCTCAAGTTGGCCTCCGCGCTAGCGGACTGGTCTCAACAGACCGGACTCACCGACACCTTGAAGGCGCTGGCAGCCGAAGCTGCCGAGTCGCTGTCGGCACAGGCGTCGACACCCGAAGCACCGGACGGCCCCGGGTCAGCGGCAGAACCACAGGCAGCGGACTCGACCGATGTCGGCGACGACACTGAAGGCACCGACCCCGAACTAAGTCGCATTCTCGGACACCTGTGGGAGGTGCCAACCTCTGACGACGAGTCAGGGTCGGCTGCGAGCAGTTGCGAGTTCTGCCCGCTGTGCCGCGGACTGGACGTGATGAGGACGGTGCAACCCCAGGTGGCGGTCGGTCTGGCCGAGGCGATGGCGTCGGTCACCGAGGCGCTGAATACCGCAGTGGTCGCCTTCACCGACAATCAACGAAACAAGCGGTACCCCTGACCGCGGACTCTCGCATCAGGTAGCAGCGGCTCACCGCCGCAGGGAAGAGGTTGAGATGGCACTGACCTTGGGCGTCGACATCGGCGGCACGAAGATCGCGGCGGGGGTGGTGGATGACGACGGCAAGATCCTCACTCGTACCCGGCGACGCACGCCGAGCCGTGACCTGGACGCTGTCGAGAACATCGTCGTGGATGCCATCAACGATCTGGCGAAACGTCACGCGATCGAAGCCGTAGGCGTGGGCGCGGCCGGTTTCGTGGACCGTGGCCGCTCAAAAGTCCTGCTGGCACCGAACCTTGGCTGGACCGACGCGAACCTCCGGTTGGCGCTCGAGGCGGCCACCGATCTGCCCGTCGTGATCGAGAACGATGCCAATGCGGCAGCGTGGGGCGAGCGCGAATACGGCGGCGGCCAGGGCGCCTCCGACATGATCGCGGTCACCGTCGGCACCGGTATCGGCGGTGGCTTGATCCTCGACGGTGCGCTCTATCGAGGACGGCACGGACTTGCCGCCGAGATCGGCCACATGTCGGTGGAACCAGACGGTCGAAAGTGCGCTTGCGGCCAACGCGGTTGCTGGGAGCAGTACGCCAGCGGCAACGCGCTCGTGCGCGAGGCACGCGCATTGGCGGCTGACCGTCGGGCGGAGGCCGAAATCCTGCTGGATCTCGGCGACGGCACCCCAGAGGGTGTCCAGGGCGCCCATGTGACAGAGGCAGCCAGGGCCGGGGACGCAGTGGCGTTGGAGGCGTTCGCGTTCACCGGCACCTGGTTGGGACGTGGAATGGCTACGCTGGCGGCTCTCCTCGACCCCGAGGTGTTCGTCATTGGAGGTGGCGTCAGCGAGGCGGGCGACCTGTTGTTCGTGCCCGCCCGCCAAGCCTTCCTCGAATTCCTGTCAGGCCGGGAAGCCCGCCCGGTACCGGCTGTGCGATTGGCCAAGCTCGGCAACGACGCCGGAATTGTGGGGGCGGCGGCACTGGCCCGGGTTCGCTGACCTGGGATCATCCGCCAGCCGCCGGGACCGCCCTGGGCGGTCCTGTGGATAACTATCGTCACGCCCACCCTGATCCCAACTAGCGTGGTACCACCAGGTCGGCGAGCCTACGTCGTCGGACCTGCCACGACTATCGGGGGCACGTATGACGACACTTATCCGGGGGGCGTTCGGCCCGCAACCCATGACTTCCAGGTTCGCGCCGGCACCGCCCGGCGGCCCGGGGCTGGTGATCGCGGTGATCTCGCCCAAAGGCGGCACCGGGAAGACAACGCTGGCCACCACCCTCGCGGCGCGATTCTCCGCGGCCCAGCCGGATCCACGTGTGCCGACCGTGGCTTTGGCCGACCTCAACCTGTCGTTCGGCGATGTCGCGCTCGTGCTGGATCTGGCGGTGACGACGGACATCAGCGCCCTGTCCGAAGCGTCCCCGGGCGCTGCCGTTGACCGCGCGTTGCTGCGCCACCCCCGCGGGGTGCATGTCCTCGCCGCGCCGTGTGACCCGGCGGCCGCCGAGGGGGTCACCTCGGCCGCGTGCGCCATCGCGGTGCGCCATCTGGCGCACACCCACACCACCGTCGTATTGGACACCGCACCGGGGTTGCCGGAGTTGACGCTGCTGGCGATGGAGCTTGCCGATCTCGTCGTGCTCCCAGTCTCCACCGATCCAGCCGCTCTGAAGTCCACCCGGGCGGCGTTGGAGTGCTTGGCAGAGCTGGGTCTCACCGGTGAGCGACTCAGGGTAGTCGTGAACCGAGTCGGTCCCGGACGCGGTCCCCGGACGCGAGAGGTCGCGAGCACCCTGGGCGTGCCCGTTTCGGCCGACCTGCCTTACTCGGCTGACCTCTCGCTCGCCGCCGAGCGTCGTCGGATTCTCGGCTGGGACTGGCCGGAGCATCCCTACTCGCAGGCCGTCGGTCGGCTGGCTTCGGAGTTGGCCGGGGTGGACGTGCCCGCCCCCAGCGCTGGCGTGCGCGGCTGGCTCAGGAAGGCTGCATCATGAGCCTCGCCGCCAGACTTGCCGCTGTCCGCGGCGAACCAGATCCGCGACCGGCCACGGCTACCCCTTCCGCGATGGCGGTCCGCCCGCTGGCCCCGCCGACCGCGGCCCAGCACGCTGACGCCGCCACCGCCGGAGGGAACCCTGATGCCGGCTTCGGCTATCCGCCGGTTGGACCCGCCGGAGCGGCCGGCATGGGCGTTCCGGGGCGAGAATCGCCGGTCACACCCAGCCGGATGACGGCATTGCGCGATCAGATCCGGGCAGATGTGGTGCTGACGTTGGGTGCGGACCTGACCGAGGACCGCCTGGATGAATCCGAGTTGCGGTCCCGGGCGGCGCAGGTGGTCGAGCGATCGCTGACCGACAGAGGGCGGGATCTGCCGGGTTCGGTCCGGGCCGAACTGGCCCAGTTGGTCCTCGACGATGCCCTCGGGTTGGGTCCACTCGAGCCACTTCTGCGCGACGACACCATCGGAGAGATCATGGTCAACGGCGCGGACACGGTCTATGTCGAGCGGGCTGGCGTGGTGATGCGAGACGTCACCCGATTCGATGATGAGTCCCACCTCCGTCGCACCATCGACCGGATCGTGGCCCGGGTCGGGCGACGCATCGATGAGAGCTCGCCGATGGTCGACGCTCGGCTGCAGGATGGTTCCCGGGTCAATGCAATCGTGCCGCCGGTGGCGATCGACGGAACCAGCCTCACGGTGCGCAGGTTCAGCCGAGATCCGATCACTATGAACGATCTGGTGGGGTTGGGCACCATCAGCCAGGACGCCGCCGGGCTACTCGCACTTTGCGTCGCCGGCCGGTTGAACATCCTGGTCTCGGGCGGCACAGGCTCGGGCAAAACAACCATGCTGAGCGCGCTGTCGTCCTTCATCCCCGAGAACGAGCGGTTGATCACGATCGAGGATGCCGCCGAGCTGCAACTGGACCACGAGCACCTGGTGCGGTTGGAGTCCCGCCCTGCCTCCGTGGCCGGCAGCGGGGAGGTCGGTATCCGAGACCTGCTGCGCAACGCCCTGCGGATGCGCCCCGATCGGATCATCATCGGGGAGGTCCGGGACGGCGCCGCGCTGGACATGTTGGCGGCCATGAACACCGGTCACGATGGATCACTGGGAACCGTGCACGCGAGTTCCGTCCGGGACGCGCTGCGACGAATCGAAACAATGGTGCTGATCTCCGGCGTCGACATCCCGGTACGGGCGGTACGCGATCAGATCGGCCACGGCATCGATCTGGTGGTGCACCTGCAGCGCGATGCCTCCGGTAGCCGGCGGGTGGTCGATATCGCGGAGATCGTCGGGATGGAAGGGGACGTGGTGACGCTGCAGTCCCTGTTCGAGCTGACGGACTGCGGCACTCGACTTCGCGCCTCGGGGTTCGAACCCGGCTTCTGGCCACGAATCTCCCATCTGGCCGGTCCGCGGTTCCGTCAAACGGCAGCGTCGGATCCGGCGGAACCGACGCTGCCGGAGATGACTACCGACTCCGAGCATGGGTCTCGATGACCACGCCGACTGGTAGTCGTTGGCTGGACACAGTCACGGAAACGTCGTGGAAACGGCTCGGGGAGGAGCGCCTCAACCGGCCAACCAGGTGGCGCAGCTGGCTGCTGCTGGCGGTCCTCGGCAGCGCAGCCGCGGGCTTCGTCCTGATGTCCTGGCCCGGCCTGCTGGTCGGGGTGTTACTGACGCCTGCCGTGCTGCGGGGGGCTGTGCTGGTCTCGGCGGCGCGGTATCGCCGCGCCTGTACCGAAGCCCTGCCGGACGCGCTGACGCTGATGGCCGCCTCGCTCGGCGCGGGTCACTCACTCGGCCAGTCGATCGGTTCGGCGGTACGCGCAGGCGGACCGCTGGCTGGCGAACTCGGCCGGGTCGAGGCGATGATCCGACTCGGCGAATCCGTACCGGATGCGCTGGCGGCGACGGCGGAACGACTGCGGAGCAATGATCTGACGTGGGTGGTGATCGCGGTGCGCATCAACAGCCGGATCGGCGGCGACCTGGGGCAGTTGTTGCGCACCATCGCCGGGACCCTCCGGGAACGGGAGACGCTGCGGCGCACCGCTCGGGTGCTGGCCGCCGAGGGCCGGTTGTCGGCCTGGGTGCTGGCCGCTCTGCCGATCGGCTTCGTAGCCCTGCTACTGGTGCTGCGCCCGGAACATCTGCAACCGCTCGTCGCCGACCAACGCGGCTGGGTGCTGATCGGGACTGCAGTCCTGCTGTTCGTGCTGGGCAGCCTCTGGCTGCGGCGAGCAATCCGACTGGAGGTTTAGGGTGGTCTGGCTCAGACCCACTCGCCGCCGATCGCTGGCAGCCGTGAGTGTCGCCGTCGCACTGCTCCCACTCTTACTGACGCTTGGGATGGACTGGGCCCGTGCCGCCTTGCTGGCGGTCGCTGCTGGGTTCGCGGTGACTTTGTGGCCCGGCTACCGCGCGGCGCGGAATCGTCGGAGCCGCCAGTTCGAGGTGACGCGCGAGTTCCCGGAGACCGTGGACTTGCTTTGCATCTGTGTGGAAGCGGGAATGGGTTTCCAGGCGGCGCTGGACCACGTCACCGAACACACCCAGGGAACCCTCTCTGCGGAGTGGCGCCGGGTGATCAGTGATGTCCGACTCGGGGACCCGCTGGCGTCGGCGCTGGCAACAATGGCGATGCGCAATCCGACCCCGGAAGTGCGCCATTTCGTCGCCTCCGTGAACCAGTCGCAGGAACTCGGGCTGTCCCTGACACCAGTGCTACGCGCCCAGGCCGAACACGCTCGTGAAACCCGCCGGCTGCGGATTTCCGAACAGGCCCACAAGATCCCGATCAAGGTGCTGTTTCCCTTGATCGCCTGCCTGCTGCCCGCACTTCTGATCGTCGTCGTCGGACCGGCCGCGCTGACGATCGTCGACCAACTCGCTGGCAGCTGACGGACGGGGCGGCTGACGAACGGCCCCGCTGACAACCCACCACCGGACCTGCTGCCACCGCGAGGTCGCCAACCGGTGGTGGCGGGGGACGTTTCGTGTCAGTCTCCTCCCATGACCTCCTGGCAATCTCGGTTGCGCCGCGGCGACTCGCTGCGAACCCTGGGCGTGGCGCTGCGGCTCGGGGCGATCGTGCTCGGATTGGTGATCGCCGCGCTGCAGGGAAGTATCAGCGAGGAATGGCCGCTTGCATTGATGCTCACCGGGCTGACCTGGTTGGTCGAGCACAACTGGCAGTCGACCGACTTCAAACGGTGGCTACCCACCATCGAGCTCGCGGCAGTCGGACTGCTGTTGGGTGTGCAGACCCCGCTGCCAGCACCGTTTCTGCCCTACCTGTTGACGGCCGCCGCAGCCTCGGCCGCACTCGTGGGTCTGTCCCGAGGGCTGGCGTCGTTGGGAGCGGCCGCGGTGACTCTGATCGCGGCGCAAGGCCTGAGCACCGGGATGGATCGGGTGACCAGCCTGCAGCTGACCGAGTGGCTGCTGCTGTCGGTACTGGGGGTGCTGGCGGGGAGTTGGGCGCGTGCGTGGCAGAAGCACGTCCGGGCGAGTCCGAGCCGCTACGAGACGGCCAATATCCTGTTGACCCAGTTGCGCGATGTCACCCGGGAATTACCCAGCGGGCTGGACGAGGTGACCACCGCCAGCACGCTGTTGGAGTTGATCCGGAAAGAGGTCGCCTACGACAGTGCGACCTTGCTTCGAACGGAGCTCGACGGCCCACCGCAGCCGCTGGCTGTGGTCGGTGCTGACAGCCCACCGTGGTTCCCGGAACGGGATTCGTGGCTGGTACGGCGGGTTGACGACACCTCCGCGGCAGCGCAGGCAATGGTCTGGATCGACCCCCGCACCGGCAGCTCCTCCAGTGTCAGTGGACAGCACCGGGCATTTCGGGCGCTGATCCCGATGCGCCTCGGCGATGCTCGGATCGGGTTGGTGGCACTTCAGCGCGACACCCCTTGGACAGCTGAACAACTCGACCGCACCCAGGAGATCGTCGAGGACTCGGCGTTGATGCTCGACACCGCCTTCGTGTTCGGCGATGTCCGACTGCTGGCCACCACCGAGGAGCGGCGGCGGCTCGCACGGGAGATTCACGACGGTATCGCCCAGGAGATCGCCGGGCTGGCCTACGTCGTGGACGATATCGCCGCCCGGGAGACCGATCCGGCACTTGAGCAGGACCTGCGCACGGTCCGGGAGGAACTCGGTCGGGTGGTCTCCGAACTACGGCTGAGCATCTTCGAGCTTCGGACCGCGGTGGAACCGGGCGCCCGACTGGGGGCGTCGATGTCGGACTATGTCCGACAGGTCGGAGCGCGGGCAGGAATGAGCGTCCACATCAGCCTGGACGAGAACACTGCCCGGCTACCTGCCGACGTCGAGGTGGAGATCATGCGGATCGTGCAGGAGTCCGTCACCAACGCCCGTCGTCACTCCCGGGCCAAGAACCTCTGGGTGACGCTGCGGACGAACCCACCGGGCGCGTCAGTCCGGGTCGCCGACGACGGCGCCGGTATCGCCAAGCGCCGACAGGACAGCTATGGGCTGGAAATCATGCAGGAACGAGCGACCCGAATCGGGGGCCGGCTCGATATCCGCAGTCGGGTCGGCGGCGGCACTGTCATCGACCTGGTCGTCGGCGAACCATTACTGCAGGAACCGCCCGCAAGCCAGATTGGCACGGCATTATCAGACCAGGAGCTACCGGCGGCCGTCGGCAAGTCCAGCGGCCGCATCCGCAGCGGTCGCACGGTCAAGACGAAGGGAGCCTAGTGAGTACGAAGGTGCTACTGGTCGACGATCACGAAATCATTCGGCAGGGGCTCCGCCGAGCCTTCGAACGGCAGGACGACTTCGAGGTCGTCGGCGAGGCGGGGTCCGTTTCGGAGGCATCGCGACTGATCGGCCTGCTCGCGCCGGACGTGGTCATTTTCGACGTCCGGCTGCCCGACGGCTCCGGTATTGAGGCAGCGGCACGCGCCCGGTCCGCCAACCAAGACCTCGGGATCGTGATCCTGACCATGTACGCAGGCGACGAGCAACTCTTCGCCGCCTTGGACGCCGGTGCATCGGCCTTCGTCCCGAAGAACGCCCCCACCGAGGAAGTGGTGTCGGCGGCACGTCATGCCGCGTCGATGCCAGGTTCCTTCAGCGCCACCGATTTGGCAGATGCGATGCGTCGGCGACTGGCCCCGCAAGGACCGCAGCTGAGTCCCCGCGAACGGGAAGTGTTGGACCTGCTCGCCGATGGGCTCTCGGTCTCGTTGATTTCGCAACGACTGTTCATCTCAGAGAGCACGACGAAGACTCACATCTCCAAGCTGTACGACAAGCTGGGCGCCGCCAACCGGGCACAGGCCCTGATGACCGCGCTACGGGCCGGCCTGCTGAAGAACCAGCAGGCGCCACCGATCTGATTCACTTCTGCTCGCTCCCCCGCTCCGAACCGCCCTGTGGACAACTGCGGACGGGTCGGTCCCGAATCCGCCTAGGCTGGTGTAAGCCGCGAGCGCGGTCCCCGGCAGGGCCGGGGCAGTCGATAACCAGGGGGAAGAACAGTGCAGGACTGCACACAGGAAAGTTCGTTGAATCGTCGGGACTCAGCCGACACCGCAGCGATGGAAAAGGTCGGCATCCACTCAAGGGTGTGCAGCCGTCGCGATGACCGAGGCGCCTCCGCCGTGGAGTACGCGCTGCTGATCGCCGGTATCGCAGCGGTCATCATCGTGGCGGTGACGTTCGTGGGCAAGACGGTGTCCGGCCAGTTCTCCGAGGTCGGATCATCCATCGCCAACACTAATTGAGCAGCACCTCCACCGTTTTCCAGCGACGCCAACACTGGCGACGCCGCCGTCCGGATCCCCGCCACCTGCGAACCAGCCCGACTCTGGTCGCGGTGGCGGTGGCCGTTGGCGCGGTGGCGACCACCGGCGGCGCTGACCGCGACGCCGACCTTGGTTGGCACCTGCTGCTTGGAGCAGACCTGCTCAACGGCCGGAGTCTGACCGAGGCCGGTGCGGGGTGGACCACTCTGCCCGCCGATCAGACGTGGCGGTCAATGCAGTGGCTCGCTGAGGTTGTGTTGGCCCAGGCTGAGATCACCTTCGGAGATCTTGGCCCCACGATGTTCCGATCCCTCACGACCGCCGGCGCCCTGCTATCACTGCTCCTGGCGGTCGGACTGCATCATCCACTGTCATCACCTCGCCCGCTGCTGCGGTGGGGGCCGTTGCTGCCCTTCAGTTGCGGTGTCTGGGTCCTCATCGGTTTCTCCCAGGAGCGCCCGCAGCAGGTAAGTCTGCTGCTACTCCCGGCCGCCGGCTGGCTCTGTGCCAGGTTGCTGGGTCGCGACTGGTTGCCATCGCTGTCCGGCCACCGCTACCTCACCCTGCTCGTCACCGTGGCCACGATCGGGGTGGTCTGGGTCAACTGCCATCAGGCCGTGCTAGTCGGCGCCGGAGCGGTGTCGATCAGCGCGCTCGCCCACCGCGGTGCCTGGCGCAGACGGCTGGCGGTGGTGGCCGTGGCGGCCGCCGCGACCTGCGCCAGCCCCTCCGGTCCGACCATCTGGCTCGCGCCCGGGCGGCTGGCGACCGCTGCCGGCACGTTGGCCGAGTGGCAGCCGGTACCGCTGTGGGCGGTGCCGGCGTGGGGATCCGTCCTGCTCACGTTGGGCTTCGTCAGCGTCTGGGTCCTCGGCGGGCGCAGACCCACCGCACCCGAGTCGGTGTTGTTGACCACGCTGGGCGTTCTTGCCGCGCTGGCCGGCAGGAACCTGGCGACCACAGTGCTCCTTGCGGCTCCGTTGCTGGCCGCCGCACTGAAGTCCGCGGCGGCAGGCCCCGACCGGGAGCTGACCTGTCCACACAGGGCATTCCTGAATCACGGATCGGTCCTCGGTCGGGCAGTTCTTCCGCTGTCGGCCGGGCTCGCTGTCCTCCTCACCGCCTTCGCTGTGCTGGCTCAGCGACCAGCGCAGTCCAATGTCACCGCCGACATGGTTCAGCGACTGGTCTGCGACCACCCGCACAGCGACCGGCGACCGCTGGTGCTGGCAACGACCTACAACGAAATCGGGAGATCGTTGTTCGCGGCCCGCCGGGCACCCTGCCGGGACGCAGCTAGCGTCCAGGTCCCCATCGATGGCAGGGCCGACAGGTACCCGACCGGCACTATCGAGTCCTGGCTCGACCTGACCCAGGCGCGCAGCGGGTGGCGGCGAACCCTGGCAGCTTCGGCGGCGAATGCGGCGGTTCTGCCGGCCGACGCGCCGCTGGCGGGGGCGCTGCTGGCCGATGGGTGGCTCATCGTGGACCATGGCAGTGAACACATCGCACTCGTCGCACCGGAGGACACATGACGGGCGTCCGCCGGACACTGCTGCGTAGCCCGATCGCAGTCATCGTCGTCTTCCTGCTCGCCCGCGCGTTCGTCGCACTGGTGCCGTTCGGCCTGGCCGGCTACCCCGACGGGCACCTGGTCATCAATGACGTCACCCTCTACTCCAGTTGGGCCTCCTGGCTGGTCGACGGTAGATTCCCCGCCGCCGACCCGATGTGGCAGTACCCACCGCTGGCCGGTCCGATATTTGCCCTCGGATCGATGCTCTACCCGAACCCCGATATCGGCTTCATGCTGCTGGCCTTCATCTTCGACTCGGTGACGATGGCGGCGCTGCTCATCGCCTACCGGCGCACCGGCAACCTGACGGGCGCATGGCTCTGGGCCTTGGCTGCAGTGATCATCGGACCCATCTTCCTGACCCGCTTCGATGTCATCCCCACTTCGCTAGCGGTGCTCGGCCTGCTGTTGCTGGCTCGCCCGCTGGCCTCAGGCGCATTGCTGGGGATAGGCGCAGCCATCAAGGTCTGGCCGGCGCTGGCCCTGGCCGCGGTACCACGGCGACGGCTCCCGTTGGCATTGGCGGGAGCGGCGGCAGCAGCCATCGTGGCGGTGACCGGTGTCTGGTTATGGGCCGGCGACGACTCCTTCACATTTCTCCGAGGGCAATCCAAGCGCGGGCTGCAACTCGAATCGGTCGGGGCGATTCCCTTCGTGATCGCGCATTCCCTCGGCGCACCGGTCGAAACCACCTACCGGTACGGCTCGATGGAGATCAGCTCTGCTGGTACAGGGTTCGCAGCCTTGGTCGTGAGTGTGCTGGGACTGGCAGCCCTGGGCGCGCTGGCAGTTGCGCGACTATCCGGTCGACTCGAGCGCGCGGCTGGACCCGACGTGGCGCTCACCGCGGTCGCGATCTCGGTGGTGGCCAGCAGGGTGTTCTCCCCGCAATACATGATTTGGTTGCTCGGCATCGGCGCCGTCTGCCTGACCTGGCGCGAGACTCGGATGCGTAGCCCGATACTGCTGTTGGTCATCGCGGCCCTACTTGCCCAGGTGTTGTATCCCCCGCTCTACAGCGATCTGGTCACCGGCGGTGTCGTGGCTACCGTCTTGCAGGTGCTGCGGGTGGCACTGGTGCTGGCGGCCACGGTGTTGGCGCTGCGCGCCCTCTGGCAGACAAGTCGGTCAAGAACTCCGCGCGCTCGTCACGCCGACGGTGGTGGGACATCGGCCACCGGTGCCGAGGCGCTGTCCGGGTCGACCCCGGCCAGTAGGTCCACCAGCCGCGCGGAAATGGCATCCCAGCGCCAACTCGACTCGATCCAGGATCGACCACGGGCACCCATTTCGCGGGCTGCCACCGGGTTGGACAGCAACTCCACAATACGGTCGGCAGCGGCCACGGGGTCACCTCCCGGCACCACGTAGCCGGTCTCGCCGTCGAGCACTGCGTCGGGCGCACCACCACTGTCGCCGGCCACCACCGGCAGCCCGGTGGCACTGGCCTCCAGATACACGATTCCCAAGCCTTCGACGTCCAGCCCTCGGTTGCGTGTCCGACACGGCATTGCGAACACGTCCCCAGCCCCATAGTGGGCGGGTAGCTCCGCCCATCTGACCGTGCCCGTCAACACAACGTCACCTGCGAGGCCGCGATCAGTCACGGCCCGCTCGAGGGTGGCTCGGTAGGGGCCACCACCGACAATCAGCAGGGCGGCGTCGGGTACCCGGCGCTGGATCAGCGGCCACGCGTCGATCAGGGTGTCCTGCCCCTTGCGCGCCATCAGCCGAGACACGCAGACCACCACTGGACGGTCGAGCAGCCCGTATCGGGCCCGAATCTCACGGCCGGCGGCCTGATTGTCTGGCGAGAAGAGTTCGTCGTCCACCCCGGGCACAAGTCGCCGCATCCGAGCCGCCGCAGCTGGCGACAGCGCGGAGGCGATCCTGGAACGGGTGTACTCGCCGAGATAGGTGACCGTCTCGACCCGATCGCCGATCGCACGAACAACCTGCCTGGCAGCGGGAAGTCCCGCCCAGCCGGCTTCGTGGCCGTGGGTCAGCGCCACGATTCTCTCGACCCCGGCGGACCGCAGTCGGTTAGCCATCAGGGCGAGTGGCGCCGCGGCGCCGAACAGCACCCGTTCGCATTCGTATTCCCGCACCAGCTGCTCGGCCCGGCGCCACACCATCGGTTCCGGCAGCATCAACGACGTTCGGTGTCGCACGATCGGGAACGGCTGATCGGCATCGAACTGCGCGGCTCCCTGCCAGGAAGGGGCGTAGACGACCACCGAATCGGGATCCATCCGCGACACAAGCCCGTGGACGAAGGCCTGGATGCCGCCAGCCCGCGGCGGGTAGTCATTCGTGACGACCAACGTGCGCTGGACCACTCGGATGCCCTAGCCGACCGATGGTCGCGATGCCGCCACGAGATTGGACTGCCAGTAGCCAGCCAGGTCGGACACGATCACTCCGGCACCCGGATTCGCAGCCTGCACCACCTTGCCGTTGCCGATGTACAGCCCCACATGCTGCTCGATCGAGTAGAAGTACAGCAGATCACCTGCCTGGATCGAGGCCAGCGGCACCGGCGTCGTCTCCGAGTACTGCGAGCCGGAATAGTGCGTCAGCGCGACGCCTGCCTGGGCCCAGGCAGCACGGGTGAGGCCGCTGCAATCGAAACTGTTCGGACCCGGTGCACCCCAGACGTAGGGCTTACCCACCTGCGCCAGCGCATAGGCAATCACACGTTGGACAGCCTCGCTGGCATTCGCCGGCGGGTTCAGCAGGGTCAGCAACTCGGACTGGTCGGCCGATCCATACGGGTCGAGCATCCCGTCGGCCACCGTGATACTGGCCGCGAGCTGCTGTCGCCGCAGAGTCTCCAGCCGCACCCTCTCCGCCTGCTTGAGTTGGCTGAGCAGAGCCCGGGCGTCGGCGACCTTCTCGCGGGCGGCCTCATTCTGAAGTCGCATCTCGTTGGCCGCCTTCTTCAACCGGATGGTCTCTCGACCAACGGCCGCCTGCGCTTTCTGCAACTTCACCGCCGACGCGCGCGCATTGTTCAGCACCCCGCTCTGGCTGGCGGTCGCCGTGCTGAGTTCATCCAACCGGGCCAGGAAGCCGGCAGGGTCGTCCAGGGTGAATGCCAACACAGCCCCATGGAAACCGCCGTTGACGTACAACTCTCGCGCCAACTGCTGCAAGCCTCGCTGCTGGCGGGCCAACTCAATCCGGGCCCGAGTCGCCTGCCGACGGAAAAGTCCGAGCCGGTCCAGGGACCGGGAGAGTGCGACTCGCGCGCCGTTGGCCTGCTCGCCGGCCTTGGCTGACTCCATCTGCAGGGCAGCGATCTGAGCGGTCACCCGATCTACGTCGGCCTTGTCGGCCGCGACCGGAGAAGCCACGAGACCGCCTAGCAGACCACAGGTCAGCGCTGCCACCGCGACAACCCGGACTGTTGGGCGACGCCGAAGACTCTGTCCTCCCATAGGACCTCCCAGTTAGTTGGTCGCTTCCCTCGAACGGTCAGGACTCACACGCGCGCGCACCATCGCCACACGGTTCTGGCTGGCTCGCCGTAGCCCTGCTCGCCCACGAGGAATCCTCGACACAAGCGGGGCGTCAGCAAATTCCTCGCGAAACACCCTGCCAATGCTGATCGTTCTCTGTCCGAGATGGTATCCCACGAACGTGCCCAGGCGGCACCAGAAGAGCAGAGCCTGTGGATGGCATGCCCAGCGCGTGGACGGCAACTGACCGGCTAGTGCGGTGGCCTGCCCGCTCCGCGCGACAGGCCGCCGGCGGAGGGCCCCGGCACCAACCTCAAGTGCGGCACCAAACCGGACTCCGCGAGCACCTCCAATGCCCGCTGCTCCTCGGGTTCCCACTCATGATCGGGTGGTCCCAGCAGAACCGAGACGACGCAGTCGCCACACGCCTGCGGACGCACCTGACAGGAATCACAGTCGATCAGCAGCGGCTGACCCTCCTGCCCGTCGGCCAGACCGTCGTCGGCCAGCGGCACCTCGTTGGCGGGCACCTGCCCAGGGCCAGGTCGGCTGTAGCCGCTGTATCGCGGATTTGGGTACGGGGCTGGGCCTGCCATCAGATCTCCTCCTCGCGGACGGGTCCGCTCTGTCGACGCCGACGAGTCGGTAGTTGCCGACCCGCTGCTGACGACGCTAGGAGGTACCTCCGACAATTCCACTCGACCGTAGCCCGGCGACCTCGCCAGCTGAGACTCCCAGTTGACCCAACAGCCGTTCGGCGTCCGCGCCCAACCTCGACAGACCGGTCGGCGCTGTCACCTCCGGTAGCCACGGCACGGCCCGGACGACGGGAACCTCGCGCCCGTCTGCCAGCCTCGCGCTGACCACCACTCCCCGATCCACCGCATTCGGCTCGGAGAATGCCTCAGCAAGGTTGTTCACCGGTGTCACACAGGTGTCGGCCGGTCCGAGTAGAGCTGCCCAGTCATCCCGGCTGCGAGTGGCGAAGACCGCCGCCAGTTCGTCTCGCAACTCCTGCTGCCGCGCCAGGTCGTACTGCCACGATGAAAGGTCCGGGCGTCCGAGGACGTCACACATGCGCCCGAAGAACTTCGATTCCAGCCCGCCGACGGCCAGCCAACCGTCGTCTGCGCATCGGTACACGCCGTAGCAGGCGAGCGCTCCGGTGAGCATGTCCGGAGTGGCAGGCAGCGTCCCGTTACCGGCCGCAAGGTGCCCAGCGGCGAGTCCGGTGAACGCCAGCGCACTGTCCGACATCGCGACATTGGCCCGATAGCCAGCCGAACCGCTGCCCACCGACCGCAGCCCCGCCAGCACGGCCAAGGCCGCCTGCAAACCGGAGGCGAGGTCTGCGACCGTCACAGCAGGCATCACCGGAGCGCCAGCGGTATCGGTGGTGAGCGAAAGCAGCCCGGCCAGGGACTGGGCGTTCAGATCGTGCGCGGCGAGAGCCGAATCGGGGCCACCCTCCCCAAACGCAGTGATGCTGACGTGCACCAGCGTCGGATTCACCGCGGCCAACTCCGCGGCGCCGAGCCCCAACCGATCCAGCACACCCGGCCGGAAGGAGTCCACCAGGACCTCGGACTCAGCCACCAATCGGAGCAGTAACTGCTGGGCCTCCGACCGCTTGAGGTCCAGCGAAAGGGACCCCTTGCCGCGGTTCAGGACGAGGTCGGGCCCCGACTCGGAGGTGCTTGCCAGCGGCGGAGCATACCTTGTCCCATCGCCCGCAGCGTCTTCAATCTTGATGACCTCAGCACCCAGCCCGGACAGCACCAGGGTCGCGTAGTTGCCGGGCAGCAGCCGGGTCAGATCGAGTACCCGTACACCGGTCAATACCGGTGCTGCCGGCTGTAATCCAGTCATCGGCCGAGGATCTCCTCAGCTGGACCACCGACACCGGGCCGGGCAACCAACTCGATCGAATCGGTTGCCCCGCACCAACGACAGCCGACTGCTTCCACCGTGTCCGCCAACACCTGCGACTGCTCGACCGTCCAGCGGCCAGCGAGGTCGAAGTGCCAGTACTGCTGGACCCGGGTGGACCGGGTGACGTCAAACCGAGTCAGGTTGCCGCAGCGGGTGCACCGCCACCTACTGGTGTCGTCGGGTAGTTCAGTCACGGCTGGCCTCCATTCGTGCGCGACAGGCATCCCTTGCCGACGGACCTCCGATGTCCGTGCCCGCCCCACCCTCGAACCTTAGCCGGGCCTCCCGCGAGCCAACACGTAACTGTCGGTGGCGGCGTCTAGCGTCTCCGATATGGCAACCATCGCCGTGCAGACCACGCTGGACGACCTCGGTACCCCGCTGCGTGACGTCACCTTTTGCGTGGTCGATCTGGAGACCACCGGTGGCCGTGCCGACGACCTGGGCATCACCGAGATCGGCGCCGTCAGCGTGCGCGGCGGCGAAATCCTCGGTGAGTTCCAAACGCTGGTCAACCCGGGCGTGCCGATCCCTGCGTTCATCTCCATGCTGACCGGAATCACCGATGCCCGCGTGGCCGACGCGCCCCGACTGGCGACTGCTTTCCCTGCACTGTTGGAGTTCCTCGCTGGCTCGGTACTGGTCGCCCACAACGCGCCGTACGACCTCGGATATCTGCGGGCGGCGGCGGCCGGACTGCACTATCCATGGCCCAACCCGACCTCGGTCGATACCGCCGTGCTGGCCCGGCGGATCCTGCCGCGCGGAGAGGTACCCAACAACAAACTGGCGACCCTCGCACAGCATTTCCGGGCGAGTACTCGGCCCACCCACCGTGCATTGGACGATGCCAGGGCGACAGTCGATGTGCTGCACGCACTGCTGGAGCGGGTGGGACCGCTCGGTGTGCACTCGTTAGAGGAGTTGGTCAGCTACTCCAGCAAGGTGACTAGCCACCAGCGGCGGAAGCGACACTTGGCAGACGGACTGCCGGCCTGCCCGGGCGTCTACGTGTTCGTCGACGATCGCGGAGAATCCCTCTACGTGGGCACCTCCCGCAACATTCGCAAACGCGTGCGCAACTACTTCACAGCCAGTGAACGCCGGAGCCGGATGGCGGAGATGG
Organism: uncultured Actinomycetes bacterium; assembly: GCA_964547485.1. Taxonomy (GTDB): domain Bacteria; phylum Actinomycetota; class Actinomycetes; order S36-B12; family UBA10799; genus JACJWR01. The sequence continues at coordinate 24,930 of CAZJNU010000004.1, forward strand.
TCGGACTGGCGACCGCGGTGACACCTATCCCGTGCGCCTCACAGCTCGAGGCCGCGGTCAGGGAGCTACGGCTGATCGCCGACCGTAAGCCGCGCTACAACCGGCGTTCCCGCCACCCTGAGCGCGCCTGGTGGTTGAAACTGACCGCCGAGCACGCCCCTCGACTGTCGCTGGTTCGGTCAATCCGAGACGATGCCGACTTGGGTGCGCGCTACATCGGGCCGATGTCCAGACGCGCTGCGGTGGAAGCCGCCGAGGTGGTCGCAATCGCGACGTCGCTGCGGACGTGCACCACCCGACTGACCGAGGCGAGCCGAGAAACCCCGTGCGCCCTGGCTGAACTGGGACGATGCGCCGCACCGTGCAGCGGGCCGGAGGCGCATGCCGAGTATCAACCCAGCGTCGAAGCCGCGCGGGCCGCCCTGGCCGATTCGCCGTCGATCGTGACGTCAGCGGTGATGACCAAGATCGGTGTTCTCAGCGCACGCGAGCAGTTCGAGGAGGCCGGCCAGTGGCGGGATCGGTGGCACAGTTTCCTGCGGGCAGCTGACCGTGCCCAGAATCATCGTGCCCTTGCGGCCACCGGTCAGCTGGTCGCGGCCGAACCCGACGATCGGGGCGGCTGGACTGTGCATGTCGTCCGGCATGGGCGACTCGCCGGTGTCGCCGCCTGCCCCCGAGGCGCAGACCCCCGAGCCACCGTCGCGGCAGCGGTCGCCACGGCTGAGCACGTCGAGCCACCCGCGACGTCGCTGGTGGCATGCCTACCTGCCGAAGCCGACCTCATCCTCCGCTGGCTACAGCGACCCGGGATTCGGCTGGTGTCCGCCGACCAAGGGTGGTGCCTGCCGATTGACGGCGCCGGCCGCGAACTGTGGCGGACTCAGCCCGCCCGGGATGCCGCGGTCTGAGACCGCTCCACCCAGGCAGCGAGTTTTCGGCTGGCCGCACCAGAGTCGATCGCCTCGGTGACGACTGGCAGCGCCGCTGCGATCCGCGCTTCGGCACCCAATCCAACATCTCCGAATCGCGCTGTGCCACCGGCGGCGTCCCAGACGACCATTGCCGCCGCGGCGTTCAAGAGCACGGCTGCCCGGACGGCAGCCAGCGACCCCTCGCTGCCGCCGGCTAATACCCGCCGGGCGACCTCGGCGTTGTTCAGCGCATCGCCGCCGCGCAGGTCCGCCGGGTCATGGTTGGCCAGGCCGACAGCCGTGGGGGCCACCGTGAAACCGCGAACGCCGTCGGCGGGCGAGGTGACGTCCCACACCTCCGAAGTCGTGCCGACCGTCAACTCGTCCAGGCCGTCCTCACCACGCACCACCAGCGCCGACAGTCCGCGGCCGGCAAAGACCTCCGCCATCAACGGCGCCAGCCGTCGGTCGGCCACTCCCAACATCGACGCCGCCGGCCGAGCGGGATTCGACAGCGGCCCCAGGATGTTGAACACCGTCGGGATACCCAACTCCTTCCGGGTCGGACCCGCGAACCGCATCGCCGGGTGGAATACCGGCGCGAAGCAGAATCCGATGCCGACGGCCTCGACGCACTCCCGCACCCCGTCGGCAGCAAGATCGATCCGCACTCCGAACGCCTCCAGCACGTCCGCCGAACCACAGGCAGAGGACGCGGCCCGATTTCCGTGCTTGACCACCACCGCGCCAGCTGCCGCCGCGACAATCGCGGCGATCGTGGAGATGTTGACAGTGTTGGCCTGATCGCCGCCAGTACCCACCACGTCCAGCGCCGGTCCGTCGATCGTCAGCGGCACGGCATGGTCGAGCATCGCCGCCACCAACCCGGAGACCTCTACCGAAGTCTCCCCCTTGGCCCGCAGGCCCACGACAAGAGCGGCGATCTGGGCCGATGTTGCCCGGCCCTCAACAATCTCAGACATCGCCGCCCGGCAGGTCTCGGCGTCAAGGTCGTCGCCCGCCAGCAGTCGGGCCAGCAGGTCTGGCCAGTGGAAAGCCAGGCTCACGCGGAAACGGCCCGTGCGGCCTGGCCGGCGCGCAGAAGCTGCACAGCCGCGGACGCCAGTTCATACGGTGACACCGGCCGCGGCACGACCGCGTCGGCTCGTGACCAGGTGGCCAGCCACGCATCCTGCGGCCGCCCGGTGAGGATCAGGATCGGCGGGCAGCGAAAGATTTCGTCCTTGAGTTGCCGGGCGATACCCATCCCGCCCGGCTGAGCCTCCCCGTCGAGGATCGCCAACGCGACATCACCGGCATCCATAGCCCGCACGGTCGCCGCCTCGGTGGCGAAATCCGCAATGGCCAACTCCGGCAGGTCCGGCGCCGGCCGCCGACCCAGGGACGTGTGCACAAGGTCACGCACCTCGCGATCACTGCTGTAGACGACCACCCGCAGCGGAAGCTCGACCTGCTCGGAATCCATGACTCTCCTCAGCTTCCACGCCAACCCGGAATAGTTCGGCGCTGGTTCGGTTCGCGACTACCTCGGATGCTACCGGCTGGGACGCGGTTGTTACCGCCAGATCGGCCCCGCCAACCTGCCCGACCCGTCGGTCTCGAAGGCATTCATGGCTGGCCGAGCGAAAAAGTTGCCCGAGTCGGGGGGTCGAACTGTGTTCGGCAGCATTACCTGCCAGAATGCCCGCCGTGGCAACAACACAGGTAGTAGAGAACGCGCCGCACCCGGAGGCGCCGGTAAACCGCCCCAACATGGTCGCCATCGGCACCATGGTGTGGCTGTCCAGCGAGCTGATGTTCTTCGCGGCGCTATTCGCGATGTACTTCACCCTCCGGTCGGTCAACGCCGAGAACTGGGCCATCGAGACAGACAAACTCAACGTGCCGTTCGCGGCCGTGAACACCACGATTCTGGTGCTGAGTTCGGTGACCTGCCAGCTCGGGGTGTTCGCCGCCGAACGCGGGGACGTGAAGACCCTGCGCAAGTGGTTCATCATCACCTTCATCATGGGTGCGATCTTCGTCAGCGGCCAGCTCGTGGAGTACACCGAGCTGATCGAGAAGGGGCTGACCTGGACCACCTCCCCCTATGGTTCGGTCTTCTACCTGACCACCGGTTTCCACGCCTTGCATGTGACCGGCGGGCTGATCGCCTTCCTCTTCGTGCTGGCGCGAACCTACGCGGCGAAGCGCTTCACCCATGAGCAGGCAACCTCGGCGGTGGTGGTCTCCTATTACTGGCACTTCGTCGATGTTGTCTGGATCGCACTTTTCACCACGATCTACCTGATCAAATAAGGCCAGCACCGCACCGGGCCAGTAATGTATTTCTAGGCCACAGTGACCCACTCGAGTAGAACGGGGCATTACGTGAGTACCGCAACGCACGGACGACGCAGCCGCTGGGCTGCCTTTGTCGCCGTACTCGTGGCGCTGGTTGCCGTCGGCGGCACCTACGCGCTGCTCAGCGCCTCGTCGAAGGCCTCAGCTGCCCCGACCGAATCGGCGACCTCAGCCCAGATCGAAGAGGGCAAGAACCTCTTCCTGGAAGGCTGCTCCAGCTGTCACGGACTGAAGGCCGAAGGGATCGACGGCGACACGATCGAAGCTGGCGGCAACGGTGGCCCAAGCCTGATCGGCGTCGGTGCGGCGGCAGTGCACTTCCAGGTGTCCACAGGTCGGATGCCTCTCGCTGGCCCAGAGGCACAGGCGCCCCAGAAGGCGCCCAGCTACAACGAGGAGGAGACCGCCGCACTTGCCGCCTACATAGCCTCGCTCGCCCCGGGACCGGAGATTCCGACCGCCGAGGACCTCAAGTACGAAGGTGCCTCGATCGCAGAGGGCGGCGAACTCTTCCGCACCAACTGCACCCAGTGCCACAACTTCGCGGGCCGCGGTGGCGCGCTCAGTGACGGCGCCTACGCGCCGAGTCTGATGGAAGCCTCTCCGCAGGTCATCTGGGAGGCGATGGCCACCGGCCCGCAGCAGATGCCGGTGTTCAGCGATCAAACCCTCACCCCTGAGAACAAGAAGTCGATCATCAAGTACGTCACGAGCCTGCAGACCGCCTCGAACCCGGGCGGCCTGGACCTCGGCAGCCTGGGCCCCGTCACCGAGGGCTTGTTCGTCTGGATCGCCGGGCTCGGTCTGATCATCGTGGTGGCCGTCTGGATCGGAGCAAAGGTTCGATGAGCGAGACCTCAACGCCCCAACTGCCGGAGGGGTCCGACGACCCAGGCACGGCACTGGCTCCGCAGGGCGCCCACGACCCGAGCCTGCCGCCGCACCGGCCTCGGCGGACCGACACCGATCCGCACGCTGCAAAGCGAGTGGAGCGGCAGGTCGCCGCGATGTTCCTCGGATCGGCGCTGATGACGGTGTTGTTCGTGATCGCGTTCGTGAAGATCCCGGTGGATGCCGAGACCACGATCCCGTTCACCACCGCAACCATTAACGCCAGCAACGCCGCACTCGGTCTCACCTTCGGACTGGCGATCCTGCTGATCGGGACCGGCGCCATCCACTGGGCCAAGAAGTTGATGCCCGATCAGGAAGTCATCCAGCTACGCCACCCGCTGCGCAGCACCGACGAGGACCGCGCTGCCGCCGTTGAGGCGCTGGCGGAGGGCGGCGAAGCGTCAGGGCTCGGGGAACGCAAGATCATCCGTCGCAGCCTGCTGCTGGCGATGGGCCTCTTCCCCATCCCGATGATCGTGATGCTCCGGGACCTCGGCCCACTTCCCGGCAACTCGCTGCGGGAGACGCTCTGGCACAAGGGCAGCCGAATCGTGATCGATCCGACGAGGTCGCCGATCAAACCCGGCGACGTCCCGATCGGCGGGATCGTCTCGGCGATGCCGGCAGACCTGCCCGAGGTGCAGGAAGCTGAAGGCGACCTCAACGAGCGTGCCAAGTCCGTCATCATCCTGGTGCGGATGAGCCCCGAGGACATCATCTCCCAGCAGGGCGGGACCCCCGCGGAACCCTGGGACTACCAGGGCGTGATGGCCTTCAGCAAGATCTGCACCCACGTCGGATGTCCGATCAACCTGTACGAGCAGCGCACCCACCACATGCTCTGCCCATGTCACCAGTCAACCTTCGACCTGGCGGATTCAGCCAACGTAGTCTTCGGGCCGGCCGCACGGCGCCTGCCCCAGTTGCCGATCACGGTAGATGCGGAAGGATTCCTGATAGCGAGGGATGGCTTCGCCGAACCGGTAGGCCCTAGTTTCTGGGAGCGTGGATGAGCGCGACAGCAAAAGCAGCAGGGGGCGCGGCTAACTTCGTCGATGAGCGGTTCACCTCGTCGAACTTCATCAAGCGGAGCGTCAACAAGGTCTTCCCTGACCACTGGTCGTTCATGCTGGGTGAGATCGCCCTCTACTCGTTCATCATCATCTTGCTGTCCGGGGTGTTCCTTACCCTGTTCTTCAAGCCGAGCATGGTCGAGGTCGTCTACGACGGCTCCTACGTGCCCCTCAAGGGCATCAAGATGACCGAGGCCTACGCGTCCACGCTGGACATCTCCTTCGATATCCGTGGCGGCCTGCTGATGCGGCAGATCCACCACTGGGCGGCGCTGTTCTTCGTCGCGGCGGTCTCCGTGCACCTGCTGCGGGTGTTCTTCACCGGCGCCTTCCGCAAGCCGCGGGAACTCAACTGGATGATCGGTGTCGGACTGCTCACGATGGCGCTCGGCGCCGGTTTCGCGGGCTACTCCCTCCCCGACGACCTGCTCTCAGGTACCGGGCTGCGGATCGCCGAGGGAATCATGTTGTCGATCCCGCTGGTCGGCACCTACCTGGTGTTCTTCCTGTTCGGCGGGCAGTTCCCCGGCACGGACTTCATCCCACGCCTGTATTCGATCCACATCCTGCTACTTCCTGGGATCATCCTGGCGCTGGTCACCGCGCACCTGATGATGGTCTGGTACCAGAAGCACACCCAGTTCCCCGGCCCGGGCCGCACCAACGACAATGTCGTCGGCTACAAGGTGCTCCCGATCTACGCAGCCAAGGCTGGCGGATTCTTCTTCGCGGTGTTCGGCATCACCACGCTGATCTCGGCGCTGGTGACCATCAACCCGATCTGGATGTACGGTCCCTACACCCCCGACCAGGTGACGGCTGGCTCCCAGCCCGACTGGTACATCGGTTGGCTTGAGGGCGCCCTACGAATGATGCCGAACGTCGAATGGAATCTGTTCGGCTACACCATCAGCCTGAATATTCTGGTGCCCTCGGTGATTGTGCCGGGCATCGTCTTCACCTTGATGGCGCTCTATCCGAAGATAGAACACTGGCTGACCGGCGATGAGAACTACCACAACCTCGCCGAACGGCCGCGCAATGCGCCAACCCGGACAGCACTGGGTGCGATGGCCGTGTCTTGGTACGTGCTGCTGTGGATCGGCGGCGGAAACGACCTGATCGCCAGGTTCTTCGACATGTCGATCAACAGCATCACCTGGTTCCTGCGGTTCGCCATCTTTATCGTGCCACCGATCGTGTTCGTCATCACCAAGCGGATCTGCCTATCGCTGCAGCGTCGTGACCGTGACAAACTGCTGCACGGTCGCGAAACCGGCAACATCATGCGGCTCCCCCACGGCGAGTTCATCGAGATCCACGCGCCGCTGTCGATCGAGGAGAAGGCCACCATCCTGGCGAAGCCGGATGTCAGGCCACTGGAGTTGCCCGCGGCCGAGGACGAGAACGGCGTTCGCAACAAAGAGGCTCGAAAGCAGCGGCGCCAGGCCCGGATGTCGAAGTGGTTCTACGGTGACAATGTGCCCCTGCCCAGCCCCGAGGAGCTGGCCGAGGCTGAGGCTCACCTGAACCACGAGATTGACGAGACCGCAGCTGTGGTCGCCGAGCACGAGGGTCTGACCATGACCAACGAGGGCACCACGCTGGTCCGGCACAACACGCCGGAGTAGATCCGCCTGAACGACGGGCGACCTGTCGTTCAGTGTTGTTCAGTCACCGCGACGAACGGCTCATCGCAGCCAGGCGTTGTTCCATCGTCCGCACATAGGCTGCGAGGCTGAGGATGCGGTCGACGCCGGTGATCTCGATCTGCCTCGGGCCCAGCGATTCTCCCCAGGGCCACGACTCCACGAGTGCACAGATTTTCCTATGGTCGATCCAGCCGCCGAGAATCGGCGTGGTCGTCAGCGTCTGGGCCTCGTCCTGATACCTTTCGCGGGAGTTTCGCATGTGCCACCAGGCATCCGACGACTGCCGGGCCCGACGGGTGCGCAGCCGAATCTCGTCGGGCACGCGGCCCTCCCCAAGGAGCCGGGCGTATCCCCTACTGCCCGGGCCTCGCAGCCACTCCGACGGTTCGATCGCAGCTGCCGCTTCCAGCACGCGGGTCGCGGCAAATGGATCCGCGACGAGTAGCCCGCCGAGTCCTGCCGGCGAGAGCGCGGCCGGGTAGGAGGCGACCCGATTCAAAGTCCTGGCCAGCCATTCTTCCCTCGGTGCCGGACGATCATCGGCAGCCTGGCCCACTGGCGCGACCGGTATGCCCAGCAGGGCCGCGTAGTCCCCACCGGGGCGGTTCCTCAGCCGACTATGGCGGGCCCTGGACACCTCGGTCCGCAGTATTCGAGGCCACGACTCGCCGCCGCGGTGCAGATTCGTGGCGGCCCGGTAGACCCCAGGCAGCGACCCGCGGCGAAGCTCATACCCCAAGGCATAACCGTGGCCATGGGAGAAGGTGTAGTTTCCCATCTGCCCGCCGTACAGCATCCTCGCCCCTTGCTGGCGGGCGCACTCGTTTATCTTCTCCATCCAGACGGCATTGGCAGGATTCAGTGTGGGCCAGAACGACTTCGCGGCAGCAGCTGCGGCCGCGTCCAGTGCCAGTTGTCCATCCTCGTTGACCACGCGTGAGACGATCACCGTGTCCGGATAGGCACGCGCCATTGCCATCGCGACCTCGCTGTCGTCTGGGTCCCAGATACCCTCGGTCCGACATGGCGCCTCCGGCACTGGTGCGTGGACCAAGGCGTGCACCGGATTGTTGGCGTCTGTGAGCCTCGCGAGGGAGGCCACCACAAAAGTGGAGTCCAGCCCCCTGACATCTGCGCGACCAGGGTGCCGCTGCGAGGCAACGAATCGGACAGGACCGAATCGATACTCTGTCGAAATCGGCTGATCGCTCGATCGCCTCTGAGAGTGGGAGGATCAAGGGTGTCGGGTGTCAGCCAGTCAACCTCCTGGGTGCCCAGGTCATCGCGCCAACACAACGTGCTGCCCGGCGGCAAACGACTGATGCCCGTGAAAGGTGTCCGTCTGGCATCAACTGTCATCGCCGCCTGCGACCGGACAAAGTCCTTATCCAGCTCGCGTGGTGTCGGCGCCCCCGACACCAGCGCACCCGGATTTGTCGCCACCAGCAGTTGTAGCTCCGGGACCTCCCGCTGGGTGTAAAACAGACCCGACTGCAGCATTGTCGATGCCGCCGCCAGCGTGACTCCGTCTTCTCGGCGCAGCACCAGAGCCCAGGGCACATCCGGGGTACCGCAGGTCCGCGGGTCGCCCCCGCGTCGCAGCAGTCTCGCCACACGCTCTGCTTCACTCACGTCCAGGGGGCCGAATACCGCCGCCGATCCGGCAAGGATGCTGCGCCAGTTCCCGCTCGGTATCAGTACGCCAGGAAAGCCAGCAGACGACAGCACACAGTCCTGCGGCACCGGCAAGTCGCGAGCCGGACCCACGCCACCTTCCGCCACGCTCAACGAACCTGCAGCAACGCTAGGAACCCAAATCAGGATTCGGGCCATCTGACAAATAGCCCGCACCCAACTGCCCTGAGGCAACATCGTTCAGAGCTACCAGCAGAGGCTTGGTCCAGACCGCGCGCCCACCCAACTGTCGCGCTGCAGCACTGTCAACACCTGGACCCCCCGCACACGGTCCCACCGAACCCGTCACAACGACAACGCCCTCCCCAGCAACCATCCTCATCGCCCTTTAACGACCGGCTTCGGCTTAACGATCGGCTTCGGCTTAACGGCCGGCTTCGGCTTGACGATCGGCTTCGCCATCAGACCCGACTGATCCGGCGCGCCGACTGTGCGAGAAATCCCGCCCGAAATGGGCCGGAACGCCTGCATCGTGGCGCTCCCCCTCGAGATGGGTAAGGTGTTGCTCCACATCCCCCACCCGCTTCCCATCGTGGGGTTGAGCACGCCTGCGGTAAGAACGGAGTTTCTGGCCGCCACCCTCCACGAGTAGGGGGTCGCATACAATACAGAACCGATCCCTCGGCCACACTGCGGCGCTATCGCGTAGGCGGGAATCCCCTTACCTGGGCATCCGGAATCGGCATAGGTGGCAAACGGCACCGAAAGCGAGTTCGCCGGCCAATACCGTGCAAAAAGGCCCCACGGCAACGCCGCCGGCAGGGTGCCCAACCTCGCAGGCGTGTTGTAGTGCATCGTGAAGTACTGCACCGTGGACCCACCATCATTAGGCGCCGTCCAACTCATGGTGTCCGCCCCGGCCGCGGCCGTGTACGACAACACCGGCGCACACGGCACCGTCGCCGCCAGGGTGAGGATGGGAGCGTAGGCACCCGTTTCCCAAACGACAGGGTTCTTGAGCTCAACCGGGTGGCTGTCGCACGGTGCGGTGAGTTGCACCTGGTAGGTGGCATTCGGCTCGATGGACCCCGCATCCCAGTTCCCGTTGACGTCCGTGGTCCCAGTCTTGTACGTGAATGGACCGCCATCCTTCGACACGGCTACAGCCACACCGTCATAGTTCTCGCCGAAACCGTCCGAGTTGACATGGATCGACATCGTCGCCCAGGGCGTCCACTGCGGATACAGACTCAGCGCGGCCGCTGTGGCATAGGTGGTGTTCGCCGTCCCCGGACCATACGGTGTCCCCGCCACACCGGTGGGATCCGTCGTCCAATTCGCGAACGTGAACCCAGGCCGGGTCAACACGGGCGCAGTACCGGTATTTCCCAGGACCGTGTACGCCGCACCACCAGTGGTGTAGGACCCCGCCGCCGGCGGATTACCCGCAGTCGCCGTGCCCTGGTTGTACGTAATCGCATACGACGCATTCGCCGTCCACTGCGCGAACAGGTTCAGATCCACCGAGGTCGCATAGGTGCTGCCAACACCGTAGGCGGTGCCTGAGCCGTCCGCCGTCGTGTTCCAGCCGGTGAAGTTGTAGCCGGGGCGGACCAAAGTTCCGTGACCGACGATCGTGTAAGCGCTCCCGCCGGAAATGTATGTACCCGGCGGCGGCACGGCCCCGGAGCCACCTGTCCCCGCCTGATAAGTGATCGAGTAGGAATTCGCCGTCCACTGCGGATACAGACTCAGCGCAGCCGCTGTGGCATAGGTGGTGTTCGCCGTCCCCGGACCGTACGCCGTCCCCGCCACACCAGTGGGATCCGTCGTCCAATTCGCGAACGTGTACCCCGGCCGGGCCAGCACCGGCACAGTACCGGTATTGCCCAGCACCGTGTACGCCGCACCACCATCGGTATAGGACCCCGCCGCCGGCGGATTTCCCGTCACCCCAGGAGACGAACCCACATTGTACGTGATCGCATACGACGCATTCGCCGTCCACTGCGGATACAGACTCAGCCCAGCCGCCGTTGCATACGTCGGATTAGCGGTCCCCGGACCATACGGTGTCCCCGCCACACCACTGGGATCCGTCGTCCAATTCGCAAACGTGAACCCAGGCCGGGTCAGCACCGGCGCAGTACCGGTATTGCCCAGGACCGTGTACGCCGCACCACCATCGGTATAGGACCCCGCCGCCGGCGGATTACCCGCAGTCGCCGTGCCCTGGTTGTACGTGATCGCATACGACGCATTGGCCGTCCATCGTGCATACAGCGCCAAGTTCGCCAACCCGCTATAGATCGGATTCAGCGTGAGCGGACCGTATGCCGTGCCGCTGCCGTTCGCTGCCGTGTTCCAGCCCGTGAACGTGAAGCCGGCCCTTGCCAAGACTGGCGCACCGGTATTGCCCACGACTGTGTACGGGGCTCCATCTGTGGTGAACGAGCCATTGGACGGCACGTTCCCCGAGTCCGCACTATTGGGCAGATAGGAAATCACATACGTGTCGGCGGTCCACTGCGGATACAGCGATAGCGCCAACGCCGTGCTGTAGCTCGTGTTCGCCGTCCCGGGACCGTAAGGAGTTCCCCCGATCCCGGAAGGCGACGTCGTCCAATTCGCAAACGTGTACCCGGGCCTGGACAGCGCCGCTGGCGTTCCCGTGTTGCCCACCACCGTGTACGCGGCACCACCATCGAGATAAGAGCCCGCGGCCGGCACATCACCCGCTGTCGCCGTGCCCTGGTTGTACGTGATCGCATACGACGGATTCGGCGCCCACTGGGCGTACAGCGTCAGATCCGCCGTGCTGCTATAAGTGAGGTTGGCGGTCCCCGGGCCATATGGAGTGCCGCTGCCGTCCTGGAGACTATTCCAGCCCCCGAACGTGTATCCGGGTCGTGTCAGCGCAGGACTACCCGTGTTTCCTAGCACGGTGTAGGCGCTACCCCCAGAGGTGTAGCCACCGTTCGGCGGTACACCGCCAGCCGTGGCCCCGTTCCCGTTGTAGGAGATCACATAGGTAGTTGGAACCCATTGCGCGTAGAGGGTCTGGTCTGCGGTTGGCACGTAGGTCGCACCGGGAACCAATGGCACCCCGAGACCGCTGACCATGGTGTTCCAGCCGGTGAACACGTACCCCGTGCGAGTGAGCGTCCCAGTGTTGTCGACCACGACATACGGCGAATTCCCGGAGGTGTAGGTACCGACCCCCGGAACACTCCCGCCCGTGCTGCCATTGCCGTTGTACGTCAGGTTGTAGGTGACCGGGGACCACTGGGCATAGAGAGTGGTGTTGGCGCTGGTGGTGTAGGAAGACGCTGCCGGGTAAGGCGTTCCGCTGCCATCGGCGGCAGTATTCCAGCCAGTGAACGTGTACCCCGACCGCGCCAGACTTCCCGTGTTGTTCGCAACCGTGTACGCGGCCCCCCCAGTTGTGTACGTCCCGGCCGCCGGCACCGTGCCCGATCCCGACCCGTTACCGTTGTAGGTGATAGCCCAACGCAAGGCTGCGTATTGGGCGTACAGGGCCAGGGGGACCCCCGTGATCGCCGTGTAACTAGAACCAGCCGGGTAACTCGTGCCCAGCCCGTTGGCCGCTGTGTTCCAACCTGTGAATGCCGCACCGCTTTTGACTAGGCCACCCGTGTTTGCTGACACCGTGTATGGCGTTCCGCTCGTATAGCTTCCGGTCGCAGGGGCGCTTCCGCTCGTATTCGCGTTGCCGAAGTAAGTGACGCTGTAGCTATCGGCATTCCACTTGGAATACAGGAGCAGATTCGCAGCCGTGGAGTACACGGCGCCAGTCGCATAGTTAGTGCCCGAGCCATCGGCGGCGGTATTCCACCCATCCTTGCTATAGCCGGTGCGCGAATATGGGTTAGTCAGGATTGTGTAAGTGCCTGGCGGCGTCAATGTCCCGGTTACCGGATCGGTGCCAGCAGTGCTGCCATTCCCGCTGTAGTCGATGTTGTATGAGTTCTGGCTCCACACTGCGTACAGATTCAGGGTTGCTGAGGTGGAGTAGCTGGCCCCTCCCGCATATGTCGTACCGGTACCGTCCGCCCTGCTATTCCAACCACCAAACGTGTAGCCCGTCCTGGCAAGAGTCCCAGTGTTCCCAACGATGGTGTAAGGGGATCCGCCCGCGTAACTACCTGCAGCCGGGACAGTGCCCGATCCGGCGCCATTGGCGAAATAGGTAATGGGGTAGGGCGTGGAATCCACCACCCATTGCGCATACAGAGTCGTGGTACCCGCCGGCAGCACCAACGCGCTCCCCGGCGGATATGCGATACCCGACCCGGCGGCCGAAGTGTTCCAACCGGTGAAGATGAAGCCCGCGCGGGAAAACCCGGAACCATAGGCGACGGTACCTGAGGTTGAACCGAAGGTACCCGTGACGGAACTTGGAACTACGCCAGCACCATTGTTCAAATCGTAGTTGACCGTCGCGGATTCACCCTGACTGGTTGATCCCAGTGGGGTGAAAGCCTGGGCTTCCCAGGTCAAGGCGAAGCCCGCTGCACCCGAAGTGGACGGGGTACCCATTCGAATCTGGGTGGAAGTGACGGAGGCGTAACTCGCCACGGCTTGATCGCGAGGGTTATCTGTACCGCCAGCGCCTGGAGATTGGGCAACAATGTTGGCGGGCCACCCGTTGCTGGGGGTCTTGGTTACCGCCAATCGAGTTGGGGTACTAAGAGAATAACCGGAAACTCCATCGAAGGCGTTGAACTGGGATATGTCAATGTCTTTGCCGGTGACCTGCACGTTGGTAAGGGTGTTTTGCTGCTGGCCCGACGTTCCATAAGTGCCGGCCGTGAAGAACGCGAAAGTGAATCCCCCGTAGCCACCGTTGGTCGGGATTGTCATGCGTACTCGGAAGTCCCCGGCCACACCCTGAGGCGCGTCTCCGTAGTTGCTGACCACCGTGTCCGCTGTCAGATTGGTCGTGACCAAAGCGTCGATCCCGACACCTTGGACCGTGGCGACGTTCTTCCAGAGAACCTTGCTGCCGTCGGTCTTTCCTGCGCCAGCATCGAGGTTCACATAATTAACGCCGGCGGTTGTGTAGTTGAAGTAGAGCTTCGTGAAGCCGTTGTTCAAGGTGGCCGCGCTGGCGGGTGAGGCACCGGCCAGCATGCTGGCCGCCAACAATGCGAACGTCACCACAACCCCTACCACCCAGGTCCGGGTGGACTTCGGTGGCGCGGAATACCCATCGCGCATGCTGGACCCGACCTTCTTGCTGTCTCACGACGGTGGTGGCTCGGACCCGAGAATGACGCGTGACCGACTGGAAGTTTAGGCCGAAGTTGCGTGGCGAAGGGTGGGCTGTGTGGGGGTTGACCTGGGGTTTTGTTGTTGCTGGTGGTTGTTGTGCTGGCTACTTCAGGTGGAGTGGGATGGGTGCGTTGATGAGTTCGAAGGCTTGGCGTTGTTCGGGGGTGGGGGTGGCGAGTAGTTCGAATTCGGTGCTAGTTCCGGTGATGTGGATGGTGTTGCGGGTCAGGGTGGCGAGGTGTTCGAGGAGGCTGGTGAAGCTGCGGGCGGGTAGGCCGTGGCGGGTGGTTTTGGTGCCGGCTTTGTGGTCGGCGTCGGGTGATCGTTGCGCGGGTGCGACGGGGTCGGCGGGTTGGGGCCGGTGTTCGTCGGTGAAGGTGAGGGGTTTCCAGGCGGCTCGTAGGTGCCAGACGAGGTAGGCGGCGAGCATGCAGATGAATACGTGGGCGCGGACTCGGGTTTCGGTGTAGTGGTGCACGGGGCGTAGGTCGAGGTCGATGGATTTCAGGGATCGGAAGTCGCGTTCGACGTGGGCTAGCGACTTGTAGGTCGCGACGATGTGGTCGGCGCTGATGGTGGCGGCGGCCATGGTGGTGCGGATCAGGTAGATGCCGTCCAACGCGGCTTCGGTGGTGATGGAGTCCTGATTGTGGGTGAACGTGAAACTGGTGTCGGTGATGGTCAGGGTGTAGTGCTTGCCCATTTTGTGTTTGCCGATGATCTTGCCGACGCGGATCCCGATGGTTCCGGCATCGGTGAGACGGCCTGCGGTGACGGCGTTGGCGATGGTCGTCAGGTGGGCGTCGGTGGCGGCCAGGAGTGCGTGGCGTGTGCGGGCCCGTTCGGTGGCCAGGGCCGGGTTGCGGCAGGCGATCAACCGTTCCCCGGGGTAGTCGGGGTGGGAGATTTCGGCCAGGTTGGTGTCGTCGAACAGTGACATTTGCAGTGGTCCGTCGTCGGCGGCGAGGGCTGCGATTTGTGGGGCGCGCAGGGCGGTGACCCACCCGTAGCCGCCGAGTTCTTTGAGGGCGTCGATCCGTGCGGAGGTGATCATTCCTCGGTCTCCGACCATCACGATGTGGCCGAGGTTGAACGTGTCCTTGATGTGTTCGGTGATAGCGGTGAACGCGCTCGGGTCGGCGGTGTTGCCTGGGAACACTTTCACCGCGATCGGGCGACCGACCGGGTCGGTGAGGAGTCCGTATTCGATTTGGGGTAGCCCTTTCTTGCCGTCGCGGGAGTATCCGCGGGCGGCCAGTGGGCAGCAGCGCCCGGTCATCCACGACGACGACAAGTCGAACAACGCCAATCGGTTCGGGTTCACGGTGTCGTTGAGGTGCCGGGCCGCGAGCCGGGTTTCGATGCGGTCTTGGCGCCCGGCGAGCCAGTCCATCGCGGCGTACACGCTGTCGGTGGACGCCCCGGTGATGCCCACGTCGTGGGCCAGGGTGGTGTCGGTCCACCATCGGGTGGTGGCCAACTTTGACCCGGGTCGGGCGACGCGGGCAACGATCAACGCCATCGCCAGGTCGCGTTTGGGTCCGGCCGGGCCTAGCAGCGCCGGCAACCCCAGGGCGTGGGCTTGGGCCCATATCGCGGCGATGTGTCCGTGCGGGCGTGACCGCACGATTTCCAGGCGATCCTCAGCTGACATCAGCGGGGTTCCGGACAGGCTGGCGCGGACCGCCGCCACGGCGGTGTCGGGCAGGGCTGACAGGTTCGCCAGCGTCTCGTGTTTGACTTTGCCGTCCTCACGGAACGAGCGGCGCACCAGATGCGACACATACTCTTTCCCGTTTCGTTTGGCTACGATTCGGGACACATGCATCGCTCCAGAACGCTTAGCCATGAGGAAAACCTATCCGAAACCACCGCCACAGTCAAGCATATTTACTGGCTACACTATTTGGCGCAAAAGAAGGCGTTTCCGCAGGTCAAATCAGGAATACGGGCCTACTTCGCCACGCAACTTCGGTTTAGGTGACCCTAACGCACGGAGCGTGACTTCGGCAAGGCCTCGGAGCGAAACCCCCGACGACAGTCACGGAGTGTGACTGTCGTCGGGGGTTTCGCTGTGCGAAGGCAGGTGCCCGCTGCGAGATCAGGCCTTCTGAACGGGCGCCTCAGCAGTGGGACCGACCTGCTGGGCTCCGGTGGCGGAGCCCTTCAGCCACTGTGGCCACGGCTCGTTCCAGACGGTGATGCCGTTACCGAGGTCGGTCTCGCGACCGGTGTTGGACACGACAACCACGTCGCCGGGGGTGATCTGGTCCCAGAGCCAGGATGCGTCACCGGTTGACATGCCGATGCAGCCATGGCTGGCGTTGGTGCTCCCCTGAGCCCAGGTCGACCACGGAGCGGCGTGGATGAACTCACCCGAATCCGTCAGCCGCATCGCGTAGTCGACCTCGAGCCGGTAGTACTCCGAAGAACTCGTGGAGGTACCGGTGGTCGCCGCATCCATGATCACGGTGCCTTCTTTGGCCGAGATCACCTTGACCCCGGAGCGGGTCTCGAAGCCAGGCTTACCCATCGTGATGGGAATGGTCTGAATTACCTGCCCATCCTTCTTCACGACCATCTCTTTGGTGTTGTCGTCGACGTCCATGATGACGGAACTGCCAACCTTGAAGTTGATCGAGGTGTCGGCGTTACCCCAGGTCTCCGGGTTCGCCTGAACACCGTAGAGGTCGGCCTTGAAGGCCACGTCGGTGTTGGCCGGCCAGTAGCCCTTCGGTCGGAAAGTGACGGTATCGCCACCCTCATTCCAGGACCACGCACCCACTACGGGTTTGCTCGACTTGACGTGCAGAAGCTTTTCGACCTCAGCGCGGTTGGCCACCTGGGTGTCGAACTCCACCGCGATCGGCATCCCGACCCCGTAGGTCTGGCCGTCCTCCACGCTCGCCTTCGTGACGCCAAAGGTCGCCGCGGGCGTCATGGTCTTGACGGCGTTCTTCGTCTGCGTCGTGCGGCCGTCGGAATCGACTGCCGTCGCCTGTACTTGGTAGGTGCTATCAAAGGCGAGCTCGGCACCGGGCAGCGTCGACCACTTCTTGCCGTCGTCGGACATCGTCCCGGCCACGGCACCGCCGGAGCCGGTGACAACGACGTCGACGAGACGCCCCTTGTTCGAGGTGATCACAACGGGGTCGTTGACCTTGGCCGGGGCGCCACCTGGGGCCGGTGAGATGGCGATGGTGGCGTCACTAGTTCCAGTCCCGGCCCCCGCATTCGCGGTCAGCATCGGACCACAGCCAGCGACCAGCACACCCGCGCTCAGGCTGCCCACGACCGCGGCAATGACGCGTTTGTTCCGCCGTGCCGGGGTGCGCGCCGAAGTCCGACTCTGTTCGGTAACCACTGATGCAACTCCTACTCGTATTGGGAGCGGAGACATCGCGTAAACCAGATCAGGTACGAGTACTCCCTGGGGGACTCGTACCGATGGCGTCCACGATGAACCGCGGACCAATCATAACCCGAGGAAAGCTCGCTCCCGGGTGACGGTTGTCACCTTGATGGGGGCGTGTCGCTCGCAGGTCACGTCCAAGTTGCCGCTGCGTAGCGATCGGCGCACGGTAAGTGCGCACGACCTCCTCGATCGGTCAGTGCGCGTGGTCCCCGCGGTAGTACTCGAACATGAAGCCGACCAGACTCAGCATCAGCGCGACCACACCGAGCACCACGATCCAGGCGGCGAAGACCAGACCGAACACCGTGATCGCGGCGCTGGCGGCCAGCGCCAGCGGCCACCAGGAATGTGGGCTGAAGAAGCCATAGTCCGGATCTGCGTCCTCAATGTTGCCCTCGACGTCATCCTCAGGTTGCAGGCCCACCCGCTTGGCCGTGAACACTAGGTAGAAACCGACCAGAAAGGCCATGGCCGCGGTGAACCCGAGCGCTGTGGTGCCGGCCCAGTCACTGGACCAGAGGCCGTAGACGATTGTCACGACGCCGTAGAAGACCATCCCCCAGAGGAAGAGCTTGCCCTCGATCTTCATGCCTTGTCCGCCTCCGTGTCGTGATCGATCACCGCGGAGTCGTCACCGGTCGACGTCTCCTTGTCCAGCACAGCAGTGGCCGTCGCCGACGTCCCGGCGGACTTGGACAGGTGCGGCCCGCCGACCAAGTCGTCGAGCTTGTTCTTGCCGACCGGCAGGTCGGTGTAGGCGTACTCCGGGTGGTGCAGGTCGAAGGCCGGCCGCTCCGAACGGATGGGCGGAAGCGACACGAAGTTGTGCCGAGGCGGCGGGCAACTGGTGGCCCATTCCAACGAGCCACCCCAACCCCAGGGATCGTCGACCTCCACCTTCGGCGCGTAACGCCAGGTGCGGTAGACGTTCCAGAGGAAGAACAGGGTGGAGATGCCGAGGATCAGGGCACCGATCGAGGAGACGATGTTGAGCGCCTGGAAGCCCTCGCCCGGCAGATAGTCGGCGTACCGACGGGCCATTCCCTGGGTGCCCAGCCAGTGCTGCACCAGGAAGGTCGTCTGGAAGCCGATGAACAGCAGCCAGAAGTGCACCTTGCCGATTCGCTCGTCGAGCATCCTGCCGGTCCACTTGGGCCACCAGAAGTAGAAACCGGCGAACATCATGAAGACGACGGTGCCGAACACCGTGTAGTGGAAGTGCGCGACCACGAAGTAACTGTCCGACACCGGGAAGTCCAGCGGCGGCATCGCCAGGATGACGCCGGTCAGACCGCCGAAGAGGAAGGTCACCAGGAACCCGATGGTCCACAGCATCGGGGTCTCAAACGACAGGGAGCCCCGCCACATCGTGCCTATCCAGTTGAAGAACTTCACCCCGGTCGGCACCGCAATCAGCATGGTCATCAGCGCGAAGAACGGCAGCAGCACGGCGCCGGTGACATACATGTGGTGGGCCCAGACCGCGACCGACAGGCCGGCGATGGCAATCGTGGCGAAGACCAGTCCCTTGTAGCCGAAGATCGGCTTTCGGCTGAATACTGGGATGATCTCGCTGGCGACGCCGAAGAACGGCAACGCCAGAATATAGACCTCCGGATGGCCGAAGAACCAGAACAGGTGCTGCCACAGGATCGCGCCGCCATTGGAGGCGTCGAAGACGGTGGTGCCGAACTTGCGGTCCGTCTCCAGCACGATCAGGGTGGCGGCCAGCACCGGGAAGGCGACGAGCACCAGCACACTAGTGAGCAGCACGGTCCAGCTGAAGATCGACATCCGGAACATGGTCATGCCCGGTGCCCGCATGGTCACGATGGTGGTGATGAAGTTGACCGCACTCAAGATCGTGCCGAGGCCACCGAGGGTGAAGCCGAGGATCCACATGTCGGCGCCGGAGCTGGGGGTGTAGATCTCCAGCGACAGCGGCGCGTAGGCGAACCAGCCAAAGTCCGCGGCACCCGAGGGAGTCAGGAAGCTGGCCATCACGATGATCCCGCCGAACAGGAACAGCCAGTAGCCGAACATATTCAGCCGCGGGAACGACACATCCGGGGCGCCGATCTGCAGCGGCATGATGACGTTCGAAAAGCCGACGAACAGCGGCGTCGCGAACAGCAACAACATGATCGAGCCGTGCATCGTGAACATCTGGTTGTACTGGGCGTTGCTGAGGAACTGCAGGCCCGGGTTGGTCAGCTCGGCCCGGATTGCCAGCGCCATCAGGCCGCCGACCAGGAAGAAGATGAACGACGTGATCAGGTACAGGTACCCGATGGTCTTATGGTCCGTTGAGGTGATCCACTTGACCACCGTTCGGCCCATGTGTTGCTTGCGCTGGGCCCGCCGGTCTGGCGGTGTCGGAGGCGTGGTTGACCGCTGCGGTGGGTCGCTGAGGATGGTCACGACTGGTCCTTCCCGCCAACGGCTTGGCCGTTGGTGTTGATCCGATTGGCGTCGAGGACACCTGTCTGGCCCTTGGCCCTCAGTAGTGCCATATGCGCGTCGAACTCGGCCTGCGGCACGACCTTCACGTTGAACAGCATCCGGGAGTGGTCAACGCCGCACAATTCCGCGCATTTCCCGGCGAACGTCCCTTCCCGATTGGGCGTTACTTCAAAGCTGTTGATCCGACCGGGGACGACATCCATCTTGAACAGGAAGGCCGGCACCCAGAAACTGTGGATAACGTCCGGCGACGCCAGATCGAACTTGACTTTCTCATTCACGGGCAGGTACATGGTCGGCTGCTGCTCGGGCGTGCCGATGTCGTAGACGCCCTGGTCGATGTAGTTGAACGTCCACGACCACCGGAAGCCGACGACTCCGACGGTGTTCTTCTGGTCGTTGCTGATCTTTGTCAGTTCGGTCTGGTCCCGGATTGTGAAGAAGAGCAGCGCTCCGACCACCGCGATCGGGGTAATTGTGTAGAGCACCTCGAGCGGGATGTTGTAGCGCAACTGGCGAGGCATCCCGTCGCCACGGCGGCGGCGGTAGGCGATGAAGCACCAGATCATCAAACCCCAGGTCAGGGCGCCAACGGCGAGGGCAGTGATCCAGGTCCCGTTCCAGAGGCTCTGGGTGATGGACGACTCCTTGGTGGCGCCTTCCGGCATTCCACCGCGAGACCAATCGGCCGCGGTGCAGCCGCTCAGGGCCACCATCGCGGCGACGCTCACTGCTGCCCAGGCACCCGCCTTTCGGCGGCTCCTTGCACGATCGAAGAGTTGCACGTGTCGCCTTCCACTGCTCAATGCCCGGATCGCCAGACCGCGGGCATACCTGTGGTGTCTGCGGGCAGATTAGCGCAGGTTGGCCGTCTGCGAGACCCTGGGTGGAACGTTGATCGGAAGTGTCGCGTCAATGCCGCCCCTGCTAGGCGTAGAGGGGTGGCCGCGACACCCGGTTTGCCGCGAAATGCCTGGTCCCGGCGCCCGGCGGGCACAATGGTCTCCGTGACTCGGGTCTACCTTGCGGCGGAGGCCGGTCAGCCCTTGTCGGCCGCGGCACAGCAGGCGCGCTCCGCGGCGGCGGATACCTGGGCGGAACCGAGCCTGCTCGCCCACGAGGGTCGCCGATCCGCCACGATCCTGTCCGCAGCTGTCGCATCGCTCGCGTCCTCATTTGGGGTGTCGACCGACGAAGTCCGGGTGTTCGCCACCCGCGGCGCCGCGATCCGAGCCGCCGCCCTCGGGCTCGGGCGGGGCCCGATGTTGATCAGCCCGGTGGAACGACGCTCGGCGCTGGCGTGGGCTGCCGCTCGCCCTGATGGCCTTGCCACCTGCCGGGTGGACCGCGAGGGTGCGATCGAGCTGGCCGATTGGGAGTTGGGCCTCAGCGGGACCGGTGCCGCCTGGCTGCAGGTCGGCAACCCTGAACTCGGCACCGCTCAGCCGGTGGCGCAGGCTGCGGAGCTCGCGACCTCCGCCGGCGTGCCGCTGATCGTGGACGCGACCATGGCCGTCGGTCGAATGCCGCTGCCCACCGGCTGGCAGGCGCTGCTCGCCGACTCCCGATCCTGGGCCGGCGGTGACGGCAGCTGCGTGCTGATCGTCCGGCGCGGCACACCGTTCTTGAACCTGGACGGCCCACCCGAAGCTGTTCAGACCGGCCCCGATCGATTCCCCGGCGAGCCCTGTGTCGCCGATGTGGCGGCCGCCGCGATCGGACTGGAGTGGGCTTTGGCGGGACTGGCCGAGCGCTTCGAGCGAGATGTGTCGTTGACGCAACTCATTCGTCGTCGGGCGGTCGACTCCGTTCGTGACCTAGTCGTGCACGGGTCCGCTTCGAGCAGGCTGCCGCATGTGGTCGGGATGTCGGTCCTCTATCTCGATGCAGAAGCCCTGCTGGCCGAACTCGACCGCCGGGGTATCGCAGTGGCGTCGGGTTCGGCGTGTGCAGCCGGGAATGGCGAACCGAGTCATGTCCTTTCGGCGACGGGTGGACTCAGCTCGGGCAATGTCCGCGTTTCACTGCCGTTAACGGCCTCCCCTGAGGACGTCGAGCGATTCCTGACCGAACTTCCGTTGGCGGTTGATTCGGTCAGAATCGCAGGCGGGGTGGCGGACCTGTGACCGAAGCCGATGACCAGGTGCCAGATCCTCCGGTGCCAGATCCTCCGGTGCCAGATCCTCCGGTGGTGGTGCTCGATGAGCGCGGCCGCACCTGTCCTCATCCGGTGATAGCACTAGGCCGGGCTAGCAAGGCCGCCCCACCGGGCTCCCGGATCGACCTACTCGCCGATGATCCGGCGGCAGAATCCGACGTGCCCGCCTGGTGTCGGATGACGGGGGCCGATTTCCTGGGGGCAGAACTTTTGGTAGGGGTCTTAGGGACCGGGGTGGGCGCTTCGCCGCGTCGCTATCGCGTCAGGACAAGACGGTCGGTAGCGCCAGCCGCGCGGGCATAGTCCGCAAGTAGTCGGCTCGCGAAACCTCTTGGCAGCCCAGCCTGGCCAGGTGATCGGTGCACCACTGCACATCGATGAGCCGAGTGGGCGCGTCTGCTCCCCCGAACACCCTCCGACTCAACTCCGCGAGCGCAACCTTGGAGGCATTCGTGACCCGGTGAAACTTCGAATCCGCGCAGAACGTGCCACCGAGTTCCAGGCCAAGCAGTCCCCCGGCGAGTTGCCCCCGCTGCCACACCTCCACCGAGTGTGCGATGCCTCGGGTGTGCAGGTCCAAGTACGCCTCCCGGTAGGCCGGAGTAATCCAGCCGTGCGGCCGAGACGGGTCGGCACAGCCTTCCAGGACCGCCGCGAAGTCCTGGTCCACGGTGACAGCGAAGTACTTCTGAGCCGTTCGCAACGACCGCGACACGTGCATCCCCGGGTAGGCCAGGACTCCCCTGGGATCCGGGCAGAACCACGCCAGCAGGGTGGCGTCGGATGATTCCTGCGCTATGTCGACTTCCATCGGAAAGAGGCCCTCGCGATAGCCGGCGACCAGCGAATCGGCATCGACTCGACCGCCGATCAGGACTATCTCCGTCTCCGCCGTGATTTCGGGCGAGACAGGCACCGGCCGGTCCAATCGCCCCACCTTCGATCCCGGACTCCGGCTGCCGCTCAGCTGTCAGCCGCAGGCCGCGGTCACGTGTGGTTCGACCTCGGCTGCCGCGGCGTCGCCATAGGCCTCGCGGAACCGCAGGACGAAGTCTGCCGCGGAGATTTCATACTCCTGCGTCCCGACGGTTTCGATGACGTAGGTGGCCAGCATTGAACCGAGCTGGGCGCACCGCTCAAGTGCGACGTCCCAGGCGAGGCCCGCCAGGAATCCCGCCCGGAAAGCGTCGCCAACGCCAGTTGGATCGGCCAACCCCCGTTCGGCGGGAACACCCACCCGCGCCACTTCGCCGGCCGCCGCGGTTTCGACCTTGGCGCCATTCTTCCCGAGCGTGGTGACCCGCACCCCAACTCTGGCCAGCACTTCCGCTGCGGTCCAGCCGGTCTTCTGCTCGGTGAGGGCGGCTTCGTACTCATTGGTGAAGAGATAGGCGGCGCCATCGATCAGATCACGAATCTCAGGCCCGTCCATTCCAGCCAACTGCTGCGACGGGTCAGCGGCGAATGGAATCCCCCGCTCTCGGCACTCCGCGGTGTGGCGAAGCATCGCCTCCGGGTCGTTGGGACCCACCAACACCAGATCCAGGCCCCCGACCCGTTCCGCCACCGGGTAAATCTCGATACTGCGCGCCTCTGACATCGCCCCTGGGTAGAAGGACGCAATCTGGTTATGGGCCGAGTCGGTCGTGCACACGAACCTGGCGGTGTGCGCTATCTCAGATATGAGGACGGAGGTCGTGTCCACCCCGTGGCGGTCCAGCCACGACCGGTAGTCGGCAAAATCGGCCCCCACGGCGGCCAGAAGGATCGGGTCCGCGCCGAGGCTTCCCAATCCGAATGCGATGTTGGCGGCCACCCCTCCTCGACGTACCTGCAAGTCGTCCACGAGGAAGGACAAACTGATTGTGTGTAGTTGATCCGCCAGCAGCGAGTCGGTGAATTTACCTGGGAAGGTCATCAGATGGTCCGTGGCAACTGAGCCCGTGATGCAGATACGCATGAGCGTGATCCTGTCACCTTCGGTCTTCCCGGAGTTGCGCGCGGGTCACCCGGGCGTCGCCGCGAGGCTGGAATCTCGGGCAACGACTCGAGCGTGGGTAGCCTAGGCGGAGGCCCGGGAGTCGTCCACGAGATCGGTCCATGCCGAGCCCCGGCCATCATCGGGGAAGAATCTACGGTGCGTGGCCTCCGCGGTCTCGCGAGAGTCGGTCGATAACAGAACTACCTCGACGTCCGGATAGCTGCGGTAGCGATGCTCGGCATCTGAGTAGGCCTGCATCGCGGGTTCCGCATCGCGGAATTCCTGGTATTCGACCTGAGTTTGTCGACTGCGGCTGAACGCAACCAGGATGTGCAGCATTGAGCTAGTCATCGTTCCTACCACCTCTCGCTTCCCACGATGGCAGATTGTCACGGACTCTGTAATAGCGTGTGCGCCATTCAAGACTAAGAGAACCGCCGGCCTCTTCGACCGCTATTCGCTCGGAAGTCATCACGAGAAAGTCGTGGAGCACCTGTTCCCCCGCGCCATCCTTGTAAGCCACGCCCGTTAGGTCCTCCAGCGCTTCGACCGCTTGCGCCCACCTATGTTGCCCACTTGTGCGGAGCTGCACCTCTATCAGCCGATCGGATCGCCTCACGATGAGGTGTAGGGCGCGGTACCCCGTCGACCGCGGAGTGTCCCGATAGTCGTCATCTGCGGCAACAGCCCAGGCGTCGTTGATGCGGGCGGCAACAGCGTCAACTTCGCCAGACGAGGACACGACGACACGGCACCCGCCTATGTCCTGCATTTGGCTCAATCGCGTACTCACCCTGAGCAACTTCGATTCAATTCGCGGCATGCGCTTGATTCGCTGAGTGACCCAAGGGTTCGCTATGCCTTCAGAGGCCAAGATCCATCTGAGCCCGCTGTTGACGGACACGGTGGGCCGATGGAACGTGGACCGGTACTCCTCGGCTATTGCGCGCGCCGCCTCATACTCAGCGCCGGTCACGTCGGTTGGATTCCGCGCCATCTTCCGAAGCGCGGCGCCTGCCTTGTCTATTGCAGTCCTGCTCGGCGCCATTTCTCTAGTGTGCGCCAGCCGAGTCGACACGTGCTCCGAATCGTGCACCGAACCCGGGACGCCAGTGGAGTTGGAAGCTAGTGGAAGGAGTCTCCACAGGCACACGAGCCGGTCGCATTGGGGTTGTCGATTGTGAAGCCTTGCTTCTCGATCGAGTCCACAAAGTCGATGGTGGCGCCGCCCAGGTAGGGAGCGCTCATCCGATCGGTCACGACGCTGACTCCGTCGAAGTCCTTCGCAACGTCTCCGTCGAGGGAACGGTCGTCGAAAAACAGTTGGTATCTCAATCCGGAACACCCACCGGGCTGCACCGCCACGCGGAGCGCCAAGTCATCCCGGCCCTCTTGCTCAAGCAGCGTCTTGACCTTGTCAGCTGCGGTCTCGGTCAACAGGATGCCGTCGATCGCGGCGGTGTCGCTGGCGACACCCTCTGTCGTGGCGCTATCTGTCGTCACTGCCATCTCCTTGGGTGGATGTTCGGGTCCATCACCTGAGTCGAACCCTAAGGGCAGCCTAACTTATTCCTTTCGGACGGCCGCTTCGCAGGAGGACCGATCAGCGTGACCAGGTGCGGGCCACTCGCTCGCCGGTGTCGGCAAGCGTGCCAGCCGGGTCAGCCATCGAGGCAGCGATGGAACCGGCGAGGTCGGATACCGAGTAGGCGGCGGCGACGCCGATTGCCGAGTATTCCCGGCGACCCACGGCCACCTCGCCGGCGATCACCACACACGGCAGGGCATGATCCAGCGCGACCGCGGCAACTCCACTCACTACCTTCCCCCGGAGCGACTGCCAGTCGAATCGACCCTCCCCCGTGATCACAAGGTCGGCCGCCGCCAGCATCGGCTCGAGTCCCACGATTCCCATAACGGTCGCGATACCGGGGGCACGGGTCGCTCCCAGATGCCCCAACGCGAAGCCGATGCCGCCGGCCGCACCTGCGCCGGCAGCCAGCGCGGGACTCTTGCCATTCTCATCCCGGCCACACAGCTCCGAGAAGTTCTGGAGCGCCTCTTCGAGTAGCGACACCTGCTCGTCGGATGCACCCTTCTGCGGCCCGAACCCCTTGGTGGCACCTCTGACTCCCAGCAGGGGGCTGTCCACATCGCTCGCAGCCACGATCTCAACTCCCCGCAAAGCCTCTCGCGCCGGTCGCAAATCGACTTCGGTGAGCCTTCGGAGGGGGCGTCCGCCCGAATCGAGAGGTCCATCGGCGGTGGCCCCGAGCGCCGCCAACATCCCCGCGCCGGCGTCGTTGGTGCCAGTGCCGCCCAAACCGATGACCATTCTGCGGGCCCCGGCGTCACGCGCGGCGAGCATCAACTCCCCCAGCCCGTAGGAAGACGTGTGTTCCGGGTTGCGGTCAAGCTCCGGCACGAGTTGCAGTCCGCAGGCCTGGGCTGCCTCCAAGTAGGCCGTCTCGCCAGACATGACGTACTTCGCGTCGACCTCCTCGCCCATCGGTCCGACGACGGATACTTCGATCGTCTGAGCAGCTAGGCTCGCCGCGATCGCGTCGACGAACCCCGGGCCGCCGTCGGCCAGGGCGCAGCACACGAGGTCATCCGCGGGCGCCTGTCGGGCCCAACCGTCGGCAATCGCCCGAGCTGCGGCTGCTGCCGAGAGAGTTCCACCGAATGAGTCAGGAGCAATGATCACGCGCACAGCACGGGAGACTACCGCTGATGGCGTGCCAGACTGTCCCCATGGCGAATCAGCCCACGAGCGACACCTTCGAACCGACACCCTCGCCCTTGGCTCTACTGCTGCTGGGTCAGGACTCGGACATGCTCAGCGAGCGCGGCGTTGACTGTCCCGGCACCCTGCCTGAACCCAGCGATCCGGACTTAGCTGCCCGTGCCGCTCGAGCCCGAGCGGAGCTCGGCGACCGAGCGTTCATCCTCGGTCACCACTATCAGCGAGACGAGATCATCGCACTGGCCGATGTCACCGGAGACTCCTTCAAATTGGCGAAGGAGGCGGCCGCGCGACCCGACAGCGAGTTCATCATCTTTGCCGGCGTTCACTTCATGGCCGAGAGCGCGGACATTCTGACATCAGCTCAGCAGAAGGTCGTGCTGCCGGACCTCGCCGCTGGCTGCTCGATGGCCGACATGGCCGGGATCGAGGCGGTCGAGGCCTGCTGGGCACTGCTGACCGAACAGGGACTCGCCGAGGACACCATCCCGGTCACCTATATGAACTCCTCGGCCGCCATCAAGGCCTTCACCGGTCGCCACGGGGGAACGGTCTGCACGTCCAGCAATGCGAAAGCGTCACTGGAGTGGGCCTTCAGCCAAGGCGAGCGGGTGCTCTTCCTGCCCGACCAGCATCTTGGCCGCAACACGGCGGTCCTCGATCTCGGCCTGTCGCTGGCGGATTGCGCCGTCTACAACCCGCACCAGCCCAGCGGTGGGCTCAGCCAGGCCCAGCTTCGACATTCGAAGATGCTGCTGTGGCGCGGTCATTGCTCGGTGCACGGCCGCTTCAGCGCCGACAGCGTGGCTGACGTGCGCGAACGCCTCCCCGGCGTCAACGTTCTCGTCCACCCGGAGTGCCGCCACGAGGTGGTCAACGCCGCGGATTTCGTGGGTTCGACCGAGTTCATCATCCGGAAGCTGGAGTCGGCCGATCCGGGCTCCGCCTGGGCGATCGGCACCGAACTCAACCTGGTCCGACGGCTGGCCAAATCGCACCCCGACAAGAAGGTTGTGTTCCTCGATCGGACGGTCTGCTACTGCTCGACCATGAACCGGATCGACCTGCCCCATTTGGTGTGGACGTTGGAGAACCTGGCCGCGGGCCGGATCGTCAACCAGATCACGGTGGCCCCCGATGACGCCCATTACGCCCGGCTGGCGCTCGACCAGATGCTTGCGCTGCCCGGCATAGGCTCGATCGGATAGTTCCGCTGCCTTCTGGCACAGAGGGTGATAGCAATAGCCGTGCCAATCGCAGAGTTCGACGCAGAGGGAGAACCCGTTCCGGAGCCGGGGGACACCGCCCGGATGACGTTCTTCAGCGACGCCGTGGTGGCCTTCTCCCTCACCCTGCTGATGCTGCCCGTCGCCGACTACGTCAGGGAAGCCCCCGGAAAGACCTGGGGACAACTCTTCCTGGACAACCCGGAGATCGTGGAGTCGCTGGCCAGCTTCGTGATCGTGGTGGTCTGCTGGCGGTACCACCATTTGTTGTTCGAGCGAATTCGCGACTACGACCGGTTGACCCTGTGGCTGAATTTCGTGTGGCTGTTCCTCGTCATCTCTATCCCGATCAATACGCTCGCCATCCTGCCGGTGGACGAGAAGTTGCCCAGCCCCGACCGCATCTTTCTCGACACCTTCTTCTTCCGAGGTCGCGAAGACATCCCGAGCGTCAACTATGCCGTTCTCTGGGGCTGCATCGCGTTGTCGTTCCTGATGCTGACACTGATCGCCCGGAACGCTTTGCCACCTCACCGGCACTTGGCCAAGTCAGAACCCGAGCGGCAACTGGATCCGAACATGTACTTCCGGATCTTCCTCATCTGCGCCGTCACCGCCGCAGTCAGTCTCGTCTCCCCATTCGCCGGCGACATCGTGCTCTACCTGGGCATCATCATCAACGTGATCGTGAGCCGACGCCTTCGCGGGCCCCAGGCTCAGCCGAGTTAGTCGGAGTCCAGACCGGGGGCGCCCCAGAGTGCGAACCATCGGGTCAGATCACGCTCGACTGCGACGTCGTCGATGATCAGATCCCGCACCTTCAACTCGGTGATGTTGTCGCGGCGGTGCGTACCGGCGTCCGGGTCGGGCACAAACGGATAGAAAGTGCCCTGCTTGAACAGATAGACGAGGGCCAGTCGCTGCCCTCGAGGCCCGAGGAATCCGACCACGGTGCACAACAGTGAGGGGCCGAAGCCGGTGTCCTGCAGAGTGGAGTTCACTGCGTGCAGTCCGGTCACGAGCGTCGGGACGTCGGGCGGATCGGTGCGAACCGTGAGCCAGGTGTAGCCGAATTCGTCCTTGCTGATACCGATCGGCGGGCCACCACCAGCCGCGAGCAGCTCGGTCACCTCCTGCTGGACCTCTGCAAACGCCCGACCTTCAGCCGGCCGAAATGCCACCGCCCCCGACCCGCTCGCCTCGAAACCGGCGACCGCCAGAGCGATTGCTGCGCTGGGCAATCCGAACAGGTTGTCCAGATCGGGCCGCACCGGCCGACTGCGTCCCATGATCGAGTCGAAGATGCCCACGACAACTCAGCCTAACCCGGCGACACGGCGCCGCAGACCCGGGTTCATCGCTCCAGGTCCGCAGAGATCCTCGCCAAATTCTCCAACCGCTGCTGCAGCGGCGGGTGGGTGGCGAACAGGTTCGCGAGGGAGTTGCCCGACGAGAGTGCCGGTGCGAAGAAGAAGGCATTCAGCGCCTGCCGTTCGCGAAGATCCTGCGACGGGATGGCCGCAATCTCACCGCTCACCTTGGTCAATGCCGAGGCGAGGGCCGAGGGCCGACCGGTGAGCAGCGCGCCGGCACGGTCAGCGGCAAGCTCTCGGTACCGGGACAGCATCCGGGTCAGCACGAAACTCACCGCATACACGAGCACTGACACCAGCAGCACCGCAACCACGATGACGGCGGCGTTCTGGTCTCGGTCGCGGGCGCGCCCGAGCCCGCCCCAAAGCGCCATCCTGGTGATGAAACCGGCCACCACTCCGGCCACTGACGCCACTGTCATCACCAGCACGTCGCGATGGGCCACGTGGGACAACTCGTGACTGAGCACCCCCTCGACTTCCTCCACGTCGAGGCGGCGAAGCAGTCCGGTTGTCACGCACACGACAGCGCGGTTGGGGCTGCGTCCGGTGGCGAAGGCGTTTGGCATGTCGGTATCAGCAATCGCCACCCGAGGTTTGGGCATGTCCGCCAGCGAGCAGAGGCGGTCGATCACCTCGTGCAGTTGCGGGGCCTGCTCGGCGGTCACCTCCCGGGCTGCCATCGAGTACAGCGCGATCCGGTCTGAGAAGTACCACTGCGCCAGCAGTGCCCCGGAGGCGATGACGAGGGCGAAGAACCAACCGATTCCGAGCGCCAGCAGCAGACCGATCACGACCACGTACAACAAGCCCAGCAGGAACATTGTGACGCCCATCCGCCACGCGAGACCCCGATCTCGGGTGTACCGGCTGTGTGTCATCTCGGGACGGCTAACCGTCGCGGCCGGGCCGACTATTCCGGGCACACCACCCTGGGCCGGGTGGTTTAGTCGGCTTTCGGCTTGTCGGCTTTCTCGCTGTCGCTGCCGGTCGCCTCAGTGGCGGAGGTCACCTGCGGGGTCGCGGCAGAGGTCGGGGCGGGCGCCTCGACTGCCGGTGTTGCGGCAGCCGCGACCGCGGGCGCGGCCGGACCAGCAATCTCTGCCTTCAACCGGGACAGCGAATCCTCCACCTCGGAGGCACTCGACATCCGCTCCAACTCGGCGGTGAGACTGTCTTTGGAGGTGCCGGTCGCGTCCACCAGCGCACCAGAGGCCAGCAACTCATCGATGGCGCCGGCCCTAGCAGTCATCTGCTGGGTCTTGTCCTCCGCCCGCTGGACGGCCAAACCGACATCGCCCAGTTCCGAGGAGATACCGGAAACAGCCTCGTTGATCTTGGTCTGGGCCTCCGCGGCCGAATAGGTCGCCTTGATGGTCTCCTTCTTGGTGCGGAATGCCTCCACCCGCGCCTGCAACTGACCGGCGGCCTGAGTGAGCTTCTCCTCCTGGTCCTGCAACTGCGCCAGTTGCACCCGCAGGTCGTCGATCTGGGTACTCAGCCCAGAACGTCGCGTGAGCGCCTCCCGCGCCAGATCCTCGCGGCCCTGGCTCAGCGCCGCCCGCGCCTGACTCTCGAGCTTGCTCGCCTGCTGCTCCAACTGCGTGATCTGCAACTCCAGTCGCTTGCGAGAGGTGGCGACGTCGGCAACACCGCGGCGCACCTTCTGAAGCAACTCCAGTTGTTTCTCGTAGCTGTAGTCCAAGGTCTGCCTGGGATCCTCGGCGCGGTCCAGCGCCTTGTTGGCCTTGGAACTGAAGATCAACTTGAAGCGCTGCCACAAACCCATCGAGAGCAGACCTTTCCTGGGGGGGTACCGGCACGCCGGCGGAGGTTCGGCGAATATCCGGGTCTGACGGTGTCGCGACAAGCCTAGGCCACCGGCACCCGGCACGGTGCGGGCACCGGACGATCCGGCGCGCGGGCATGGCACCTACCGGCGTCGCCGGGATCAACGCGTACCCTGGGCAGGTGTTCCGTCGCTCCCAGCCAGACCCAGTCCAGGATCCCGAGACCGTCGACGTCGACCCGATGCAGGCCAGCAAGGGTCGGCCGACGCCAACGCGGAAAGAGGCAGAGGCCGCGCGAAAGCAGTCACTGAAGGTCCCCAGCGACCCGAAGGCCGCCAAACGCGCCCTGCGTGACCGGGAACGCCAGGAGCGCGCACTTCAGCGGGAAGCCCTGATGCGCGGCGACGAGCGCGCCCTGCCGGCCCGCGACCGGGGCCCGGGCAAGGCGTTTGTCCGCCGGTGGGTCGACAGTCGACGGCTGCTCTCCGAATACTTCATCTTCATCGCGCTGGCTGTGC
Source organism: uncultured Actinomycetes bacterium (assembly GCA_964547485.1). GTDB lineage: Bacteria > Actinomycetota > Actinomycetes > S36-B12 > UBA10799 > JACJWR01. Next base: position 56,427 of record CAZJNU010000004.1, read on the forward strand.
TCGCGCTGAGCTTCATCCCAAGCAAGGTCACCCAGGTCCTGGTGTTCTACGGCTGGGTCGTGATGCTGGCGATCCTGGTCGGCGAGACCGGCTTCGTGGTGTTCCGGGTCAGGCGGGCGTTGGCCAAGGAGTTCCCCAACCCCGAGGATCGAAAGGGCTGCCTGCTCTACACGGTCATGCGGGCCATCCAGATCCGACGCCTCCGACTTCCACCGCCGCAGGTCCGACCCGGCGGCAAACCAGTCAAGCCCAAGGCTGGGAAGAACTAGCAACGGAGGCCCTATCCGCCACGGTCGCGGCCGCCACCGAATCGGCCTAGAGTCCCACCTGTGGAACATCGACGTCTCGGAGACAGTGGCCTGCGTGTCAGCGAACTCGCCTACGGCAACTGGATCACGCACGCCTCCCAGGTGGACGAGGACGCCGCCCGCGCATGCGTGCACGCGGCCCTCGACGCCGGAATCACCACCTTCGACACCGCAGACATCTACGCCGGCACGGCCGCCGAAGAGGTGCTCGGGCGGGCCCTGGCCGGATATCGCCGCGATGGGCTCGAGCTTTTCACGAAGACTTACTGGCCGATCGGACCAGGCGCGAACGACAGGGGCCTCTCCCGCAAGCACATCATGGCTGCCTGCGACGGGTCGCTGCGCAGACTCGGCGTGGACTACATCGATCTCTATCAGGCACACCGGTACGACTACGAAACGCCGCTGACAGAGACCCTGCGGGCGTTCGACGATCTGGTCAGGGCCGGCAAGGTGCTCTACGTCGGCGTGTCCGAGTGGACGGCGGGACAGATCGAGGAGGCCGTCCGGATCAGCGCCGAGATGGGCTTCGACCGGATCGTCTCCAATCAGCCCCAATACTCGGCCCTCTGGCGGGTGATCGAGGCCGAGGTGGAGCCTGTGTGTCGGCAGAACGGCATCGGCCAACTTGTCTGGTCACCGTTGGCGCAGGGCGTGTTGACCGGTAAGTACGTCCCCGGCGCCGCTGCCCCGGCGGACTCGCGCGCCTCCTCCGAAGTCGGCGGTGCCTTCATCAGCCGCTGGCTCCGAGATGAGGTGCTGACCGCGGTGGCCGCCCTGAAACCGCTCGCGGATGAGATGGACCTGACCATCGCCCAACTGTCGCTGGCGTGGGTGCTCTCGAATGACAATGTCTCTGCCGCCATCCTCGGCGCCACCCGACCCGAGCAGTTGCTGTCCAACATCAAGGCCAGCGGTGTCACCCTCGATGCCGACATCAAGGCCCAGATGGATGCAATCCTGGCTGAAGTCGTGGTCCGTGACCCCGGACTCACCCGCTCCCCCAACCCTCGACCCTGACCAGCGAGCCGAACCACGACACAGATGAACAGGAGGGCCCCGATGGCCCACAGTTGGCGATACCTGAAGGCTGATGGCAGCGAGGTCGTTCCGCTGCCGGAGGCGGCCACGATCAGCGATTTCCCCACCCAAGGTGAAGCGGAGTCGTGGGTCGGAGAGGTCTGGCGCGACCTGCTCGCGCAAGGGGTGGACGCCGTTACTTTGGTGTCCGACGGCGTCGTCGTGTACGGACCGATGAGCCTGCATCCGGTCGAGTAACGCCCTGCGCGTCCTCGCTGTCGCGGATGTGGTGCAATTGCCGTGGGCTGTGGACCAACCACAACCCGTGTGTGCGCGCCAGTAGTTCTCAGGGAAGCCGGTGTGAATCCGGCGCTGTCCCGCAGCCGTGTACCGAAGTCCTGGCCCAGGACTTCGGTGAGTCGGATCGTCTGAGGTGCGCGTGCGGACTCCATCCGCCGAGGTAGCGGCCGGAGTCGACCGTCGGCTCATCGACGGCGACCCAGTCGTGCTTGGGGCACCGACCCGAAGGACGACGCCGCCATGACCAGCCGGCCCGCACTCCCCCGGTGGTTGCACCCCGGGGCGTGGTGGCTGTGGGCGCTTGGGCTGGCGGCGGCCGCCTCTCGGACAACGAATCCGTTTCTCCTGCTGCCGATCGTGGCGGTGGCCGGGATCGTCGTCTCCGCTCGGCGGCCCACCGCGCCATGGTCGAGATCGTTCGGGGTGTTCCTTCGGCTGGGGCTGATCGTGATCCTGGTGCGGGTCACATTCCAGGTGCTACTCGGAACGCCGCAGGGCACCCACGTCCTGGTCACGCTGCCAGCCGTCGACCTGCCCGGTTGGCTGGCGGGGATCCGGCTGGGCGGGGCGATAACGCTGGAGTCCCTGCTGTTCGCCTGCTACGACGGTCTGCGACTAGCGACGATCCTGGCCTGCATCGGGGCGGCAACGTCGCTGGCATCCCCGAGTCGACTGCTAAAGGCAATGCCGGCGGCACTCTACGAGATGGGCGTCGCGACCGTGGTCGCCCTCTCGTTCGCCCCGGCAATGGTGAGCGACATCTCCCGGGTGCGCAGCGCCCGCCGATTGCGCGGTCGACCCGACTCCGGAGTGCGCGGCCTGGCCGGCTCGGCGATGCCGGTGTTCGCCGGCGCCCTGGACCGTTCGATCGCGCTGGCGGCCGCGATGGACAGTCGCGGGTATGGCCGGGTGGCGCAGCGCAGTCGTGGCGAACGCCGCCTGACGGCCGCGCTCGTGCTCGGCGGCATCGTCGGGGTCTGCCTCGGTCTATATGCGCTACTCGATGGCTCCAGCGCATCGGCCGCCGGCGCGCCACTGCTACTACTCGGCGTCGCGGCCGCAGGAGTCGGCATGTGGCGTAGCGGAAGGCGGAGCACCCGCACCCGGTACCGACCGGATCCGTGGTCGTGGCCCGAGTGGCTGACCGCGGCCTCCGGCCTCGCCGCGGCCGCAGCGCTGGTGCTGACCGCTCGAATCGACCCCGCCGCCGTCAACCCGTCGGTGACACCCCCGGAACTGCCCGCCCTCTCCGTCACTGCGATCGTCGGAATTCTCATCGCGCTATTGCCAGCGGTCGTGACGCCGGAGCCGCCGACGTCGGTACAGGCGCCCGCGTCGACGCTGGAGGCGGTCGGATGATTCGGTTTGAGGACGTGTCGATTCGGTACGACCCGGCTGGCCCGGTCGTGCTGTCGAACGTCGACCTGCAGATACCTGAAGGTGAACTGTGCCTGGTGGTCGGCGAGACGGGCACCGGCAAGTCCACGCTGCTGCAGGCGATCAACGGGCTGGTACCGCACTTCACCGGAGGTGTGCTTTCCGGTCGCGTGACTGTCGCAGGAAGGGATACCCGGGACAATCCGCCAAGGGAGCTCGCCGACATTGTCGGGATGGTGCTGCAGGATCCGATGAGTGGGTTCGTGGCCGATGTGGTGGAGGACGAACTCGCCTACGGGATGGAGAGCCTGGGCGTGGCGCCGGCCGTGATGCGCAAGCGGGTGGAGGAGACGCTGGACCTGATGGGCCTGGCAGATCTCCGCAACCGTTCCCTGCTGTCTCTCTCCGGGGGCCAACGGCAGCGCGTCGCGATCGGCTCCGTACTCACCGCGCACCCGCGGGTGCTGGTACTGGATGAACCAACCTCCGCGCTGGACCCAGGGGCAGCAGAGGAGGTACTCGCCGCCGTCACCCGACTCGTCCACGACTTGGGTTTGACCGTCGTGCTGGCCGAGCACCGACTGGAGCGAGTCCTGCAGTACGCCGATTCGGTGCTGCTGCTGCGGCCGGGTGCTCCGCCGCATCTGGGAACCCCGGCCGAGATGATGGCCGACTCTCCGGTTGCTCCCCCGGTGGTCCAGTTGGGTCGGCTCGCCGGTTGGCGGCCGCTACCGCTGACGGTGCGAGATGCCCGACGGGCTGCGGGCGGACTGCGGGCGCAATTGTCCTCGAACCCCGCCCCCACCACGAACTACCCAGTTGATCCGGCGACCGGGCCACCGGCATTTGACAGCGCGTCACTGGCTGTTGCCTACGGTCCGATCTGGGCACTGCGGGAGGCGACGCTGGCCGTCTCCGCTGGTCAGGTCGTTGCGTTGATGGGGCGAAATGGCGCGGGCAAGTCGACCCTGCTGAAAGCCGCGGTGGCGCTTGTGCCCATCACTGCGGGGCGAGTGCTGGTTGCGGGCCGGGACCCCGCCGTTCTGGTGGGTGCCGATCTGGTGCGGACGGTGGGGTTGGTCCCGCAGGAGCCGACCGACTTGCTCTACTCGGACACCGTCGCGGCCGAATGTTCGGCCGCCGACCGTGACTCGTCAGCCGCCGCCGGCACAACGGCCGCCCTGCTGGACAGGCTCGCGCCGGAGATCTCCGCCGAGATTCATCCGCGCGATCTGTCTGAGGGCCAGCGCCTCTGCCTGGTGCTCGCGATCGTGATGTCTGCCGACCCCGGGCTGCTGCTGCTCGACGAACCCACCCGCGGACTGGACTACGGTTCCAAACGGCGACTGGTCACTATCCTGCGGGACTTGGCCCGAAACGGCACGGCGATTCTGCTCGCTTCTCACGATGTCGAATTGGTGGCCGAGGTCGCCGATCGGGTCGCGATCATCGCCGACGGCGAGATCGTGGCGGTCGGCCCGACTGCGGAGGTGGTCACTGCCTCGCCCATTTTCGCCCCGCAGGTCTGCAAGGTCCTGGCCCCCGCGCCATGGCTGACGGTGGATCAGGTCGCCGACGCCCTGCAGGTGACCGGATGACCGACCGGAATCACGACGACGACTGGCGCGGACCGGTCAGGAGCGCCGGATCCGACACCGAAATCGCCAGCAGAACGCCTCGCTCGGCGACTGTGCTGCGCACCCGCACCCGGGTAGTGCTGACGCTGGTCAGCCTGGTCGGGGTGGCCGCCTTCTTCTGGCCCTTCCTCGCACGCCCGGGCAGCGCTGTGCTGGGCCATTCCGCGGATGCCCCCTGGCTGTTCGCCCTGCTCCTCCCGTTGCTGTTACTGCTGGTCATCGCCGAAGTGTCCGATGGTGGACTGGACGCTCGCGGGATCGCCATGCTCGGCGTCCTCTCGGCCGTCGCAGCAGCACTTCGCCCGCTCGGTGCCGGCAGTGTCGGCTTCGAGCCGATCTGGGTGGTGATCGTGCTGGGTGGCCGCGCGCTGGGCCCCGGTTTCGGCTTCCTGCTGGGGAACCTGTCGCTTTTCGCCTCCGCACTGCTGACCGGCGGGGTCGGGCCCTGGCTTCCGTTCCAGATGATCGCCGCCGGCTGGCTGGGGTTCGGTGCGGGCGTTCTGCCGGGGCTTCGTGGTCGGGCCGAGGCAATCATGTTGGCCTGCTACGGAGCCGTGGCCGGTCTCGCCTACGGCTTCCTGCTGAATCTGTGGTTCTGGCCGTGGGCCGCCGGCACTGCGAGTCAACTGTCCTTCGTGGCCGGTGCGCCGGTGAGTGAGAATCTGCACAGATGGCTGCTCTTCAACCTCGCGACATCGCTCGGCTACGACATTCCCCGGGCCATCGTGGTGGCGGTGCTACTACTGCTCGCCGGTCCGCCGGTACTGGCCGCGTTGCGTCGCGCGACCCGCCGCGCGTCGTTCGACCGACCCATCTCGTTCGAACCCAGTCCGACGCCACCACGGCCGACGCCACCACACCCGACGCCGGAGTCCACCGGATGAAGGTCACCGTGCTGGGAACGGGAGCTGCCGACGGTATCCCGCAACCGTTCTGTGGGTGCACCACCTGCGGTCATGCCCGATTCACCGGTGAGGTGCGGTGCGCTGGCGGCGTGCTACTCGACGACACCGTGCTGATCGACGCGCCACCCGCGCTCGGGACGGCCGCAGCTCGGGCCGGCGTCACGCTCGAAGCTGTGAACACAGTGCTGGTGACGCACAGCCACCCCGACCACTGGGACCCGTCATTCCTGCTGTACCGCCAGTGGCAGCTCAACGTGGCAACACGACCGCTGTCGGTGGTCGGGCCGGTCGATGTCATCGAGAGCGCCCAGCAGTGGCTCCCGCCGAGCTCCGCCGTGCAACTCCAATCAGTGACTGCAGGCGACCACTTTCGCTCGGCTGCCGGCCACGAGGTCCGGGTACTGGCTAGCAGCCACGGCAACGGCACCGACCGCTGCGCCGACCTTGCCGTGCTGTTCGACGTCACCGGTCCCGACGGCGCCCGACTGCTCTACGCCAGCGACACCGGCGTACTACCTGCGGAGGTCGTGGACGCCATCCGGGGCGCCCGGTTCGATGTGGTCCTCCTTGAGCTGACCTTCGGCGCCGACGGGCCGACGACGGCCGGGCATCTGGATCACGACAGCTTCACCGCCACACTGGCCACCTTGCGCCAGGTCGACGCCATCACTTCGACCTCAACCGTGGTGGCCGTCCACCTCGGACACCACAACCCACCGACCCCCGCCCTCGAAGCCTTTCTACGGTCGGTTGGTGCTCGGTGCGTCACCGATGGACGAACCTGGCAGATCTCGCCCGGCGAGCCCATGCCGGCCGACCGCCGACGGGTACTCATCCTTGGGGGCGTCCGGTCCGGCAAGTCCCGGCACGCCGAGAAGCTGGCCGCCCCAGCCCCCGAGGTGACCTACGTCGCGACCGGATGGCCGCGAGGCAGCAACGTCGGCGACGATTGGGACGACCGGATCGTCTCCCATCAGGCACGGCGTCCGCTGCACTGGCAAACGACCGAGACGCTCGACATCGTCGACGTCCTGACCCGGGCCGAGCCGGGTCAGACCGTGCTGGTGGACTGTCTGGCGCTGTGGGTCACGAGACTCGTGGACGAGGCCGACGCCTGGCGCGATCGCGACCGAGCCACCACCACGGTGACCGCCGCGGCCGCGTCCCTCTGTGCAGCGCTGGCGAGCAGCCAGGCCGCGCAGGTGTTCATCGTCAGCAATGAGGTCGGCTCCGGGGTCGCCCCCGCGACAGCGTCCGGCGGACTATTCCGCGATCTGCTCGGCCTGGTGAACACCTCCGTGGCCAACTGCTGCGACGAGGTACTCCTCATGATTGCCGGTCGGCCGTGCTCGCTGCCTGCGGCCGACACCAGCCCCAGCGCCGCACCCGAGGAGGCTTCCAGATGACCGATTCGGTCGACGAATCTGCACTAGACCTGGCGGACTTGGCCAGTCAAGTGATGCTGCCCGACGAGGACGCCAGGGCCGCCGCGTTGACCCGTCAGGCGACCCTGACCAAACCCGCAGGGTCGCTGGGCCGGCTGGAGGAACTGTCGGTGTGGCTGTGCGGGGTGCAAGGGGTGTGTCCGCCGCGTCCGATCGCCCAACCGCGGCTGGTCATCTTCGCCGGCGACCACGGTGTGGCCACGACCGCCGGAACCTCGGCGTACCCGAGCGCGGTGACGGCTCAGATGGTACTCAACCTGCTCGCGGGCGGAGCGGCCGCGAATGTCCTCGCCGACGCCGCCGGAGTCGGCGTGCGCGTCGTCGACATGGCCGTCGATGTCGATTGGGATGCGCTCGGCGCACCGGTCCCGGCCGATCTGACCCGGTACAAGGTGCGACGAAGTTCTGGCAGCTTGGACCGGGAGGACGCGCTGACAATCGCCGAGGCCCGACAGGGATTCGACGCCGGTCGGGCCATCGCGGATGCCGAGATCGACGCCGGCGCAGATCTGCTGATCGCCGGCGACATGGGTATCGGCAACACAACGCCGGCAGCCGTCGTGGTGGCGCTGGCCTGCCACCGAAATGCGGCCGATGTGGTCGGCCGCGGCACCGGAATCGACGACCTGACCTGGATGCGCAAATGCGCCGCCATCCGGGACGGACTGCATCGCACGACGCCACATCGGGGCGATCCGATGGCGGTGCTCGCCAGTTGCGGCGGTGCGGACTTCGCAGCCATGACCGGGTTTCTGCTGCAGGCCTCCATCCGCGGCGTGCCGGTGATCCTCGATGGGCTGATCTCCGGTGCCTGCGCACTGGTCGCAAATGCGATCTCTTATCGGGCCCGGAATTGGTGGCTCGCAGGACACCGATCAACTGAACCCGCTCACGCACTGGTGCTGGACAAACTTGGCCTGGATCCGGTGATCGATTTTCAACTGCGACTGGGAGAAGGGTCCGGGGCTTTAGTTGCGCTGCCGATCCTGTCGGCGGCCGGCGCGACGTTGCGGGAGATGGCGACCTTCGACGATGCAGGCGTCTCGGGCCCTGCGCAGCAGTCCGACGAGTGAACACCGCACCGTCGGAGCCACCACCGGCACCAACCTCTGCCGCCGCGGATGCCTTCCGATTGGCGATCGGCACCTTCACCAGGCTGCCGACCAGGGCGCCGAGCCTCGTCGATCGTCGACGCGGCGGGCTCTCGCTGCTGCTGGCCCCCGCCGTCGGCCTGCTGCTGGGTGGCCTGGCCGCGTGCGCCGGACTCCTGCTCTGGTGGTTCGCGGGGATAGCGGGCAACGCGACGACCCCGATCGCGTGTGTCGCCGCAGGGGTCACCCTGACCGCCGCAGGCTGGTTGAGCCGCGGACTGCACCTGGACGGTCTTGCCGACCTCGCGGACGGACTCGGGTCAGTTCTGGGACCTGCGACCGATGGCGGCCAGCGAATGACAACCGCCATGCGCGACCCCCAGATCGGCGCCTTCGGCGCCATCGCGCTCATCTTCACCATCGGAATCCAACTGGCGGCGCTGGCAAGTTGCTTCGCCACCGGCCTCGGGGCAACCGCCTTCGTCGCGGCGGCGATAAGTAGCCGATCGACGCTGGCCCTGGTGGCCCGACGCGGCACGCCCAGACGCAGCAGCGGACTGGGCGCCTCGGTGGTCGGAGTGGTCCCGCCGACTGTCGGACTGGTTGTCTGGTCGGTGACGACAGCCTTCGTCACCGTCCTTCTCTGGTTCTTCGGGGCAGCGTGGTTCGCCGGCCCGATCGCGGCGTCGATGGCGCTGACAGCTGCCCTCGTGGTGCGTCGAATTGCCCTGCGACGCCTGACCGCGGTGACCGGCGACGTTCTGGGGGCATGTGTCGAAGTGGCCGCAACCGTATTCCTGGTTCTACTGGCTGTCTTGGCCTGACCCGTCGGCCCGCTGCCTGACCCGTCGGCCCACTGCATGTGCCTTCGTCCTGCTGCATGTGATTGTGGGCCGCTTCGTCCACAGCCGGTCGCGACAGCATTGTTCCGAACCCCGACCCCCGCCTAGCGTCAGGCACATCACGACCCGAGAGGGTCTGCGACCACGGGGGGCGCTATGTCACAAGACGGTACAAAGCAGGGGGCCAGTAGACGCGGTTGGTGGCCGCCGCACGGCCGACCGAGCTACGGATCTCCGGTATCGGGGCTGCGAGCAGCAGGTGTGCTCGCCGGTTGCGCTGCATTGCTACTGACTGGAACGGCGGCAGCGATCGCGGCGGATCCCGGGCCGCTCGATCCTGCGGGGTTCCACGGCCTTGTTCCGCCAACCGGGCCCTACGTTCGATCGCCAGCCGAGACAGGCGCCCTCGATCTGGTGAGGCCGACTACCCGAAGACCGCACGCCAAAGCCGGCGCAGTGACCCTTCGGCTGACCCAACCGCAACTGCGATCCGTGTGGTGCGCACCGGCGGCAGGGCGAGCCGCCCTATCAGCCGTGATGCCGCGGCCACCCGGACAGACCTGGCTCGCCACCGCGATGGGCACGGGCGGCCAAGGGACGATGATGTCGGCGATCGCACCGGCGCTGAATCGGGCGCAACGGCGGAACAGATACCAGCTCGACTTCGCCACCTCACCCGGTGTTCTGCTTTCTCGAGTACGGATGGACGTCGAGCGCTACCGCTCCGCAGTCATCATCGGAGTCGATCCAGGGCAGCTGCCCTGGTATGAGGGGCTGCTGCCACTCGGCGGTGGCCACGCCCTGGTCGTCCATGGCTACTCGGTCACCCCGGCAGGCGGGACGCTGCTGGTCTGGGACCCTGCCCGATCGGCGCTTGCCGGACGGCACACCACGTCCAGTTCCGCGCTGACTGCGGCTGGGGTCCGATTCGGCGGGGCGATCGTATGGTGATCCTGGTCGTTGTGTGGCTGACCTGGCACGCCATCGTTGGAAGCCCGGCTGACCTGCCGGCCACCGAGAACACCGGAAACGGACGCCCTCGCACCACCGCTGCGCGCCTGCAGCCGGGACCTGAACTGCCTCTGCCTCGGCAGCTCGCCATGGAATCCGCGTGGCGCCTACCTGCCGGATTCGGCCGCTACGGCGCGACTGCGAATCACGAAACCGCCGTGCTACCTGCGGGAGCGGCCGGCCTGCTCTGGGTCGCCAGGGACAGCGGCGTGAACGGGCTCCGGCCGCCGACCGTCGCCGGTCGGGAACTGGTATCCGCGACCCCGATGGTTCGAGGCTGGCTACTGCTGGAGACGGAACCCTTCGTGCCCGCTGGGACGGGGCCCGGAAACGCGGGAGGCGCCGAGGGCGCAGCACGCGCGGGAGGTACTGACGAATGCCACTCGCACCAATGTTGGCATTGGCACCTCTCGTGGGTGTCCTCGCCGATACCTGGTTCGGACCCGATCCCGGTCGTCTCCTCCGAGTCGCCGGTGACGTGGTTCGGCCTCCCTGCAATCCGCGCCAACGGCGCGACAGTGGAGTGGCGCGAGCCCGGCCGCTCCACTGTGGGCAGTTGGTCGGGGCGCGGCGCGCCCGGGCGCGGTGTCCGGTATCGGCCACGGGTCTCGACTGACCGACAGTGGGCCGATCGCCCGCCATCCTGGATTTCGGTTGGCGCGGACCCGGAGCACGGACAGCTGCGCGCGTCGGGCTACCGCATTCCGGAGCTCCCCGGCGCGGTCCGCCGGGTGCTGGCCATCGGGAGCGACAATGCCTACGTGCGCACCGACGGGGGTCGATTCCTCGTCACCTCCCGCGGGCGGGCGACCTCTCAGCTGGCCGAAGACCTGTTGGTCGGCGAAGCTCCGGCCGGAATCACCGTGGTGGGGTCTGATGAGCGAGGCGCCTACCTGGTGATCGTCGGGCAGCCCGGCCGTTCCACGGCTCCTCGATCCGGTCAGGCCCGGTCAATCGCGTGGTGACGATTCGACCAACGGAGTGGCAGTGACCCTGGCCGTCAGCCAGCGACCGCGCAGCTTGATCACGACCTCATCGCCGGGACCAATCTCGGGAGCCACTAGGGCCATCCCGATGCCGGCTTTCAGCACCGGCGAGAAGGTGCCGCTGGTGAGGTGCCCCAGCGCCGGTCCGTCCGGCCGCAGGTGGACGCTCGCGCCAGCGCGCGGCACCCCTCGATCGAGCAACAACAGGGCCCTGACGCGCGGTCGCAAGCTGCCATCCCGACCGGCAAGCAGTGCCTCCCGGCCGCAGAACTCCGGCTTCTGCCAGCCGACGGCCCAACTCAGACCCGCCTCAACCGGTCCGATCTCGCCACCGAGATCCTGGCCGTGCAACGGATACCCCATCTCCGTCCGCAAGGTGTCTCGCGCTGCCAGACCGCAGGCACGCACGCCGAGGGAAGCACCGGCCGTCAGCAGTCGATCCCACAGTCGGACCGCCATGTCGGCCGGCAGCAGTACCTCATACCCCTTCTCGCCGGTGTACCCGGTTCGGCAGACAACTACGTCGACACCCTCGAAGGTGTCGCGCAGCACGCCCAAGTAGGCCATACCGATGGGTAACCCGACCGCACCAAGGAGCTCAGCCGCTGCCGGTCCCTGCACCGCAATGATGGCCGTGTCCCGCTGGCTATCGATCACCTCGACCGCGGGTCCGACTCGGGATCGCAGCAAGTCATTGACCACACCAGCGTTCCCCGCATTGGGAATTAGCAGGGCGTCGTCTGCGTCGAAGACATAGACGATCAGGTCATCCAACACCCGACCTTCGTCATCGCAGAGCAGGCTGTATTGCGCCTGTCCTGGGCCGATCCGGTCCAAGTCGTTGGTCAGGATCCGGTTGAGATCTGCCACGGCACCTTCGCCACGAACCAACGTGGTCCCCAGATGCGACACGTCAAAGATGCCCACGGCGCTGCGAACTGCCAAGTGCTCGGACACCACCCCGCTGAACTCCAACGGCATCTGCCAACCGGCGAACTCGGAGAACTTGGCTCCTGCGCCGACATGGGCGTCATGCAAGGGGGAGAGAAGCAACTCCGTCGGTGTCGGCGGAGTGGAGTCTGCCGTGGCTGCCGGGGAGACGTCGTCCGTTGCTGACTGTGTCATCCCCCGACGCTAGCCGGGGTCCGCGCCTCTTCGCCGACCGGCCAACGCCACCGGCCCCAGATCCCGAGGGTTCGACGGTTGCGGACGTAAGGTGGCGATGAGTGCATCGAATCCCAATCGGAGGACCCGTGACCAGCCTGCGCCTGAGCACCGCCCACCCCTCGACCGCCAAATCCGATGCCCTGGTGGTCTTCGTGCACCCGCGCAAGAGCGGGGCCGTGCTGGCGACCGGCACCTCCGTGCCCAAGCCCGTCGCGAGCAAACTGCTGAAGCTGCTGCGGATCGCCTCCCCCAAGATCGCGGCCTCCGAAGTGGTCGTGTGCCCGTCGCCGGAGGCGGTTTCGGCCGACCTCGTCGTTTTCACCTGCACGCCAGCAGACCCTGATATCGAGGCGATGCGACGGGCGGCCGGTAACGCACTGCGGGCCTTGATGGACAGGTCCACCGTCGCGATCGCCTGCCCGAGCACGGATCCAGAGCAGATTGCGGCCATCGGCCAGGGGGCTCGGTTGGGTGCCTACCAATTCACGAGTTTCCGAGGGTCAGGTGACCGCGACGGCCGCACCGGTACCGACGAGATCCTGCTGCTCGTCTCCGACGCCCGCAGCAAGTCCGTCCAAAGCGAGGTGAAGAAGTCCGAAATCATCACCAATGCCGTCCTCGCCACCCGCGACCTTGTCAACACGCCGCCTTCCGCGCAGTCACCCAACGACCTGGCCGAAGCGGTCCGCAAGTCGGCCGCGGACACACCTGTCCGAGTCGATGTCTACAGCGAGCGCAAACTCGCCCGCGAAGGCTTCGGCGGCATCCTCGGCGTGGGCCAGGGTTCAATCAATCCGCCGCGACTCGTCAGGATGAGCTATCACCCCGCAAAGGCGCAAGGGCATCTGGCGCTGGTCGGCAAAGGCATCACCTTTGACTCGGGCGGCTTGAGCCTGAAACCGGCCGCCAGCATGATCACGATGAAATGCGACATGGCCGGCGCGGCCGCAGTGGCGATGGCCACGTTGGCAATCGCCCGGCTGCGGATCCCGGTGCAGGTGACCGCCTACCTCGCCATCGCCGAGAACATGCCCAGCGGATCGGCGCAGCGGCCTGGGGACGTGCTCACCATGTACGGCGGCAAGACCGTCGAAGTCCTCAATACCGATGCCGAGGGACGACTGGTCCTCGCCGACGCCCTCGTCCGGGCGTGCGAGGACGAACCCGACGTGCTGGTTGACGTGGCCACTCTCACCGGGGCCCAGACAGTCGCGCTGGGAACCCACATCTCCGCGGTGATGGCGAACGACGAAGAACTGCGGGACCGAGTGATAGCCGCCGCCGGAACCGCCGGTGAACAGATGTGGCCGATGCCGCTGCCGCCGGAACTACGGGCTTCATTGAAATCCAAAATCGCGGATATCGCCAATATCGGCGAAAGGTTGGGGGGCATGATGACGGCGGGTCTTTTCCTCTCGGACTTCGTCCAAGATGGCGTCTCCTGGGCCCACCTCGATATCGCCGGACCGGCCTTCAACGAAGGTCACGGCCGCGACTACACCCCGTCCGGGGGTACCGGTGCAGCGGTGCGAACGTTGATCTCGCTGGCCCGGCAGTTGGCCGATTGAGCCCGAGCCGACGCGCCTGCGACTGACTCTGCTCAGCCGGGGCGGGGCGTCGGGTGACAGCGCGGCGTCCGAGGTGCCAGGATGACCGCAACCGGATATCTGACGATGGACCACCGAACTGAAGGGGTTGCACGCAGGTGAGCGATGCGGATCAGCACGACTTCGACCTAGTCATCCTGGGCGGCGGCAGCGGAGGCTACGCCTGCGCCCTGCGTGCCTCACAACTCGGGATGTCGGTCGCTCTCATCGAGCGAGGCAAACTCGGCGGCACCTGCTTGCACAACGGGTGCATCCCTACCAAGGCCCTGCTGCATGCCGCCGAGGTCGCCGACGAAGCACGGGAGAGTTCCAAATTCGGTGTCCGCACCACGTTCGACGGTATCGATATGGTCCAGGTCAACAAATACAAGGACGCTGTCGTCGGCCGACTCTACAAGGGGCTGCAGGGCCTGGTCTCTCAACGAGGGGTCACCTTCGTGGCGGGTTCCGGGCGGATGACCGGACCCAATACGGTCGAGGTCGACGGCGTCACCTACACCGGCCGCAACCTGGTGTTGGCGACCGGCTCCTACGCCAGGTCGCTGCCCGGGCTGGAGATCGGCGGGCTGGTCATGACCAGCGATCAGGCCCTAGTGCTGGACTGGGTGCCGAACAGCGCCATCGTGCTTGGTGGCGGAGTGATCGGTGTCGAGTTCGCCAGCGTCTGGCGGTCGTTCGGCACCGACGTGACCATCGTCGAGGCGTTGCCGCGGCTGGTGCCGAGCGAAGACGAGTCTGCCTCGAAGGCGCTGGAGCGCGCATTTCGCAAGCGTGGCATCAATTTCCGCACCGGGATTCGATTCGCCAGCGTCAGCCAGGACCAGCACGGGGTGACCGTCACGCTGGAGGACGGCAGCACCCTGGCGGCGGACCTGTTACTGGTAGCCGTCGGCCGCGGACCCAACACCGCGGATATGGGGTACGAGGAACAGGGCGTCGCGATGGATCGCGGCTTCGTTCTCGCCGACGAACGGCTCCACACCAACATCCCCGGCGTCTACGCGGTCGGAGACATCGTGCCCGGCCTGCAACTTGCACATCGGGGCTTTGCACAGGGAATCTTCGTCGCCGAGGACATCGCGGGGATCGCTCCGCCGGCGCTGGATGAGGCCGCGATCCCCCGAGTCACCTACTGCGAGCCGGAGGTGGCCAGTGTCGGCTACACCGAGGCACAGGCCAACGAACTTTTCGGCGCGGACGACGTCCAGAGCGTCGAGTACAACCTGGCCGGTAACGGCAAGAGCCAGATCCTCGGCACAGCCGGCTTCATCAAACTGGTACGCCGCAAAGACGGTCCGGTGGTGGGAATCCACCTGGTCGGTTCCCGGATGGGCGAACAGATCGGCGAGGCCCAACTGATCTTCGCCTGGGAGGCGTACCCCGAGGATGTCGCGGCCCTCATCCACGCACATCCGACCCAGAACGAGGCCATGGGTGAGGCCCACCTGGCCCTCGCGGGCAAGCCCCTGCACGCACACGGCTAGCACTGTTAGATGGACCCACGGCGAACCAGCAGCGAGAATCACAGACACGGACCAACCAAAGTCCGATTCCCCCGATTCGGGAATCGGCAGACTGAAGGAGCGGGGCTGTAACAATGGCGGTTCCAGTCACGATGCCGGCGCTCGGCGAGAGCGTCGTCGAGGGCACGGTCACCAGATGGCTCAAGCAGGTCGGCGACGCGGTTGCGGTCGACGAACCCCTGTTGGAGGTCAGCACCGACAAGGTCGACACCGAGATCCCGTCCCCGGTCGCCGGCGTGCTGTTGGAGATCAATGCCCAAGAGGACGACGTGATCGAGGTGGGCGGTCAGCTCGCCCTCGTCGGCGAGCCCTCGGACGCCACCGGAACCTCGGAGTCGCGAAGCCCGGGTCCGGCCACCACCGCGGCCGCACCTCCCGCACCTCCCGCACCGACGGGATCCTCCCCGGCCACAGCCAGTTTCCCGGCACCGCCAACTGGCCGCCCCTTGGGTTCGTTCCCGCCGCCGTCCGGTGCGCGACCGGCAACACCCGCCCCACCCACCGACTCGGCACCTCCAGTGACTCTGCCATCCGCTCCGTCAGCGCCACGACCGACGACCGCCGGCCCCTCCTTCACTGGACCCTCGTTCACTGGTCCGTCGTTCACCGGCCCCTCCTTCCCCGGTTTGGCCACCCCCGGTGCTGCAACCCCGGGCGCTGCGACTGACAGCACGTCCGAGTCACCAGGTCCGCGACCACCGGCCGCTTCGAGCCCGCCTGCCGCCGCCACCCCGGCACCAGCTGTGCCTTCTGGAGCCGCGCCAACTCCAGCCGCGCAGGGGGGTACCGAAGTGAAACTCCCAGCCCTGGGCGAGAGCGTCACCGAGGGCACTGTCACGCGGTGGCTGAAGCAAGTGGGCGACACCGTCGCCGTCGACGAGCCGCTACTTGAGGTCAGCACGGACAAAGTCGACACCGAAATCCCGTCACCCGTCGCCGGTGTCGTATCGGAGATTCGGGTCGCCGAGGACGAGGTAGCAGACGTCGGTGCCGTCCTAGCCGTCATCGGCTCCGCTGCCGCTGCGCCAGCCGCTGCGCCAGCCGCTGCGCCAGCCCCTGCGCCGGCCCCGGCGGCCGCACCTGCGCCGGCCCCCGCCCCAGCCCCAGCGGCCGCTGCGCCCGCCCCCGCGCCGGCCCCGGCGGCCGCACCTGCGGCCGCCCCCGCGCCTGCCCCAACCCCCGCCGCATCTGCAGCACCGACGCCCTCGCCCGGCTCCGGTTCGCCGACGGGAGGCGCATACGTGACGCCGCTGGTGCGGAAGATGGCCAAACAGGGTGACGTCGACCTCGCCGCAGTTGTCGGCACCGGCGTCGGCGGTCGCGTCCGCAAGGAGGACGTGCAAGCGGTCATTGATTCCCGAGCGGCAGCAGCAGCAGCCGCCGCATCCGCCCCCGCTGTGGCGGCCACCGTGACACCGGTTCCGCAACCGCGACCGGAACCCTCACCGCTGCGGGGCACGACGGAGAAACTCAGTCGACTGCGTCGGGTGATCGCCGATCGGATGATCGAATCGCTGCAGGTCTCTGCTCAGTTGACCTCGGTGGTCGAGGTGGATGTGACCCGAATCGCCCATCTCCGCGCTGCTCACAAGGAGAGCTACCTGGCGAGGAACGGCGTGAAACTCACCTACATGCCGTTCTTCTGCCTGGCGGCGGTGGAGGCTCTGCAGCAGTTCCCACAGGTGAACGCCTCACTGGATATGGCGGAGGGAACGGTCACCTACCACGGTTCCGAGCACCTCGGGATTGCCGTCGACTCGCGTCGCGGACTGCTGGTACCGGTCATCCAGCACGCCGGGGAGATGGATCTGGTCGGCCTTTCCAAGGCGATCGTGGACATCGCCGACCGCACCCGATCAAACCAACTCTCCCCGGACGATCTCTCCGGCGGCACCTTCACCATCACCAACACCGGCAGTCGTGGGGCGCTATTTGACACGCCGATCATCAACCAACCGCAGGTGGCGATTCTGGGCACCGGAATGGTGGTGAAGCGACCCGTCGTCGTCACCGATGCTCTGGGCGATGACACGATCGCCATCCGATCCATGGTGTACCTGGGGTTGACGTACGACCACCGGTTGGTCGACGGCGCCGACGCGGCCCGGTTCCTCGACTCACTGAAACGACGCCTTGAGGCGGGACAGTTCGAACAGGACATCACCGGCCAGTGACGCCCGCCGGCGTGCCGAACGGGACGACGTAGGCCAGACTCAGAGCATGCAGATAGCGGTAACAGGCGCTAGCGGTCTGATCGGGCAGGCCCTTGTTGCGTCGCTGCGCGGCAGCGACCACCAGGTTCTGACCCTCGTCCGTCGCCCGACTCAGCGCCCCGACGAGGTGCGCTGGGACCCGACGGTAGGCCGTGTGGACGACGGCCTCAACGGCGTCGACGCCGTCGTCCACCTGGCTGGTGCCGGTGTCGGAGACAAGCGCTGGACCGATTCCTACAAGCGTGAGATCAGGGAAAGCCGGGTACGTGGGACGGACACCATTGCTCGAGCCCTGGCCGCTCTGCCAACTCCCCCGAAAGTCCTGGTCAGCGGCTCTGCCATCGGCTACTACCCCGACTCGCCATTGCCCGTCACTGAGGACTCTCCCGCCGGAGCCGGATTCCTCTCCCAGGTCGTGGTCGACTGGGAAGCTGCCACTGACCCGGCGACCGAAGCGGGGATACGAGTCGTCAAGGCTCGCACCGGTTTAGTGGTGAGCGCGCGCGGCGGAGCCTTCCAGCGACTGCTGCCGCTGTTCAAGTACGGCCTCGGCGGCCGCATCGGCGACGGCCACCAGTACTGGTCCTTCATCTCGCTTCGTGACGAGATCCGGGCACTTACCTTTGCGATCACCAACGCTGAGCTCTCCGGGCCGGTCAACCTGGTGGCTCCGCAGGCGATCACGAATCGCGAGGTGACAGCTGCCTTGGCGGAGGTCGTCGGTCGGCGGGCGATGCTCCCCGTTCCCGGCTTCGCCCTGAAGGTGGCGCTCGGGCAATTCGCCGACGATATTCTCGGCAGCCAGAATGTGGTGCCGTCACGGTTGACAGACGCCGGCTTCAGCTGGCTGGCTCCGGCCCTCACCACAGCGTTGGTCGATATGGACTATGCCTGACCTTCAGCTCCCGGCAGCAGAGGGCCTCACAGCAGCCAACCGCCCCAGACGCACAGCATCACCGAACTCGCCGCCGCCATCCACATCCGCGGCGTCCACGCCCAGAGCGGTCGACGACTGCGACGCAGCCATTCAACCAGGGCCGGAGGTTGCGGGCTGCCGAGGTGAAGCGGTTCGATGTGGCCGACGACTCCCGGCAACTGGCTTCCGGTCGGGCTCGCGGCGGCCG
>CAZJNU010000004.1:75082-84256 GCA_964547485.1 uncultured Actinomycetes bacterium
TTGCACGTTCAGGTCGTGGACGCGGCAGACGCACCGGGCGGTCGAATCCGGACCGACGTCGTGGACGGCTTCCGGTTCGACCGAGGCTTCCAGTTGTACAACCCTGCATACCCGGAAGGGGCGCGGATGTTCGACCACCCGAGCGCCCAACTCCGGCCTTTCGTGGCGGGGGCGGCGATCGCGCACGGCGGCCGCAGGTACCGGTTGGCAGATCCGAGGCGACGACCGGCGTGGCTTCTCGACTCGCTTCGTGCCCCCGTCGGCGGACCGTGGCCGATGGCCCGGTTGGCCGCGTACGCCGCGCGCTGCGCCGCCAGCACGCCGACCCGGTTGTCGACCAGACCCGACATCTCCCTCCACGAAGTGTTCGAACGCGACGGCATGTCCGGCCCACTTGAGCGCAACTTGCTTCAACCCTTCCTTGCCGGTGTGTTCCTGGAGAACGAGTTGGCGACGTCCCGCAGGTTCGCGGATCTGATTCTGCGATCCTTCGTGCGCGGAACACCCGCCGTCCCGGCCCGGGGGATGCAGCGACTCCCAGAGCAACTCGCGGCGCTACTCCCGGTCGGCGCGCTAGCGCTGAACACGGAGGTCAGCGCCGTAGCCCCCGGTCGGGTCGACACTGACCGCGGGACGATTCGCGCGGAGCGTGCGGTGGTGGTGGCAGTCGGACCAGCCAGAGTCAATGCCCTGCTACCCGCCCTCCCCACCCCGGTCACCCGATCCTGCACTACTTGGTACCACCGGCCGCCGCCCGGAACGGTGCTCTCCGACGGCGACGCGCTGCTCACCCTTGGCTCCGATGCGCACGGCCCGCTGGTGAATTCGGCGGTGATGACCAACACCGCGCCCGAATACGCCCCGGCCGGGGAAACGCTGGTCGCCAGCACCGCTCTGGGCCTGCACGGCGAGGCCGACGACGTGCTCGTCCGGCGCCAGCTCGCCGGCATGTACCTCACCGGCACGGACGACTGGGAACTCCTCGCCTGCTACCCGATCGCACACGCCCTCCCCGCGATGACACCGCCACTGAACATCAGGAAGCCCGTTTCGCTGGGCCAGGGCCTGTTCGTGGCAGGCGATCACCGCGACACAGCCAGCATTCAAGGGGCGCTGGTGAGCGGTCGACGCGCAGCCGATGCCGTGCTGGCCGCCTCCGTCTGACCGGCTGGACCTTGTTCCAACACGGAAATCGCCGGCCTGTGCGCTGAGTGCAGCATTTCCACACTCAACGCACAGGCCCGCGAATTCGTCTACCGCTTGGTCGCCTTACTCCGGATCATCCACGCCTGGCTCTGCTCCGAGCGAGTCTCGGAATCCCCGTCCGCGTAAGCGAACGTGTTGTTGTAGGGGTAGTTGCCCCACCAACCCTTGGCCTTGTCGATCGTGTAGTACATGTAGTAGTTCCACGGGAACAGGCCGTACTTGGTGCAGGCCGGGTTCTCCGGCGTTGCCGAGCTAGTCAGCTTGTAGTCCGTATCGGAGCCCCAGGAGTTCACGCAGCCGGTGCCCTCAATATCGGACACCTCGTACTTGGATAGATCTCCGATGATTTCGACCGTCGCGCCGGCGGGTGCCGGGTTGGGCCCTCCATCTCCACCAACAACAGGTGGTGCAAGCGCCTTGGAACCCAGCCAGGACTGCGGTGTCAGACCTTCCCCACCACACATCAGCAGCGGCACGCAGGAGTTGGAGTACCAACTCTCGACCGAGGCTGGTGTGCCCGGGTTCGGAGTCCACAACCCGTAGATCGTGTTCTGGGTCGTCTTCTGCAATGTGTCACCGCAGTCAGTTATCAGCGGCTGTTTTGCGAACCGCTCGTCTGCGAAGGACATCGCTGAACCCGCCGCGAGCATACCGTTCTTCGTCTCGCCGAAGGCCGTGCCGTTGTTGCCGAACGGCCAGCCGAGCACCGTGGTGTGAGTCGCGGACTGCCCGATCATCCCTCCGGCGCCGAAGTTGCCGGCCAGCCCGGGCAGCATGCCCGAGATCACCGGTGTCCAGTAGGCGGTCACCTTCGCACCCGCCTTGCAGAAGCCTTGCTGCAGCGCCGCAAGTTGCTGCGCCAGCACGGTGCTGTCGCCCTGCGCGGCAATCAGATTGAGCGGCAGATCCTTGGGGAAGGAGTTGACATGACCCTGCTCGATGATGGGCGTCTGGCCGAAGAACACGAAGCCCCACCGCAGGTACTTGTCGATGTTCCGACCCACATTGGGTGCGATCAAATAGGGCCGATCCTGCAGCACGGGCGCAATCTGATTGACGCAGAGATTCTGCAGAGTGGGCTGGATCTGCCGTCCTGTATCGCTCAGCAGCATGTTCTGCTTGGCCAACTCGGGTAGGTAACCGCCATAGGTCTGCCACAGTCCGGGGGCCAAGTACCAGGCCTCCGCGGAGTCCCACTGCCAGGCTGTGATGGCATTCAGATCGCCCGCCGGTGCGACCGCAGTCACGCCGATGAGTCGCAGCCCAGTCTCGCGATCGAGCGTCTTCTTCTCGACACCCGCCCACATGGCGGCTGTCCCGCCCTGACTATGCCCCATCGCAACGAAGTGCACCCCGGGCTTCGGGATACCGCTCCACCCCAGTGCTGGCTTCGCCGGCGTCTGCAGGGCCTTGACCGCGTAGTACAGGTCGCGAGCTTCCTGCTGTCCGACCATGTAGGTCTTCTGCGTGCTGGTCGGACCATTGACGGCGATACCCAGGTAGTCCGGCAGCACGACGATGTAGCCCTTGGCCAGCATCTGGTCGAGGAACCCCTCCATGTCGGTCAGGTTCGTGTCGACCCCACCGGCAGCTGTGGTCGCGATAGTGATCGGACCATCCACTTGGCCCGTCGTCGCCTTGCTCAAGGTGATCGTCGCGCCCTCAATGCTCGCGATCGCGCTCCCCGGAGCGATCCCTGTACCAGTGACCACCCAGCCCGTGCTCAGCCCGCCGGTACCACCGGCGATCGTCAGCACCGTCGAACCGGCCGGAACGGGAAAGTCCAGCGACCT
The DNA here is from genome assembly GCA_964547485.1 of uncultured Actinomycetes bacterium. GTDB lineage: Bacteria > Actinomycetota > Actinomycetes > S36-B12 > UBA10799 > JACJWR01. The sequence continues at coordinate 78,082 of CAZJNU010000004.1, forward strand.
GGTGACGTTCAGGGTGTTGGTGCCGGTACCCCTGGTGACAGAGCAACCATTGGCCTGACCGAGCGTTGGGTGTGCCCACGCGACAACCTTCGCCCCCGGCTGCACGTTGGCCGGCACAAACGCCAGCGCACTTGCGGCCTCAGTACCTGGCTTGGCACTGACGTTGCAGTCGCCGTACCGAGCACCCGGCACGGGCGGGCAATCGTTGGGCACCATCCGCGTGTCTGTGTACAGGAAGCGGAACTGTTTGGCTGGCTGCAGACCCGTGTCGATCTGGTTGCCGATCGTGCACGCGCTCCGCGGGGGATTGCCATTCACTCCGTACGGGAGGATCGAGCAGTCAGGATTGCCCGCATTGTTCATGATCGTTGAGGGGAGAATCGTCAATCTCGAGTTCAGCACCGCCAGTGGGGACTGCGGGTAAGTGAGCGGAAAACCTGGCCCCGCGTTCTGAGCGGTCAGCTCTTGCGCCTTGATCAGCTGACCAGGTTGACCCGGCTTCTGCAGCGGGACGTTGTAGAGCGCGTTTCCGAACGCGGTGGCCGTGATCCGTTTGGCTGGGGAGCCTACGCCGGCGCTGACAACCCGGTAGTTCGCGGGCTGCGCATCGGGGATGTTCAGCATCAGGCTGCCGACCCCGTTCGCGTTGGTAGTACCACTGCCGGCGAACAGGTCCTTCCACGGCTGAGTCCCGGGCCCAGCGATCTGGCGCTGGATCCGCACCCCCACCTTGAGTTTCGGGGTGACCTGCACGGGCACCATGTAGGACTTGTCCACCTCTGGGGTAGCTGCAGGCCAACCGACGGCAATTGCGGTCAACTTGGGGGCGACCTTGACGGTCGCCTTCGCCTTCGCCGCTGCTGCGGTCTCGCTCGGAGCGGCCGCGGCGGCAGGGTCGGAAGACGCGGCAACAGAAGGATCGGAACTCGGCGTCGAGCCAGCCGACGGGTCCGAGCTCGTGGACGCGTCGGCGTCAGGAGCTGGTTCCGTCGATGGGACGGCCGACTCATCGCTGGCAGCCGAGGCCCCATCGGCCGACGGCGCAGGATCCGTGGCCGCTGGCGGAGCAGCTGCGAACAACGCGTCGACCGAGGTCACGACCCCGTTCGCCGGGGCAGCTGCGGGAGCCGCCGCCACCGCCGATGTGACCGGCACCAGGGTCGCCCCCACCACCGCCGCCGCTGTGAACGCCACCGTCGCAAAACGTCGCATCTTCCTACGCCCCATCCCATTGCCCAAGAAGCCAGTCAGATGCCGACCTTTCACTGTCATCACGGCTCGCGTCAAGCCGATCAGCACAACCGGTGCCGTACCAGCCAATCCGAGACGTTCGGAGCCGCCACTATCCACCGAACGGACGAGGAAGACGCCCGCTGGACAACCGAGTGTGTCGGCTTGTTCGTTCGGCTGCCACCTGAGCGCAGACCAGATCAGGGGCCGGCCAGCGCCCGTTCCGCTGTCCCGGCGTCAGGGTCGGGGCTGAGGCAGATCCGTTGCGGCGACCAGGGCGTCAACGAGGACGGAAATTACGACGCCAGACGAAAGATAGGTGACGGGGTCATGGGCTCCGCCCGGACCAACTGGTCGGGAACCGGCGCTGATGAAGGCATCCACCGCTTCCGGGAACCGTTCCTGGACGCCGCGGCTCCACGGAATCGGATCACGAGTGTTGACGACATTCAGCCAAGCACCCATCCGCGCGTGCGGAAAGGCCACTCCGCCCTCCCACGGCCGAGCCCAGCCACGATCTACTCCGAGCGGGCTGCCGATCGTCACCAACAAGTCCACAGGCACATCGTGCACGTGCAGTGCATCCAGCGCCACCACCGAGCCGAGGCTGTGGGCGATCACTATCCGAGGTTCCGCAGCCGCAAACAGCCGACTGGCGACGCGGGCGCGGACGATGTCCCGCACCTGCAGGTCGCGACGGTAGGCCATCGCGTGGGACATTCCTGGCAACGGCATTCGCACAACTGCAGCGCTCGGTACCAGTTTCGGCGGCCGCAACCGCTTGGCCCCGTCGGTGCCGCCTGCGTCTTCGGCCGCAGCGGCCACCTGGGCGACCAGCTTCTCCCGTCGAGCGGTGAACTCCGCTCGGCGGTCCTCCGCTGGGCCGGAGCGGTCGACGGTGGGCGGAACATGCGCTGGCGGGGCAGGCTCAGCGGTGAAGATGTCGTCATACCGGAGGGTGACCGTCGATATCGACGGCAGCGGCCCAGCAGGGCCCGACCCCGGACCCGACCGGTCCTGCCAGCTGGCGGCAATCCCCTCGCGCACAGCGGTGTCCCACCCTGGCTGCGGTCCCCCGACGCCATGGATGAAGAGGATCGAGACCATGCCGCCCATTGTCACCCACCCGCTCGTCGGCCCCGTGGCTGACCTCGAGCGGTCGGCATTAGGCTCGGGCGGGTGCGTCCCACCCTGCTCCCACTCGACCTCGGCGAGCGGCAAATCCCCTACCAGGAGGGGTACGAACTCCAGCAGCGACTGCACGCCCAGGTGGTCAGCGGAGAGACACCACCGACAGTGCTGCTGCTGGAACACGCCGCCACCTACACGGCAGGACGGCGCACCCAGCCGGGCGATCTCCCGCCAGCAGGGACGCCGGTGATCGAGGTCGATAGAGGTGGCCGGATCACCTGGCACGGGCCCGGTCAAGTGGTCGCCTACCCGATTGTTCGGTTGGGCACCCCGGTCGATGTGGTTGCCTACGTCCGGCTGCTCGAGGACGCCCTGATGGCGACCTGCGCCGACGTCGGCCTGGCGACGGTCCGCATCCCCGGCCGAAGCGGGGTGTGGGTGGCTGCCGGCGGCGCGGAACGCAAGGTCGCCGCCATCGGGGTTCGGGTCGCTCGCGGCGTGACAATGCACGGAGTGGCGCTGAACGTCGACTGCGACCTGACTGCGTTCTCGGCGATTGTCCCCTGCGGTATCCCCGACGCGGGCGTCACCTCGCTCGCCGCCGAGGGCCGCCTTCCGCTCCACCTCGGAAGCACCGCGAGCCCAGGCGACAGCACCGCGAGCCCGGGCGACAGCAACGACCCAGGTGCCTCGGAGCGGTCCGCCGCCGTCACCGAAATCGGGATGCTGCTCGGCGGGCACCTGCACACTCGGTTGGACTGGGATTAGGCTCGCAGACGTGACCCGCACCCCGGCCCCCGCGAGCCCAGCGCCCGACAGCCCACTCGCGCCCGAGGGGCGCAAGTTGCTGCGACTTGAGGTGCGCAACTCCGAAGTCCCGATTGAGCGCAAACCAGCCTGGATCAAGACGAAACTGCGGACCGGGCCCGAGTTCAGCGAGATCCGCGCCACCGTCGCGGAAGCTGGCCTGCACACCGTTTGTCAGGAGGCAGGTTGCCCGAATATCTATGAGTGCTGGGAGGATCGGGAGGCCACCTTCCTGATCGGTGGTGACGCCTGCACCCGACGGTGTGACTTCTGCCAAATCGACACTGGCCGCCCCGCACCGCTGGATCCAGATGAACCGCGCCGGGTGGCGGCCTCGGTCGCGGCCATGGGCCTGCGGTACGCGACCGTGACTGGGGTTGCGCGGGACGACCTTCCCGACGAAGGCGTGTGGTTGTATGCGGAGACGGTTCGACGGATCCACGCCGAGGTCCCCGGCTGCGGCGTCGAGGTGCTGATTCCGGACTTCTCCGGTCGCGCCGAACTCCTGGCCGAGATGTTCGCGGCGGCGCCGGAAGTGTTGGCCCACAACGTCGAGACGGTGCCACGGTTGATGCGCCGGATCCGGCCGGCGTTCCGCTACGAACGGTCGTTGGCAGTGCTGACGGCCGCCCGATCGGCGGGCCTGGTGTCGAAGTCCAATCTGATCCTCGGGATGGGCGAGACCGAGGCGGAAATCGAGGCGACCATGAGCGACCTGGTCGCGGCCGGCTGCGACCTGCTGACTGTCACCCAGTATCTGCGCCCGACCCCTCGGCACCACCCGGTGGAACGGTGGGTCACCCCGGAAGAGTTCGTCGATTGGGAGACGCGCGCCCTCGACCTGGGATTCGTCGGGGTGATGTCCGGCCCGTTGGTGCGGTCGTCTTACCGCGCGGGTCGCCTCTACCAAACCGCCATCTCTGCGCGGTCAACTCGATGACAGCGCCAGCCAGCACGACCGTCCCGCGCCACGAGTCGCCCATCTCGGTCGTCGCCCTACACGTGTGGCCCGCAACGTCGGAGACTCCGATCCCGAGCTCGGAGGTTGAGGTGGACTTTTCCGGTCTGCCAGGAGACAGACACTGCGGTCTGACCATGACGTCGGACACTCGCACGGCGCGCGTCTACCCCAAGGGCCTCGAGATCCGCAACCACCGGCAACTCAGCCTGGTGAGTCTGACCGAGCTCGCCACGGTCGCGGCCAACCTCGGCATCGACGAACTGGCACCCGGAGTCATCGCCGACAACATCGCGCTGGCCGGGATCGACAACCTCACCGCGCTCCCCCGGATGACCCGGCTGGAGTTCGAGTCCGGGGCAGTGCTGATGACCGGCGGCGAGAACACCCCCTGCGTGATTGCCGGGCGAATGGTGGCGGCGCGCTATGGGACCCGGCCGACGGCGTTTCCCAAGGCGGCCATCCGGTTGCGAGGGATCACCGCCTGGGTGGACCGGCCCGGAAGAATCAGCGTCGGCGACGCGGTGCGGACGCATCCGCCTGGTTGAACCTGACGTACCCTGTTCGCCATGGCGCGCAAGAGTGGTGGCAACGGCCGACTGAAGCAGATCCTTGAGACCTACCGGATCACCAAGCAGAGCGATCCGAAGATCGGCTGGATCCTGCTCGGAGTATTCCTCGGCACCGCGATCGTGCTCGGCGCTGTCGCGTGGCTGCTGCCGCTGGCAGTAGCGATGAAGGTGATGCTGCTGGTGCTCGCGGTGACGATCGCGCTGGCGGTGACGAGTTTCATCTTCGGGCGTCGTGCCGAACGTGCCGCCTACGCGCAGATCGCCGGTCGCCCGGGAGCCGCTGCGGCGGTGCTCAACTCGCTGCGAGGTGGGTGGTTCACGACCCCGGCGGTGGCGGTCACCAAAAACGAGGACCTCGTGCACCAACTCGTCGGCCGACCCGGCGTGATACTCGTCGCCGAGGGTTCCCCCACCCGGGTGAAGCACCTGCTCGCCAACCAGCGTAAGAAGACCGAGCGCTGGGTGCCGGAGGTGCCGATCCAGGAGATCATCGTCGGGGAGGGCGAAGGCGAAGTGCCGCTGCCGAAGTTGCAGCGGAAGATCATGAAGATGCCCAAGGTGCTGCGACCGGCCGAAGTCACCGAGATCCGCAAGCGGCTCGACGCTGCCACCAAGGCCGGTAACGCACTGCCGGTACCGAAGGGGCCGATGCCCAAGAACGCTCGGATGCCGCGTCAGCCACGCGGCTGAGCCAACCGCAGGGTGGCCGGTCGTTCAGCGCGACCGAACGACCACGGTGCCGGACGCTTTGTCGTGCAACCCCCGGCCGTCGCGGTCCCAGATGACGGCGGGCACCACTAGGCACAGCAGGACCGTGCGCACCAGCACCCGTAGCGGGTTGACCAGGCCACTCCCCTCCGCCGAGACCACCCGAACGCCCATGATCCGGTGGCCGAACGAGGACCCCGAGAATGAGACCAGCACGATCGTCATCACTGCGAATACGCCGAGCGTCTCCAGTCCGAGATCTGTGTCATCGCCGCCGAACAGCAACCGGGCGACCAGGATCGATGCGAACCAGTCGATGAACAGCGCCACGATTCGACGTCCGAACCGGGCGACCGAGCCCGGTCCCGCCTCCGGCAGGCCGAGCCGCTCACCGCGGTAGCCAAAGTCGTAGCCCTGCTCTTCGAGGGTCTCCCTCGGGCCCTGCAACCAGGAGGCGACATCACGACGATCCATGCCCACAAGGCTATCCGGCTGCCGACAACCGACAAGCCGTGCCGTGGCGGTTGCCTGCGTGGGCCCCAGCGAACCGCACCCGCGCCCCCGCGGCCCACCACGCGCCACGTGACGCTCGTCACGAGCGGGGGCGGCTGCGTAACACGCAGGCAACATACGGGACACTTGAAGGCAATCCGGGGAGCCTAGCGTTCCCAGGGACAGAGCACGCCGGTCATGGGTCCGCCAGAAAACCAGCAGGCTCGCGCTTCCCGCCCGAGTCGAGACAACACGACAACACGACAACACGACAACA
>CAZJNU010000004.1:84356-85820 GCA_964547485.1 uncultured Actinomycetes bacterium
GACAACACGACAACACGACAACACGACAACAAGGAGAGTGGATGTTCACCAACGCTGACGAGGTGATGCAGTACATCCGGGAGAACGACGTCAAGTTCATTGACATCAGGTTCTGCGACCTGCCCGGAGTCATGCAGCACTTCAACGTCCCTGCCGAGTCCGTCGACGCCGACTTCTTCGTCAACGGCCAGATGTTCGACGGCTCCTCCATCCGGGGCTTCCAGGCGATCCACGAGTCGGACATGAAGCTCGTGCCGGACGTGGCGACTGGGTTCGTCGACCCCTTCCGGGCCGAGAAGACGCTCGTGATGAACTTCTCGATCCGCGACCCCTTCACCGACGAGCGGTACAGCCGCGACCCGCGGCAGGTGGCTGCGAAGGCGGAGGCCTACCTCGCCTCGACCGGTATCGCCGACACCGCCTTCTTCGGCGCCGAGGCCGAGTTCTACGTCTTCGACGACGTGCGATTCGAGACCAAGCAGAACGCCGGCTACTACTACATCGACTCCATCGAAGGCGCCTGGAACACCGGGCGTCAGGAGGAAGGCGGCAACCGCGGCTACAAGACCCGCTACAAGGGTGGCTACTTCCCGGTACCGCCGGTCGACCACTTCGCCGACCTGCGCGACAAGATGTCGCTGACCCTGGCCTCGGTGGGCCTCGAGGTCGAGCGCGCCCACCACGAGGTCGGCACCGCCGGCCAGGCTGAGATCAACTACAAGTTCGGCACCCTGCTGCACGCGGCAGACCAGGTCATGCTGTTCAAGTACGTCATCAAGAGTGTGGCGTGGGACGCGGGCCTGACCGCGACCTTCATGCCCAAGCCGCTGTTCGGCGACAACGGCTCGGGGATGCACTGCCACCAGTCGCTGTGGAAGAACGGTGTACCGCTGTTCTACGACGAGCGCGGCTACGCGGGCCTGTCGGATATGGCGCGTTGGTACATCGGTGGGCTGCTCAAGCACGCGCCGTCGCTGCTGGCGTTCACCAACCCGACGGTGAATTCCTACCACCGGCTGGTGCCGGGCTACGAGGCTCCGGTCAACCTGGTGTACTCCCAGCGCAACCGGTCGGCCTGCATCCGGATCCCGATCACCGGCAGCAATCCCAAGGCCAAGCGGCTGGAGTTCCGGGTGCCGGACCCGTCCAGCAACCCGTACCTCGCGTTCTCGGCGATGCTGATGGCCGGACTCGACGGCATCAAGAACAAGATCGAGCCCGTGGATCCGGTCGACAAGGACCTCTACGAACTCGCCCCCGACGAGGCCGCCAACATCCCGCAGGTGCCCGGCACTCTGTCCGAGGTGCTCGACGCCCTCGAGGCGGACCACGAGTACCTGCTGGCCGGTGGCGTCTTCACCGAGGACCTGATCGAGACCTGGATCAACTACAAGCGCGTTAACGAGATCGATCCGATCCGGTTGCGTCCGCATCCGCACGAGTTCGAGCTCTACTACGACATCT
>CAZJNU010000005.1:0-38332 GCA_964547485.1 uncultured Actinomycetes bacterium
TCTTCGCGGTGTTCCTCTGGTTGGGTGCGACGGCGAACCTTCGGTCGGCCAAACTGGATCGGCGGATTCCCGCCCTGTCTGCGGCAACCATCGCCCGGCGCGCGGTTGCCGCGGACGGCTCCGATTCCGTGGCGTTGGCAGTGGCGCGCTGCGAACAGGCGCAGGCCGGGGCGATCGTCGTCTGCGATGCGACTGGTCAGCCGACCGGAATTGTCAGTCCGGCGGCATTGGCTGCCGTGCCAGCCGAGCGGCGTCCGTGGCTGCCTGTCACCAGCGTCACCCGCGCGCTCGGTACCGACAAAGCCATCCCGCTGTCGCTGACCGGCAATGATCTGATTCGGGCGTTGATGGACAGTGGCCGCGAGGAGATGCTGGTGGTGGACCCGGACGGCGCGATCTTCGGGGTGCTTTTTGTCGACGACGTAGAGCGGTCGCTGACCTGAAATGTCGGAGCCTCCGCCTAGGCTCACGCTATGACTCCTGACACGGCCGAACCGACCACCGCGACGGGTGGCTGGCGAGCGGAGCGGCAGCAAGGGCACCCCGTGCTGGGCGCCCTGTCGCCTTCGCGCGCATCGGACTTCACCACCTGTCCCCTGCTGTACCGCTACCGGACGATCGATCGCCTGCCGGAGCCGACCAGTTCGGCGATGGCCCGGGGCACGCTGGTGCATACGGTGCTGGAGGACATCTTCGATCTCCCGCCAGCTGATCGGACGCTGCCGACCGCGGTCAGTCTGCTGGCCGGGACCTGGCAGCGCATCGTCGGCGAGGAACCGGAACTGGCTGCCGTGGTGGGCACCGCCGCCTCTGAGGACAACTCCGACCCGGCGGTCATCGCCGGTTGGCTGCAGGGTGCCGAGCCGCTGCTGGCGACCTACTTCCGGATGGAGGATCCGAGCCTGCTGAACCCGGCGCACCGGGAACTGCATGTGGAAGTGCCACTGCCGGACGGCCCTGTGCTGCGTGGCTACATCGACCGGGTCGATATCCATCAGCAGGCCGGGATCCGGATCGTGGACTACAAGACCGGCCGGGCGCCGGGGCCGCGATTCGAGCAGAAGGCAATGTTCCAGCTTCGGTTCTATGCGCTGGCGGTGTGGCGGATGACTGGGGAACTGCCAGCGCTGTTGCAGCTGACCTACTTGGGGTCCGGCGAGTACCTCCGGCTCGTGCCCGACCCCGACGATTTGGTCGCTTTCGAGTCGAAGGTGCGAGCGTTGTGGGATTCGATCGTGGCCGTGTATGACAGCGGAGAATGGGCACCGAAGCCGTCCCGGTTGTGCGACTGGTGCTCGTTCCAGCAGTTGTGCCCAGCCAAGGGCGGCGAGGCCCTGCCGCTGCCGGAGCGAGCTCGGCCAGACTCATCGAGTCATCCGCACAATGCCGAGACCGCACACACGGGGTAGCGTTGCTACCTATGGTTGACGACGATGCGCAGGCTGCTGTCCCGGAACCTACAGATGTGCCGCCGGCCGCGCGGGCCGTGGGTCTGACGAAGATCTACGGCGAGGGTTCGACCCGGGTCACCGCCTTGGATTCGGTCGACGTGGAGTTGGCCGCGAGGGAGTTCACCGCCATCATGGGCCCCTCGGGGTCCGGCAAGAGCACTCTGATGCACTGCCTTGCGGGTCTGGACTCCATCACGTCGGGAGAGGTGCTGCTCGGCGACACCGCCCTGTCGACCCTCTCCGACAAGGCCCTGACCCAGTTGCGCCGAGATGCGGTTGGCTTCGTGTTCCAGTCGTTCAATCTGATCCCGACACTGACGGCCCAGGAGAACATCACGCTGCCGTTGGACATCGCCGGCCGAAAGCCGGACCAGGAATGGTTCGACCGGGTGGTCGACACAGTGGGCCTGCGCGACCGGCTCAGCCACCGACCCAGTGAACTCTCCGGTGGTCAGCAGCAGCGGGTCGCCTGTGCCCGCGCATTGGTGAGCCGGCCGCAGATCATCTTCGCCGACGAACCCACCGGCAACCTGGATTCGCAGTCCTCGGCAGAGGTGCTCGGCTTCCTGCGCCAGAGCGTCGATGAGTTCCACCAGACGATCGTGATGGTCACCCACGACGCCCGCGCGGCCGGCTATGCCGACCGGGTAATTTTCCTGGCCGACGGGAAGGTCGTTTCCGAGCTTCGGAACCCGACGGCCGATACCGTGCTGGACCGGATGAAGAGTCTGGACTCGCTCGCTCGGGTCGGGAGCTAACCCGGTGCTCAAGGCCACCCTGCGGTCCCTGTTCGCCTACAAGCTCCGACTCGCACTCACTGCGCTGTCGATCATTCTGGCGGTTGCCTTTGTCGCCGGCACGTTTATTTTCACCGACTCGTTGCAGCGGGCCTTCAACGACTTGACGAGCTCCCGGCAGGCTGACCTGATCGTCGAACCCCGGACCGAGTTCGACAGCCAGTTCAGCGCGGACAGCAAGCCACTGACCATGCCGATCGGAATCGCCGCCAAAGTGGCGGCAGTCCCGGGTGCGGCGCAGGCTGTGCCCTGGGTACAGGTGCGCAATGTCAACGTCCTCGGTGAGGATGGCAAACCGGTCGGCGGCAGTGCCGGGCCGCAGAGCGCGGGAATCGGCGAGAGCTGGATCGCCTCGCCGCAGTTGTCTCAATGGGAACTTCAACAGGGCCGTCCGCCGGTCGGTCCGGCCGAGGTCGCTATCGACGAAAAAACGGCAGAGAAGACGGGCACCACTCTCGGTGAGAAGATCCCGGTGCTGCTGCCCTCGGGCGCCCGAGTCGAGCCGACGGTGTCGGGTATCGCGAAAGCCACCCTTTCTGGCGGCGGACCCGGGGCCACCCTGGTGGCCTGGGAACTGCCGACGGCCGAGCGGCTGCTGACTGCCCCCGGCCAGATCTCGCAAGTGCGGGTGCAGGCGGCCAGTGGGGTGTCGCAGCAGGAACTCAAGACCCGAGTTGACGCGGTTCTACCCAAGGACATCACCAGCCAGACCGGCGAAGAAGTGTCCGCCGACTTCTCCAAACAGCTCAGTGAGCGACTTGGCTTCCTGAACACCTTTCTGCTGGTATTCGCGTTGATCTCGTTGTTCGTCGCGGCCTTTCTGATCTACAACACCTTCTCGATTCTGGTCGCCCAGCGGACCCGCGAGCTTGCGCTGATGCGTGCTATCGGGGCCACTCGGCGGCAAGTCAATGTCTCCGTCTTGGTCGAGGCGGTCGTCGTTGCCCTGATCGCAACTTCGGTCGGGCTGCTGGCCGGTGTCGGGGTCGCGCTGGGACTGCGCGGGCTATTCTCGGCCGCCGGTGCGCCACTTCCGGGCAGCGGGTTGGTGTTCCTGCCAAGGACCTTCCTGGTGGCCTACGGGATCGGCTTGGTGGTGACCCTCGTCAGCGCCTTCATCCCGGCGCGGCGGGCCTCTGCCATCTCCCCCGTTGCTGCGCTGCGTGAGGACGTCAATCAGCCGGCCAAGTCGCTGCTCACCCGGAGCCTGGTCGGGCTGGGACTGCTGCTGTTGGCGGCCGGCTTCGCCTGGGCCGGACTGACCACCACCGATGACGGGACCCGCGCCGCAGGTTTACTTGGGGTGAGCGCGTTGGCGGCCCTGATCGGCGCGTTGGCACTGGCCCCGTGGGCCGCTCGGGTGGTGATCCCCGCGTTGTCGTGGCCCTTCAGCGGGATGACCGTGGGCCGTATCGCCCGAGAGAACGCGCGCAGGAACCCGCGCCGTACCGCCGCGACCGCCGGCGCGCTGATGATCGGCCTGACCCTCATCTCCGCGCTGAGCGTCATCGCGTCCTCCACCACCAAGTCCACCGACGCCCTGGTCGATGATGTCATCGGCGCCGACTTCATTGTGCTGGGTGCCAACTTCCAGCCCTTCCCGCCGACGGTGTATCCGGCCATCAAGGACACCCCGGGGGTCGATGTCGCCACCTATGTCCGATCTGCGGTGGCGGTGCTGCCTGGCGGTGACCGGCAGGGGTCGATCGTGACCGTGATCGATCCCGCCAAAATCAGTGAGGTTCTCAACATCACCATGTCCAGTGGTCGGGTGCTGGATCTGGAGACTCCGGGCACGGTCATCATCGACACGAAGAAGGCGGCCGAGGCCAACCTCGGAATCGGCACAACCGTCGACGTGCTCACTTTGAAGGGTCCGCAACGTGTCACGGTGGTCGGACTCTATGAGCCGGCCGGCTTCTTCCAAGGGTTTGCCACCGGCTACGACACCGGCCGTCAACTTGGCGCTCCCGACCTCGACACGGCGATCTACCTGACCGTCGCAGAGGGAGCCGATCCTGCCGCGGTCCGAGCCGACCTGGATCAGCGGTTGAAGGCCTTCCCCACCGCGACCCTGCAGGATCAGAGCGAGTTCAAGTCGGACATTCGCGACCAGATCAACCAACTGCTGGTCTTCATCCTCGCCCTGCTCGTGCTGGCGGTGTTCATCGCTTTCCTGGGCATCGTCAACACCCTTGCGCTGAGCGTGTTCGAGCGGACTCGCGAAATCGGACTGCTCCGCGCGGTTGGGGCGACCCGACCGCAAATCCGGCGGATGATCCTGATCGAGAGTGTGCTGATCGCGATCTTGGGCAGCGGTCTGGGCTTGGTGCTGGGCGTGCTCTACGGCGTTGGTCTGCAGCGCACCTTGGCCGACGACGGCATCAGCCAACTCGGTATCGATGTACCGCAGTTGGCGATCTTCCTGGTGGTCTCGGCCGTCGGTGGTGTCGTCGCTGCTCTCTGGCCCGCCTGGCGAGCGTCGCGACTCGACGTACTGAAGGCGATCTCCAGCGAGTAGCAGGCTTCCGCGCCGACAACCCTGCGCCGTCGCAACCTGTCAGTCTCTGATCAGGCTCCGCAACATCGCCAGATCAACCTGCGCCAACGACTCGACGATGGTCAACCGCGGATGTGGCGGCAGATCGGAGTTCAGCGGTACGCCGACGACGGTGCAACCGGCCCCAAGTGCAGCGCGAATCCCGGTCGGCGAATCCTCCAACACCACCGTCTGAGACGTGCTGGCTCCCAGCAACTCGGCAGCCCGGACATACGGCATCGGATTAGGTTTGGGCCGCTCAATCTCGTCGCCGGCGATGGACACATCGAAGGAGGTGTCCAGTTTGTCGAGCACCGTGTCCATCAGTTCCCGCCAGGAGTTCGACACCAGCGCCTGGGCAATTCCGGCGGCAACGAGCTGATCGTGCAACTCCCGAGCTCCGGGCATCCACGGGATCTCGTGCGCCTGCATCAACTCCTCGATATCGGCCACCAGGATCTCCGACACCTCCGCCGAGGTCCGGCCCACCCGTTCAGCCATATAGTCCACCACCCGGTCCAGCGGGCCGCCGATGGAGACCGCTGCATCCTGGGCGGTCCAGACGCCACCGAGCTTCGTCATCGTGCGGGCCTCGGAGATGACCCACAGCTCCTCGGTCCGCACCATCGTGCCGTCCATGTCCCAGAGGACCGCCTGAAGTGTCACCGCACCATCATCTCAGCCGCGGACCGGCTGGGCGCCCTGGGAGGCGTCTTGGGAGCCGCCACCGAAGCGCAGCAACGACATCCCCTTAGCGGTGTCAGGTCCAATTCGCGGTCAGATCCGGCGGTGTCCAGTTCGTCCAGGTTGCGCTGCCGATGATCGCACCTCGGCTGAAGAGGGCCACTTGCCGTGCGCCGGCGAACCCGGAGTTGTCCCACACGGTGGCGGTGTCAGCCCGCTGGATGGCGGTCGCGACGTGCGGCCACAGGCGCCGATATCGCGCGCGGACCTTGTCAATGGGCACCGAGTGCCCACCGGCGACGACCCGCGCCGCCACCCGCGCGACGGCCAGTTCGACTGGCACGAGCAGGACGTGCAGGGCCACGAAGTAGCCGGCCGCTTGCGCCCGGTGAATCAGTTCGAGCTTGGACGGATGGGAGTAAACCGTCTCGGCGATGAACGGTTGCCGCAGGTCTATCAGTCGCTCACGGGTCGCAGCGGCGATCTTGGCAGCGTCGTACGAGTGTGCCTCGGCGTCCTCGGGCCATCTCTGCTGGGAGATGTCGTCAGCGTTGACAACCTCAGACATTGGCGCGGCGGGTGACAGCACGAGCCTCACGAAGGTCGACTTTCCGGCACCGTTCGGGCCGACCACCAAATCGAGGCGGCTCACAAGGTGTCGGGAGTCACGACGATGGCGGAACCGTCGGGGTGGTGGCGTACCAACCGGCCCTGCTCATCGAGGGCCACCGTCACCACACCCTCGGCCGCCAACTGCCTGCCAAACGAGATCGCTCGCGCACGTTCTTGAATCGTCGCGTCGATCTCGGCGTTGGCCACCAGGAGTTCCTCGTCGGACAACTCGGACAGTGGCAACAGGCCAGCCACGGCAGCTTCGATTCGTCGGTGACCGGCGGTGTTGTGCATTTCGATCGCCCTGCCCACTCGCGCCCAATGGTCCAGTTGCTGCTTGGCAGAACGGCTCTGTCGGGCCCCCTCGGCCGCAGCCGAGTTCAGCAGATCTGCCGAGAAGCGAGTGGGTTGATCCGGCTGGACCGACATGGGCACCTCCTGTCCGCGGAGCGTAGCAAGATGCTACGTGACCAGGTTCCGGGTGGCAACTACCCGGCGTTGAAGTAGGTCGCCTCAGGGTGGTGGAAGATGATCGCCGACGTCGACTGCTCCGGATGCAACTGGAACTCCTCGCTCAGCTCCACCCCGACCCGCTCAGGTTTGAGCAGCTCGCAAAGCAGGGTCTGCTGTTCCAGATCCGGGCAGGCCGGGTAGCCGAAGGAGTACCGCTCGCCGGTGTACTCCTGCTTCAGGATGCGCGACATGACCGCAGAATCCCCGCCGTCGATACCCCACTCGGCTCGGATCCGGGAGTGCCAGTACTCCGCGAGGGCCTCGGTCAACTGCACCGACAGGCCATGCAGTTCCATGTAGTCGCGGTAGGCGTTGGCGGCGAAGAGTTCGTTCGCCGCTTCGGAGATCCGATTGCCCATCGTGACGATGTGGAAGGCGACGACGTCCGTCTCGCCGGAGCTGACCGGCCGCAGGTAGTCCGCCAGGCAGAGGTGACGACCCCGGGTTTGCCGGGGGAAACTGAACCTACCGACCTCCTCGTCCGGGTCGTCCGGATTCCCAATGATGATCTGCTGACCCTCCGAGCGCGCCGGCCAGTAGCCGTAGATGACGGCCGCCTCCAACATGGATTCGGTCTTCACCCGATCGAGCCAAGAACGTAGCCGAGGGCGCCCCTCCGCCTCTACGAGTTCCTCGTAGCTGCGGCCATCGCTGCCGGTCTTGAGCCCCCACTGCCCCCGGAACAGCGCCCGCTCGTCCAAGTAGGCCGCGTAGTCGGCGAGCGGAATCCCCTTCACGATCCGGTCGCCGAGGAACGGCGAGGTTGGGATCGGCACGTCGACTGCAACATCGCTGCGGTCGGGCACCTCGGCAGTTGCATCCACCGCACGCGGGGCGGTCCTTACCCGCCGTTCCCGGCGTTCCGGCAGAGCAGCTCCCGGGACCCCTCGTTTCACCGCCATCACGGCATCCATCAGCCGAAGCCCCTCAAAGGCATCGCGGGCGTAGCGCACCTCGCCGTCGAAGATCTCGGCCAGGTCCTGTTCCACGTAGGCCCGGGTCAGGGCGGCACCGCCGAGAATGACCGGATAGTTCTCGGCCACCCCGCGGCTGTTCATCTCCTTCAGGTTGTCCTTCATGATGACCGTCGATTTCACCAGCAGGCCCGACATCCCGACTGCGTCCGCCCGGTGCGTCTCGGCGGCCTCGATGATCGCGTTGACCGGCTGCTTGATCCCGAGATTGATCACGGTATAGCCATTGTTGGTGAGGATGATGTCGACCAGATTCTTGCCGATATCGTGCACGTCACCCTTCACCGTGGCGAGCACCATCGTGCCTTTGCCCTCTTCGTCGGCTCGATCCATATGGGGTTCCAGGTGCGCGACCGCGGCCTTCATCACCTCCGCGCTCTGCAGCACGAACGGCAGTTGCATGTCACCGGAGGCGAAGAGTTCGCCGACCGTGCGCATCCCCGCCAGCAGGGTCTCGTTGACGATCTCGAGCGCCGTCCGTGTCAGCAGCGCCTCATCGAGGTCCGTGTCCAGACCGATTCGTTCGCCGTCGATGATCCGCCGCTCCAACCGTTCGGTCAGCGGCAGAGCGGCCAACTCCTCCGCACGGGACACCGAGGTGGAGGTGTCCGAGGCGTCGGCGAACACCGCCAGGAAGTGAGCGAGTGGGTCGTACGTCATGTTGCCCGCGTCGTCGAACTGGCGCTGGTCGTAGACGAGGTCCAACGCGGCCTGCAGCTGGTCCTCGGGAATCCGGGACATCGGCACGATCTTGGACGCGTGCACGATCGCGGAATCCAGGCCGGCCTCGGTGCACTCATGCAGGAACACCGAGTTCAGTACCTGCCGAGCCACCGGATTGAGACCGAATGAGACGTTGGAGACTCCCAGGGTCGTGTGCACACCTGGATGGAGCCGGTTGAGTTCCCGAATCGCCTCGATCGTCTCGATCCCATCCCGGCGGGTCTCCTCCTGGCCGGTGGCGATCGGGAAGGTGAGGGAGTCGACCAGGATATCGCCGACATCCATCCCCCAGTTCTGCGTCAGGTCGCGGATCAACCGGTCGGCCACCCGGACTTTCCACTCCGCCGTCCGGGCCTGGCCTTCCTCGTCGATCGTCAGCGCGACCACTGCAGCACCATGTCGGCGCACCAGCGGCATCATCCGAGCGAACCTGGAGTCCGGACCGTCGCCGTCCTCGTAGTTCACCGAGTTCACGATGCAGCGACCGCCGAGCTTCTCCAACCCGGCGACGATCACCTCGGGCTCAGTCGAGTCGAGCATGATCGGCAGAGTCGTCGAAGTAGCCAGCAGGCCTGCCAATTGAGTCATGTCCTCGACACCGTTGCGACCCACGTAGTCAATGCAGAGGTCAAGCACATGGGCGCCGTCGCGCTGCTGATTGCGGGCGATCTGGACACAGTCGTCCCAGTTCTGCGCCAGCATCGCCTCCCGGAAGGCCTTGGAACCGTTGGCGTTCGTGCGTTCGCCGATACTGAGGAAGGAACTGTCCTGGTCGAACGGGACGGGCTGGTAGAGCGAGGAGATCCCCGGTTCGGGTTGCGGAGTCCGAATCGGTACCGCCATCCCGCGCACCCGGTCGGCGACCAGCCGCAGATGTTCCGGGGTCGTCCCGCAGCAGCCGCCGACGAGGGACAGCCCGTAGTCCTGCACGAAGACCTCGAGGGCATCGGCGAGTTCCGCCGGCGTCAGCGGGTAATGCGCGCCATCACTGGTCAGCACCGGTAGTCCCGCGTTGGGCATGCACGACAGCCCGATCGTCGCCTGCTGGGCGAGGACCCGCAGATGCTCGCTCATCTCGGCCGGTCCGGTGGCGCAGTTCAGCCCGATCAGATCGATTCCAAGCGCCTGCAGCGAGGTCAACGCAGCACCGATCTCAGAGCCGAGCAGCATCGTCCCGGTCGTCTCTACCGTGACGTGCACGATCAGCGGCACATCCAGCCCGAAGGTGGCCATCGCATCCTGGGCCCCGATCACCGCCGATTTGGTCTGCAACAGATCCTGGCTCGTTTCGATCAGAACGGCGTCGGACCCGCCGTCGAGCAAACCGACCACTTGCTCGGCGTAGGCGGCGCGCAGCGTTTCGAAGTCGACATGGCCAAGGGTGGGCAGTTTCGTCCCGGGCCCCACCGATCCAAGTACCCAGCGCGGCGCGGTCGGCGTGCTGAAGGCGTCAGCGGATTCCCGCGCGATCCGGGCTCCGGCGGCGGCCAACTCCCGGATCCGGTCGGGGATGTCGTATTCGGCGAGGTTGGCCCAATTGGCGCCGAAGGTGTTGGTCTCGACCGCGTCCACGCCGACCTCGAAGTAGGCGTCGTGGACCCCGCGGACGATATCGGCCCGGGTGATGTTGAGGATCTCGTTGCAGCCCTCCAGCCCCTGGAAGTCCTCCAGCGACGGGTCCTCCGCCTGCAGCATGGTGCCCATCGCACCATCGGCCACGACAACTCTGCTGGCCAGTGCCTCACGCAGGGACGAACTCACTCAAGCCTCCGATTCACCCCCGATAACGAGCCGCCAATGCGATCGTCGAGGAATCCAGTCCAGGTACTTCTGTGCCGTCCACGAGCAGCGGCGTGACCCGCTTGGCCATGATCTTGCCGAGTTCGACACCCCATTGATCAAAGGAGTCGATACCCCAGATCACACCTTGGGTGAAGACCGAGTGCTCGTACAGCGCCACCAGTCGCCCCAGTGTACGGGGGTCGAGTACCTCGGCCACGACCGTGTTGCTCGGTCTGTTGCCCGGCATCACCTTGGCGGGCACGATTTCCGGCGCCACACCCTCAGCGGCGACCTCCTCAGCCGTCTTGCCGAACGCCAGCGCCGCGGATTGCGCGATCACGTTGGCGATGAGCAGATCGTGGTGATCGGGCGCGTCCGCCGCCGGCAGCGGATTCAGCGGGGTACGGAAGAACAAGAAGTCGCTGGGGATGACGGTGGTGCCCTGGTGAATGAGCTGGTAGAAACTGTGTTGCCCGTTGGTCCCCGGCTCACCCCAGAAGACCGCCCCGGTCTCGGTGTCGACGAGCTGGCCGTCGAGCCGGACGCTCTTGCCGTTGGACTCCATCGTCAACTGCTGAAGGTAGGCCGGGAAGCGCTTCAGGTACTGCTCGTAGGGCAACACCGCCACCGATGAAGTACCGAGGAAGTTGCGGTTCCAGACATTGAGCAGGCCCATCAGCACCGGCAGGTTCTGCCGCCACGGCGCGGTCCGGGCATGTTCGTCCATCTCGTGGAAGCCGGCGAGCATCGCGTGGAAATTTCCGGGCCCCACCGCCAGCATCGTCGACAGCCCGATCGCGGAATCCATCGAGTAGCGCCCGCCGACCCAATCCCAGAACCCGAACATGTTGGCGGTGTCGATGCCGAAGCTGGCCACCGCGGTTGCGTTGGTGCTGACCGCGACGAAGTGCTTCGCAATGGCATCCTCACTACCGAGCTTCGCCAATGCCCAGGACCTTGCCGAGTGGGCGTTGGTCATCGTCTCCTGAGTGGTGAAGGTCTTGGAGGAGATGACGAACAGCGTCTCCTCAGCGTCCAGGTCAACGACCGCCTCGGCGAAATCCGTCCCGTCCACATTCGACACGAACCGGAACGTCATATCCCGGCGGGAGTAGTGCTTCAACGCCTCGTACGCCATCACCGGGCCGAGGTCAGAGCCGCCGATGCCGATATTGACGATGTTCTTGATGGCCTTGCCGGTATGGCCGCGCCACGCCCCCTCCCGGACGGAGTCGGCGAACGCCGCCATGTGGTCAAGCACCTCGTGCACCTGCGCCACCACGTCGACGCCGTCCACCATCAGCGCTGTCCCTTTGGGCATCCGCAGGGCGACGTGCAGCACGGCGCGATTCTCAGTGACGTTGATATGTTCACCGCTCGCCATCGCGGCGAAGTAGTCGCGCAGCCCGCGCTCATCTGCGAGTTGGCAGAGCAGATCGATAGTGTCCGCAGTCACCCGTTGTTTGGAGTAGTCCAAATACAGGCCGGACCCCTCAACCGCCAACGCAGTCCCCCGGTCTGCGTCCGCCGCGAAGAACTCCCGCAGCGTCGTACCGCCCATGTCGGCGACATGCCGGGTCAACAGATCCCAGGCGGGGGCGGTCCGCGGGCTTGTTCCACGTTCAGTCATCGTTCCTCGATTCTTGGTAGCTGGCGGGTCACGTTGTCGCTCGGGCTGTGGCCCCGGGCAAGACTTGGGAGCTGGCGGGTCGTGGTCAGGCGCGGGTGGCTCCCTGACTAACCGGGCGATTCCGAGGGCTCTTTCGGCGGCGGCTCTGCGTCTGGCTCGCGCCAGCCCCCGACGTGGCGGGCGAGCATGTCCGCCGCGTCAGGTCCCCAGGTGCCCGGCTGGTATCCCTCGACCGGCGGCGGGTCGTCAACAAGCCGCTCCACGATCCGCCATGTCTCCTCGATCACTGCCTGCTCGGGGAAGAGTGAGTGGTCACCGGCCATAGCGTCAGTAAGCAGTCGCTCATAGGGTGTTGGCGCATCGCCCAAAGTGGAGGTGAAGTCGAGGTCCAACAACGCTGGCTCGGCAGCGGCCGACCCCGGTTGCTTCACGCGCAGCGACAGGCTGACGCCGGCATTGGTTCCGATCCGCAGGATGATGTCATCGTGACCCTTGGCGTCGTAGGCGTGACCCTCGGTCTGCACATGTGGCGGTTTGTCGAGCCGGACCACAATCTCGGTGGCGTTCATCGGCATCTTCTTGCCGGTGCGGATGAACACTGGAACGTTGGCCCACCGCCAGGAGCTGATGTCGAGTTTGAGTGCCACAAATGTCTCGGTGGTGGAATCCGGGGCCACACCTGCTACCTGCCGGTAGCCTGCGTACTGGCCCATCACCGCGTTGGCGGGGTCGATCGTCTCAACACTGCGGAAGAAGTCCTGCCGGCGTTGCGACAGCGACCCACCGCTGGGGGGCTCCAGCCCGACCAGCGCCAGAATCTGCAATAGGTGGTTCTGCACCACGTCGCGTAGCGCGCCCACTGGTTCGTAAAACCGACCGCGGTCGTCCACCCCGAAGGCCTCGGCCATCGTGATCATGATGGCCTGCACATGCTTGCGGTTCCAGAGCGGCTCGAGCATCGAGTTGGCGAATCGCAGGTAGAGGATGTCCTGCACCGGCTCCTTGCCGAGGAAGTGGTCGATCCGAAAGAGTTGGTCCTCGTTGACGCAGGTGTGAAGTTGGGCCGCCAGGGCCTTGGCGGACGCCAGGTCGTGCCCGAACGGCTTCTCGACTACCAACCGGGCTCGGCCACTGAGCAGCAGCGCGTTAGCGAGCCCCTTGGCCACCATCGCAAACAGGCCCGGCGGGATCTCAAGGTAGAAGCACGGTGCTTCCGCGCCAGAGATTTCCTTCGCCACCTCCGCGTACAGCGCGGGATCCGCGAAGTCACCGTGGATATAGCTCATCTTGCTCATTAGCGCGGCGAAGATCTTCTCGTCGAACGGCTCACCGGCATGCTCGGTGATAGCTGCTCGGGCACGCTTCTCCAGCCCGTCAGGACCCCAATCGTTGGCGGCGACGCCGACAACCGGGACTTTCAGCAAACCGCGACGCTGCAGCCGATAGAGGGCCGGCAGCGTCATCTTGTAACCCAGATCTCCGGAGATCCCGAAAATTACGAGTCGGTCGGCGTCGCCCAGTTCCATATGTCCTCCACCATTGTGATCTGCCAGCGCGGACCCGCTGGCAGCCGAATCCGTCAAACCCCAACAACCCTAGTGCCGGTAGGTCTGGAATGGGAGTTGACACCGGGGCTGCGCGCGCCGCACCCGCGACCCCTGGTCTGGACCTCGCAAGATGGCGCATTCAACGCTGAAGATCACAGGACTCGCCACCGGTGACGTGTCAGACTCCTGACTACTGGCGGGCTACCGGAGTCCCGCGTGAAGCAGAGGATGTGGAGCAAGGTGACGACGAGCAATCCGATGACGCTGGGCATGGTCGGGCTGGGACGCATGGGCGCCAATATTGTGCGGCGGATCATGCGTGACGGCCACAGTGCGGTGGTCTACGACACGTCACCCGACGCGATTGCCAGCCTTGTGGCGGACGGTGCTGTGGGCGCGGACACGCTGGCCGAACTCGCCGCCAAGATGGTCGCCCCGCGGCATGTCTGGATCATGGTGCCCGCTGGCGAGATCACAGAGAAGGTGGTGGCGGCGCTGGCTGAGGTGCTGGAAGCCGACGACGTCATCATCGACGGCGGCAACTCCTACTACCGGTCGGACATCAAGCATTCGGCGATGCTGGCCGACAAGGGGATTCACTTCGTCGACTGCGGAACCTCCGGCGGCGTGTGGGGACTCGACCGCGGCTACTGCCTGATGATCGGCGGCGACGACAAGGCCGTGAACCGACTCAATCCGATCTGGGCCTCAGTCGCCCCCGGGATCGGAGACGTCGAGCGCACGCCGGGGCGGACGGGTGACCCCTCACCGGCCGAGCAGGGATGGCTGCACTGCGGACCCAGCGGCGCCGGCCACTTCGTCAAGATGGTGCACAACGGCATCGAGTACGGGATCATGGCAGCCTACGCCGAGGGCCTGAACGTGCTGCACAACGCCGATGCCGGCTCCCGCCCACCAACCCAGGATGCCGAGACGGCTCCGATGGAGGATCCGCAGTTCTACCAGTACTCACTGAACCTCCCGGACGTCACCGAAGTGTGGCGGCGCGGCTCAGTGGTCGGATCCTGGTTGCTGGACCTGACCGCCAGCGCCCTGCTGGCCAACCCGGACCTGTCCGAGTTCGGCGGCCGGGTGTCGGATTCCGGCGAGGGTCGATGGACGTCGATCGCCGCCATCGAGGAGGGGGTGCCCACGCCGGTGCTGACCTCAGCGCTGTACTCGCGGTTCGCCTCCCAGGGAAATGCGCTCTTCGCGGACAAGATCCAGTCCGCCCAGCGCAAGGAGTTCGGCGGGCATGACGAGAAGAAGTCGTAGCGTCTGTTGGACCGTTCCCGACGGCGGCCGCTGCCGTCGTCGGGAACACCGGCGGTAACCGTGACCACCTCGTCAGCGATTGCTGCCCGTCCTCGGGGGGCTGTCCCGAGCGGGTTCAAGCGGCTCGCTTTGGGCGCGCTCGGCATTGTCTTCGGCGATATCGGCACCAGTCCGCTCTACGCCTTCCAGCAGATCTTCTCCGGTGCGCACGACATCGGAGTGCAGGAACCCCGCGTCTTCGGCGCTGTGTCGTTGGTGTTCTGGACCCTGACGTTGATCGTGACCGTCAAGTATGTGCTGATTGTGATGCGCGCCGACAACGACGGCGAAGGTGGGATCATGGCTCTCACGGCCCTGATCCAGCGGATACCGGCGCTCACGAGACGCTCCACCGCCGTGTTGATGGGGCTGGGGGTGTTCGGCGCGGCGCTGTTCTACGGCGACGGAATGGTCACCCCTGCCGTGTCGGTGATGAGCGCGGTGGAAGGTATCGAAATCGTTGCGCCCAATATGACCGAACTTGTGGTGCCACTATCCGTCGGCGTGCTGGTGGTGCTGTTCGCGTGCCAGCGGATCGGCACCGGCAAGGTTGGGTCGGCATTCGGCCCGGTGATGCTGGTGTGGTTCGCCACGATTGCGGTGCTGGGCGCGATGAGCATCGCCCAGACCCCCGAAATTCTGACGGCCATCTCCCCCACCCACGCGTTCTCGTTGATCCTGGCCGAGCCGTTGGTTGCTTTCCTGTCACTCGGATCGGTGGTGCTCTGTGTCACCGGCGCCGAGGCGCTCTACGCGGACATGGGTCACTTCGGCTGCGGACCGATCCGGCTCTCCTGGTTCGCGGTGGCCACCCCGGCGCTGTACCTGAACTACTTCGGTCAAGCCGCGCTGGTGGTGCGTGATCCGACCGCCGCCGACAACCCGTTCTATCTGCTCGTGCCGCACGCCCTGCTGTGGCCGATGATCATCCTCGCCACCCTGGCAACCGTCATCGCCTCGCAGGCGGTCATCTCCGGCGCGTTCTCGATGACCGAGGCGGCCATCCAGTTGCGCTATCTGCCCAGGATGACCGTGCGGCATACCTCTGCCTCCGAACGCGGCCAGATCTATGTCCCGATGGTCAATTGGGCCCTCTGCATCGTGGTGGTCGGGCTGGTCATCGGCTTCCAGAACTCGGACAACCTCGCCTCGGCCTATGGCATCGCGGTGACCGGCACGTTTGTGATCACCACCGTGCTGATCACGGTGGTCGCACGCCTTCAGTGGCGGCAACCGCTGTGGCGGGTGGTCCCGATTGCGGGGTTCTTCCTGTTCTTGGACCTGTCGTTCTTCATCGCGAACCTTACCAAGTTCGACCACGGTGGCTGGTTCCCGCTGGCGTCCGCCGCGATCGTGTTCACGCTTCTGATGACCTGGTCACGGGGAAGACGCCGACTCGCAGACGTGACGCTCGACCGGGTGATGGACGACGATCAATTCACCACGTTCATGGCCAGCCACGACGTACCGATCCAGCCCGGGACCAGTATCTACGTGTCCTTCAATCCCAGACTGCCGCTCTCGCTGACCGAGTACCTGCAGATGGGCGGCAGCCTGGAACAGAACAGCGTCCACTTGGCCATTCTCAGCGACACCCATCCGTATGTACCCGATGACGAGAAGGTCAGCTTGGTGCGGCTGGATCCACATCTGACCCGAGTGGTGGCGACCTACGGATTCATGGAGGCGCCGGACGTCGTCGGTGCGATGCGACTGGCGGTCGCGGCCGGCTTGGACGTGCCACTGGACGGCGCGGTGGTAGTCGTGCATTCGGCGCGTGCCCTGGCGACGTCGTCGCCCGGCATGTGGCGGTGGAGTAAGCACCTGTTCGCGTTCATGCTCCGCAACAGCACCGGGCCCTCCACCTTCCTGCGAGTGCCGCCGGACCGGGCCGTCGAGTGGACCTCGCTGGTCAAACTCTGACGGCTCGCCGGACGCGCCGGTTGACCGGACTCCTCCGTACCCGCTGGGATACGCGCGAGACCGGCTACAGAGCGACGCCGAGGAGTGCGTCGACAGTGCGGCTGACCACGCCCGGGGCGGCTGAATCGGACCCACCCCGGAGCCGCTGCTCCTCCGCCCACCTGTCGACGGCCCGCAGCGCGCCCGGCGCGTCCAAGTCGTCGGCCATCCGAGCCCGCACTTCCGACAGGACACGGTCAGCAGCCACCCCGGTCGGCCACGACACTGCCGCCCGCCAGGATTGAAGCCTGCTGGTCGCGGCAACGAGGTCGGAATCGTGCCACTCCCAGTCCTCGCGGTAGTGGTGGCCCAGCAGCGCGAGCCGAACCGCCATCGGATCGTGCGCCCGGCGCAGATCCGACACGAACACCAGATTCCCCAGCGACTTGCTCATCTTGGCGCCCTGATAGCCGACCATCCCGGCGTGAACGTAGTGCCGCGCAAATGGCCACTCGCCGGTGATCACCTGACCTTGGGAGGCGCCGATCTCATGGTGCGGGAAGACCAGATCACTGCCGCCGCCCTGCACGTCAAAACCCATACCCAGCTCGTCTAACGCGATGGCCACGCATTCCACATGCCAACCCGGTCGACCCGGTCCGAACAAGCTTGGCCAACACGGTTCACCTGGTTTCGCGGCCAGCCAGACTGGGCAATCCAACTGGTTTCGCTTGCCGACCCGGTCGGGATCGCCGCCACGCTCGGCCGCCAGCACCAGCATCTCGGCCTCGCTGAGATTGGCCACCGAACCGAACCGCGGGTCGGATCGGATATCGAAGTACATGTCCCCGTCGAGTTCGTACACCGCCCCCAGTTCGCGCAACTGCTCGATCCGGGTCAACACCGCTGGGATGGATTCGGCTACCCCGGCCCACCTGCGCGGCGCCAGCAGCCGGAGCTCGGTCATATCGTCGACGAACCGGGCAATCTCGCGATCCGCCAATGACCGCCAGTCCTCGCCGGTTGCCGCGGCTCGCTCTAGCAACGGATCGTCGACGTCGGTGATGTTCTGGACGTAGTCGACCTGGTGACCCGCGTCCAGCCAGCAACGCTGGACCAGGTCGAACGCGATATACGTGGCGGCATGTCCCAGGTGGGTGGAGTCGTACGGGGTGATGCCGCAGACGTAGATGCGGGCCGTCTCGCCGGGAGAAGTGGGCCGCAATTCGCCGGTCGCGGTGTCGAATAGGACCGGATCGATCCCGCTACCGGGTAGCGCTGGAATCCCGGGAGATGGCCACGTCTGCACGAGAGCAGAGCCTAGTAGCTACCAGAGTGGCCAGGGCACCGCAGGCCACCCCGGCGTGGGCAACGGGAACCGGCGGTCGGCCAGCAACCGGTCGACCCGGCCAACCAGCGCCGCCCGCTGGTCGTTGTCCAGCAGGTCGTCGAGCTGACTGGTGAGCGACCGTCCCGCGCCCTGCCGGGCGTCCTCGCCCAGCGGTTCCGCGGCAGCGACCACCGGTCCCGGGTCGGCAGCGTCGCCGAGGGCCTGCTGCAGCGTCGCCAGGGCGGCTTCCCGGCGGCGCCCGATCGGCTGACCGGCGAAGCCCCAGAGCACGGTTCGCAGCTTGTCGTCTTGGTGGAACGCGACGCCGTGGTCGATCGCCACCATCTCGTCACCGTCACCAAGGAGGTGGCCGGCCTTGCGGTCGGAGTTGTTGATGACGGCGTCGAACAGGGCAATATCCCGCAGGCGTTCGGTGTCGCGGTGGGCCACCACCACGTCGTGTCCGTCGGGCCCGGTGCCAGTCAGCACAGGTAGGAAGTCAGCTGGCAGCTCAGCTGGGGCGAAGACCCCGATGTCCTCGGTAACATCGGTATCCACCCACTCCTGAACCGAGCCCGGGCCGGCGGGTGCCTGCTCCCGCCATACCGTCACCGGTACGATCTGCCAGCCCAGTCCCGCTGCCACCAGGAAGGCCGCCACCTCGTGCTGGCCAAGCACCTGACCTGGGAAATCCCAGAGCGGCTTCTCCCCGCGGGCCGGCTTGTAGACGCAGAGCGCGGTGCCGTCTCCGGAAGTTGGGTACTCCCCCTGTAACACCAGGTTGCTGGCCGACACGACCTGGCCGGTCACCGTCAGTGGCGACGCCAGCAGTTCGGCGCGGCGCGCCCGCCAGCTCGAATCCCAGTCGTCGGTCAGCGGCGGATCGCCGCCGGTCGGCACCGGTTCGACGCCGGTTGGCACCGGAACCGGATCGCCGGTCAGCGGCGGTAACCGTTCGCGCGGGGGCAGATGTGCCCCTCGGGATCAAGCGGCAAGTGGCAGAAAGGACACGGCGGTCGACCGGCCGCGACCAGCGAGGCCGAGCGGGCCGCGAAAGCGCGGGCTGCACCCGGGGTGAGCCAGACTCGGAGGCAGTCCGGCCCGACCTCGGTGTCGTCACCGATCTCCGGGATCTCCTCGTCGTCGTCGGTCACTGCGTGTATCTCCAGCACCACTCGCCCCTCAGCTGTGTCCCAACCGATGCCGAATGCGCCGACCCGGAAGGCCTCCGTGAGCGGTGTCTCGAGGGGGTCGAGGTCGGCGGAATCGGGTTCCAGGTCGGTGCTGGCACCGGTGGTGTGGGCCGCTTCGTCGATCAATTCGACCAGCTTCTCCGCCAGCAGGGCCACCTGCTCCTTCTCCAACACCACGGTCTGGACGTCGGATCCCTTGCGGGACTGAAGGTAAAAGGTTCGCTCCCCGGGGAGGCCGATGGTGCCGGCGACGAACCGGTCCGGCGATCCGTGGTCGGTGACTGTGCGGGACATGGACGCGACTCTACCGACCTGTGCCGCCGCCGGGGACGGCGTCGTCCTCGGTGAGGTTGTCCGCTGCCTCAGGACCCTCCGCTGGCGACTCCCGCAACGACTCCAGGGTTCCGCCGAGGTCGTTGAGGTGTTCCACGAAAACCCGGTGCGGTGTATAGCGCACCACCGACAGCGAGCCGGGGTCCACGCAGATCCGCTGAAATCCGTCCAAATGCATGCAGAGGGCATCTGCCAGCACGGACTTGATGACGTCCCCATGGGAAACCACCAACAGGTTCCCGCCGCCGCCGGTGGCCTCGATCTCCGCCACGGCGGCTCGGACCGCAGCCACGGACCGGGCCGCCACCTGAGCCATCGATTCACCGTTCGGGAAGGTGACTCCGGACGGATGCAGTTGGACGGTGGACCACAGCTCGTCCTTGACCAGCTCGGCCAGCGGACGACCCGACCAGTCGCCGTAGTCGCATTCGATGATGTCGGGACACTCTCGCACCGGGATATTGCGATCGCGCAGCACGGCAGCGGCCGTCTGTTTGGTGCGAACGAGTGGGCTCACCAGCACCAACGCAATCGGGACTACCGAGAGCCGGTAGCCCAGATCCTGTGCGTCCAGCCGCCCCTGGTCGTCCAGTTCAACCTCCTGCCGCCCGGCCAGGATGCCCTCGGCGTTGGCGGTCGTGCGGCCGTGCCTCACCAGAATCACTCGCGTCATAGGCACAGCCTAGGCCGAATCGTGACCATGACAGGTCGGTAAAGGGTTGAATGGACCCGTGATCAGGGGCATGGGCTACTACGTCAAAGGAAAGGCGATCGAGACGGGGATTCCGCTGCGAGGTCACATCCCCGATGACCCGGTGGTCCTGGCAACCCTGGCGGACCTGGAATTGCGGGCGTCCGCTGAGCCGTTCGCATTCGTCTGGCTGGGCCTGCTGCAGCCATCCAAGTTGGAGATGGCGCAGGTCGGCGAGGTGTTCGGGTTGGACCACTTGCTGATGGAGGATTCGCTCAACCCACATCAGCGCGCAAAGATGGACATCCGGCCGGACCACTTGATGGTTGTGTTCAAGGTGATCAGTTACATCGAAGAGACTTCTGCGGTGGAGACCGGACAGATAACCGCGTTCGTCGGACCCCACTCTGTGGTCACTGTGAGATTGGGACCGGTCGGCGACCTCGGCGATATCCGAGCCGGGCTGGAGGCTCGACCCGACCTGCTGCGCCATGGTCCGCAGGCGGTCGTCTACGCCCTGTTCGATGGCATCGTGGATGGCTACCTCGAGGTCACCGACGAATTGACCCAGGACATCGAGCAACTCGAAGAGCAGGTGTTCAGCCCGACACCGACCGATCCGGGCATTGCCTACCGATTGAAACGAGAGAACCTCGAGTTGCGCCGGGCGGCGGCCCCGTTGGTCGGGATCGCCGACAAGTTGGCCGATTTCGCCCAGGGGTCATCGGCAGAGGTCTTTCGGCCGCTGTTCGACGACGTCAACGACCACCTGCTTCGGGTGCGCGACAACTCCGACACCAACGACAGCCTGCTGATCTCGCTGCTGATGGCTGCCACCGCCCGCCAGGACCTGCAACAGAACCGAGATATGCGCAAGATCTCTGCCTGGGTGGCGATCGCTGCCGTGCCGACCATGATCGCCGGCATCTATGGCATGAACTTCGACTTCATGCCGGAGTTGCACCAGCCCTGGGGGTACCCGTTGATCCTGGGGCTGATGTTCACTGTCTGCGGGCTGATGTATCGCGCCTTCAAACGCAGCGGCTGGCTGTAGTCGCCGACTGGCCGCGGCAGCCCTCAGGCCGTGAGAACGCCGGTGCTCAGCAGCACGATCACAACGACGCCCAGCACGATTCGGTAGATGACGAACGGAAGGTAGGAGTTGGTCGCGACGTACCGCAGCAACCACGCGATCACCGCGTAGCCGATGGCGAAGGCGATCACGGTGGCCACGATGGTCTGCGCCCACGGCACGTTCGTCTCGTCGCCGATCTTCGTCGCCTCATAGAACCCAGACGCAAGCACCGCCGGGATCGCCAGCAGGAACGCATACCGGGTGGCGGCTTCGCGGGTGAACCCCATGAACAGGCCGGTGGTGATCGTCGCCCCCGATCGGGATACCCCCGGGATCAGGGCCAAGGCCTGGCCGAAACCGAACACCAGCCCGGACTTAATCGACAAGGTGTCCACCTCGCGGGTCTTGGCCCCGACCCGATCGGCGACCCCGAGAATGACGCCGAACACGATCAACGTCATCGAGACCAGCCAGAGGTTGCGCGCGATCGTCTCGATCTGGTCGGCGAAGGCGAGTCCCAGCACCGCGATCGGGATTGTGCCGATGATCACGTACCAGCCCATTCGGGCATCGATGTTCCCACGCAGTTCGGGGCGCACCAGCGACTTGAACCAGGTCGAGATGATTCGGCCGATGTCCTTGGCGAAGTAGATGATGACGGCTGTTTCGGTGCCGATCTGGGTGACGGCGGTGAAAGCGGCGCCAGGGTCGCCCCAGCCGAACAGTTTCGACAGGATCAGAATGTGCGCACTCGATGAGATCGGCAGGAACTCCGTCAGACCCTGGATGATGCCAAGGACGATCGCCTCGAACCAACTCACGCGAGCCCGGCCTCCTCGACAAGCTCGGCGATGGTGCGGACGGTGGCGACCCGGTCAGCCAATGACCCCGCGTAGGTGGCGACGGTCAACGTGGTGACGCCGGCGTCGGCGTAGGCGTGCAGCCGCTCCTTGATCCGCTCCGGCGGGCCGATCAGCGAAGTCTTGTCGATGAAGTCGAGCGGCACGGCGGCCATGGCGCCGGCAATGTCGCGCGCGAGGTACTTGTCCTGCACTTCGGCCGCCGCCTCGTCGTAGCCCATCCGAGTGGCCAACTGGTTGTAGAAGTTCTTGTCGCGGCTACCCATACCGCCCACATACAGAGCGGCGTACGCCCGCAACGGTGCCGCGCATGCTTCGACGTCGTCGCCGATCACCACCGGCACGGTCGGCACGATGTCGAAACCTTCGAGGGTCTTGCCGACCTTCTCTCGGCCGGTGAGCAGGTTCGCTTTCAACTCCGAGGCGAACTCCGGGCTGAAAAAGATGGCCAACCAGCCATCGAACAGCTCTCCGGCAAGTTCCAGATTCTTCGGCCCGATCGCGGCCAGGTAGGCCGGGATCGTGTCGCGGACCGGGTGGACTGTCAGCGTGAGCGCCTTGCCCGGGCCGTCAGGCAGCGGCAAAGTGAAGAATTCGCCGTCGAACTCGAGCCGCTCCCTGGCCAGTGCCTTGCGCACGATCGTGATGTATTCACGCGTTCTGGCCAACGGCTTGCCGAACCGCACACCGTGCCAGCCCTCGGACACCTGCGGGCCCGACACCCCGAGGCCGAGCCGAAAGCGGCCACCGGAGAGGGTGTCCAGCGTCGCTGCAGTCATCGCCGTGTTGGCAGGCGTTCGGCCAGGAATCTGGAAGACCGCGCTGCCGATGTCAATCTGCTCGGTCTGAGCCGCGATCCAGGCCAGCACGGTAGCTGCGTCGGAACCGTAGGCCTCCGCCGCCCAGACGACCGAGTACCCGATCCGGTCGGCCTCCCTGGCGAGTTCGAGGTTGTCTGCGTCGTTGCCCATACCCCAGTAGCCGAGGTTGATGCCGAGGTCCATGACACCGGAGCCTAGAGCACCCGCCGGCACCCGCCGGGACCCGGGAACCGTTACCACCGGCAACGCCTGGTCCTGGTCCGTTTCGGGCTGACAGAGCCCCGCCGCGGGAATGTCGAGGGGTCGTTGCGGGTCCGCTAGGCGGTAGGTTCTATAGCTGTGGAGCAACGAGCGTTGGGCGATACCGGACTACGGGTGAGTCGGCTGGGAATTGGCACGATGACCTGGGGTCGGGACACGGACGATCACGAGGCGCGAGACATTCTGTCGGCCTTTGTCACTGCAGGCGGCAGCCTCGTGGACTGTGCGGACGTGTACGCCGACGGAGAGTCGGAACGACTCCTCGGGCGGCTGATCTCGGAGATGGACGTGCGAGATCGGGTGGTGGTGGCGACGAAGGCGGTCTCTCGGCCTGGCACCGAACGCCGCTTCGATGCCTCCCGCGCG
This sequence comes from uncultured Actinomycetes bacterium, assembly GCA_964547485.1. Classification (GTDB taxonomy): domain Bacteria; phylum Actinomycetota; class Actinomycetes; order S36-B12; family UBA10799; genus JACJWR01. The sequence continues at coordinate 23,399 of CAZJNU010000005.1, forward strand.
CACCTCATCACTTCCCTCGATCGGTCCCTGCGCCGGCTGGGCACCGGCCATATCGACCTCTGGCAGATGCACGCGTGGGACCCGTGGACGCCGATGGAGGAGACGCTGGAGGCGGCCGAGATCGCGGTCCGCAGCGGCAAGGTGCGCTACGTCGGCGTCTCGAACTACTCGGGTTGGCAGACCGCGGCGGCGGCGATGTGGCAGCGTGCTTTGCCGGGACGTGTGGCGCTCGCCAGTACCCAGGTCGAGTACTCGCTGCTGGCCCGGGGGGTGGAGCGAGAGGTCATACCGGCCTGCCGGGCGTTGGGCCTGGGCGTGCTTGCGTGGTCGCCCTTGGGTCGGGGGGTGTTGACTGGCAAATACCGCACCGGGGTGCCCAATGACTCCCGCGGCAGCAGTGCAACGTTTGCCTCGTTCGTTCAGCCCTATCTCAACGACAATGCCCGCGGCGTAGTTGATGCTGTGACGACCGCCGCGGAAGGGCTGGGGGTGACGCCGGTGGAGGTCGCCCTTGCCTGGGTGCGGGATCGGCCGGGCGTGACGGCTCCGATCGTCGGCCTGCGGACGGCGTCCCAGACGGCGATGGCGCTGGCAAGCGAGGACATCGATTTGCCGGACGAGATCCGAAGCGCCCTGGACGATGTGTCGGCGATCCCGGTCGGCTATCCGGAGTCGGGCTGGAATCAGCGTTAGCTGGCGGCGGACGGCGGGTCCCTGCTGTGCGGCGGGACCAACCAACCGGAACCAGGCATACCCTCTGGCGTACACCCGGTTCCGGTTACTTGCGGGTAACAGCGGATCGGGGGGCGGCAGGTGGCCTCGCGGCCGGTTTCGGTGGTAGGTCGGCAGCCGGTGAGGTCCTCAGAGCCGCCGGAGGAAGTCGTCCAGCACATTCGCTCCGAACCGAAGGGCTGCCAGCGGTACCCGCTCGTTCGGTGCATGGAACATCCCCCAGAACGGCAGTCCAGGATCGAGTTTCAGCGGCGAGAACCCGAGGTAGCGCACGCCAGCGGTGCTGAACGCCTTGCCATCCGTGCCACCGGTCATCAGGTACGGAACCGGAACGCCGTCGGGATCGTGAGCGGCCAGGGCCGCAATCATCGCCTCGACCACCACCCCGTCGAAGCCTGTCTCCAGGCTGATGTCATGGTTGGCGTAGCTCAGCTCCACCTCCGAAGGCAGGTACTGCGCGATCCGGTCCAGCACCTGCTCCTCCTGTCCGGGGAGAAACCGCACATCCATCCCCGCCGATGCCACCGACGGGATGATGTTGTGCTTGAACCCCGCCTGCAACATCGTCGGATTGATCGTCGACCGGACAGATGCACCGACGACCGCTGAAAGCGCTCCGATTTGGGAGGTGAGCACCTCCATGTCGTCGAGCACGAGGGGTTCCCCGACGATGTCGGAGACCACCGACACGAACGTCTGCATGGTCGGCGTCAACTCGGCTCCGAAGGGATGACTGATGAGGGCCGCGAGTCCGGTGGTGAGCCGCGAGACTGGGTTGTCCGGGTTTATCAGGGACCCATGTCCAGCGGTTCCGGCCAGGGTTGCCGTGATCCACGCCAACCCCTTCTCGCCGGTCTGGATCGGGTAGATCCGACGCCCGTTGGGCAGCGTCACGGAGAACCCGCCCACCTCCCCGACGGCCTCGGTGGCACCGCGCAGCAGGTCCGGTCGGTGCTTGACGATCCAGTGGGCGCCGTGTGCCCCACCAGCTTCCTCGTCCGGCGTCAGCAGCAGCGCTATCGACCGCCGAGGTCGGTAGCCCGTCCGGTGCCAGTGCCGCAGCACGGCCAGACTCATCCCGACCATGTCTTTCATGTCGACCGCGCCGCGCCCCCACAGCACTTCGTCGTCGTCAATGTCACCGGCAAACGGAGCGTGGTCCCATTCGCTGGAGACGGCCGGGACGACATCCAGGTGTCCTGTCAGCAGCAGCGGTGGCAGTGCCCTGTCGGTTCCCTCAATGTGGGCCGTAACGCCCGCGCGACGATCGGAACTGGTGGTGAAAATTTCGGCGGCGATCCCCGAGTCGGCGAGCTGACCGGCCGCGTACTCGGCTGCTTCAATCTCCCCCGGCCCCGAATCGTCGCCGTAGTTGCTGCTGTCAATGCGCAGCAGTCCGCGAGTGATCTCGATGGCGTCCACGCCGAGGGCGGCGGCTTCGGAGGCTGGCATGGCGACATCCTGCCGCACTACCCTGGGCCGATGGCGCCCAACAAGACCATGCCCACCGAGGTGAGCGTCGACGACTACATCGAAGGCCTCCCAATCGAGCGCCGAAAGTCGGAGGCCCGAACCCTCCTTGCCCTGTATGCACAGGCCTCAGGTGAGCCGGCGGCGATGTGGGGACCGTCCATCGTCGGCTTCGGCAGCTACCACTACAAGTACGAGTCGGGCCGCGAGGGCGAAGCCGCCGTCGCCGGATTCTCCCCCCGCAAGGGGGCCATCAGCCTCTACGGGATCTACAACTCCTATGCCGAGACGTTGGAGTCACTGCAGGCAGACCTTGGCCCAGTGACCGCTGGGGTGGGTTGCGTCTATGTGAAGAAGCTGGCAGACATCAACCTAGCCGCGCTCGAGACACGGGTGCGGGCGGCATTTCAGGCCTGAAACGCAGCCGGAGGTTGCCCGAGTTCACGCGGCGTTCAACCTCGCGCCGGGGCTGTCTGGATCTGCGCTACTGCAGCAACTGACCTACGGTGCGGGACTGCTGCGCACTATTCCCCTGGTCATTTCTCGCGACCAGCGCCACTTGGTGCGAGTTGCCATCGCAGGGCACACCCCCCGGCACGTCTGAGGTGCCGGACAGCGGCAGGTCGCCCTTGCCGCCGACGACGCTGCCATCCAGTTCAAACCACACCACCGTCGCGCCGACCGTCGTGTAGGTCGCCTGGACCGGCATGGATGTGTCGACGCAGTAGCCGGGGTCCACCGACAGGGTCAGCACGTCCGGCATTGGCGTCGGTGTGGGGTCCGCGATGATCCGAACGGTATGAACGACTGATGCGCGCGCACCAGAGGCCGCCGTCACAGCGAGTCCGACCTGGTGGCTCGCGGTGACGCAGTCGAGGGTTACCGTGTCGCTCCCGTTCGGGGGAAGGCCGCTGTCCTGGGTGACATTGTCGACCGTGACCGCCGCCGACTTTGCGTTGGAGCTCGTCCAGGAGATCGACACTGGAACTGCGTCGCGGCAATGCACGCTGTAGTCGACCGAGAAGTCGTCCACCGTCGGTGCCGGTGGCGGCGTCGGCTTCGTCGGTGCCGGTGAAGCACTCGCCGAACTTGTCGAAGCGCTGGGTGTCGGACTTGCGGAAGGGCCGCTGTTCGTCCCGCTCCCACAGGCCGCCAGCAGCACGGCCGCTGCGCCCATCCCGAAAGCGATCGTCCATCCTCGTGACACTTCGCACCTTCCTCACAGCGCGTCTGGCTACCCTGACGGTGCCACCGCGAGTCCGACCCGAAGTGGCGATTCGGTTCCGTGGCAACCATTCCAGGCTACTCTCCAGGGCGGCGTCGCCGAGCTCACCCGCAGGCGTCTGACGGCGTGTCGGTTGCTACCCTGTGCGTACCCGAGCCGGTTGGCTCATGTCCGGGTGGCGGAATAGGCAGACGCGCTAGCTTGAGGTGCTAGTGCCCTTTATCGGGCGTGGGGGTTCAAGTCCCCCCTCGGACACCAGCACGCGATTCGATCCGGTGGCAAACCCAGCCATGGGGCCATGGGGGGGAATACGTTGCTGTTCCGGCAGGTTGACGCGACATGACTACCTGGGGATTCATCGGAAGCGGAAACATTGGCAGCACCGTCGCGCAACTGGCGGTGAATGCCGGCCACGACGTCGTGATGAGCAACAGCAGGGGGCCAGATTCACTGGCTGACGTGGTGGCGGCCCTGGGCCCGCGATCGCGCGCGGCCAATGTCGACGAAGCGGCCAGTTCGGGTGACGTGGTGGTCGTGACCATCCCGTTGAAGCACTACCGCGAAATCCCGGTTGCGTCGTTGGACGGGCGCATCGTCGTCGACACCATGAACTACTACCCAGGCCGCGATGGGGACTTCGCCCAATTGAACGACGGATCGACGACCTCCTCGGAACTGCTCCAGGCGCTGATTCCAGACTCCAGGGTGGTAAAGGCGTTCAACAACATCTTCTTCCAGCACCTCGCGGTGCTACCTCGTCCAGCCGGTTCTGCTGACCGAAGCGCCCTGCCCATCGCCGGCGATGACTCAGGCGCCAAGAGCATTGTTGCCGGTCTCCTCGACGAACTCGGCTACGACGTCGTCGATCTTGGGGCTCTAGCCGAAGGTTGGCGCAGCCAGCCCGGAATGCCCGCTTACGGCACCCCGTACGCCGTGGACCCCAGCAACTGGCCGGCGGGAGCCAAACCGGCCGGGGTCGCAGAGATTGCGGAACTGGCGGCGACAGCGAAACGGTAGGGTGCCCGAACTGGGGGACGGCCGAGGCCGCATCATGGATATCTTCCCCCAGTGTCGGAGGCGACCAGATGGCGAGCAGCACCCCCACCATGAACCACAACGGACCCGACGGGCTTGTGCCAGACGCCGATACAGCAGCGCGGCCCTCCCTGTGGGACCAGTTGCAGGAGTGGGGCGTGACGTTCGAGTTCGCGTCCACCCACCTGTCCAAAGACCTCGTGGATCGATGGCCAGCCGGTGACGGCCACCCAGTCCTCGTGCTACCAGGCTTCCTGGCTGGCCAGGCTTCGACGGGTCACCTGCGCAACTTGCTGAACCGCCTGGGCTACGACGCCCACGATTGGAGCCTCGGGCGCAACTATGGCTTCCGCGAAGGCATGGACGAGAAGATGCAGGCCCTGGTCAGCGAGCTGCGGGAACGGCACGGCCGATCGGTGACCCTCATCGGCTGGAGTCTCGGTGGGATCTACGCCCGCGAAATTGCCCGCGCCGTGCCCGATCATGTCCGCCAGGTCATCACCATGGGCACGCCTTTCCGTGGCAATCACCGCGCCACCCGAGCGTTCCGGCTCTACCAACTGCTCAACCGCAACCCGATGAACGAGGACGTCTTCAGCGAATCAGCCCGCATCAGCCGAGCGGCACCGCTGCCGGTGCCGACGACCTGCATCTACAGCCGTAGCGACGGCATCGTCGCGTGGGAGTGCTGCACCAGCCTGCCGGCGCCGCAGACCCAGAACATCGAGGTCGACAGCACCCACCTGGGCTTCGGCTTCAACCTCGAGACCATGTACATCGTGGCCACCATGCTCGCCCAGCCCGAAGGTCAGTGGCGCCCCTACCTTCGCCCAGGGACACTCCCGTCGGCGACGGCGCCGATTCGGCAGTCCAGCTGATCACTGCCGCCACCGACTGAGTCTCGCCGACTATTCCTGGTCGGCGGCGTCCATCTGGGCGTCGGTCAACTGGGAGGGTTCGGGCTGTTGGAAAACCCCGTCGTTGTAGTAGTCCGTAGGGATCACCAAGTCCAGCTGTGGCGGAGAGGCGAAGCCGCCCATCATCGAGGGACCGCGGTCGTCGGTGCTGCGGTGACCGTGCATCACACCGCAGGGCGCGAGCGCCACATCGCCGGGTCCCGCGTCGACCCAGCCGATATCGCCGATGAACAACTGGCCCTCACCGGACCACAGCACCAGGAACTCATCCGACACCGGGTGCGTGTGCATTGTGTCCTCTACTCCCGTGCCGCAGTAGGCGTAGTTGAAGCCGACGAGCCGGGTACCGGCCGCTGGCCACAGGACCAGGCGCATCGGCAACCCGATGCCGGTGAACGCCGCACCCTCCAGCACGTTGAACAGTGCTCCGCCACTGGCGACCTCGGCCGGCGACAGATTCTGTGCCCGGAACTCGGGCTGGTCGTCGCGGAATTCCATCTCGTCGAGCTCGCCGACCTCCAGCGGTTGCGCGTTGATCTTCGCCTTATTGACGGCGTCCCCCGCCATCACGCCCCACGCTGAGTCGTACAGCCCGGCGTCGGCATAGAGGTCGAACTGCGGCGGGCAGATCTGATTGACCAGGTAGGCAGCGCCTTGGGAGCTGTTGCGGATCGCATGCGGTACCCCTGCGGGGAAATAGGCCAAGTCGCCCGGCCGGAGAGTCACCCAGCTGTCCCGCAGGCGCACCTCCACCTCTCCGTGTCGACAGAGGACGGCTTCCTCAGCCAAGTCATAGGTGTAGTCATCGCTGTCCTGTCCCGCCTCAACGATGGTCAGGTGCACTGCCTCTGTTTGGTAGCCCGTCCCCGGCCAGGCCAGCAGGAGGGTCGACAGCCCGTGGACGGTGATCCTCGGTCCGTCGAAGATGTTGCCGAGAGCTCCACCAGCGCGGATCTGCTGAGCAGTGCGGTAGCGGGCTCGATACTCATCGGCGGTCATCTCTGTCCCCTCGCGGCCGGATAGCGACAGCCTAGCGCTCACGACCACCCCAGCCCTGTCGGTTCCTGACCAGCGCGCACCCGAGTTGCGTCCAACCCCAGCTAGCCCATCAACTCCGCGGCGACCGCGGCACCCAACTCCCAGCAACGCTCCAGGTCAGCTGTGGTTGGGGTTCCCCGCACCTCAACCGGGGCCGCCGTGCGCCGCCAACCCATGCCGGTCGCGATGGCTTCGACTGCGCGGATCGCGCCGGCGAGGTCCTGGTTGCCGTGCACGAACAGTCCGTAGCCCCTGCCTTTCGTGGCTTCGCGGCATGGGTAGTAGACCTGATCGAAGAAGTGCTTGAGCGCACCGGACATGTATCCGATCGTGGCCGGGGTACCCACCAGGAATGCATCCGCCGCCAGCACATCCACTGCGTTCGCAGCGAGCGCCGGGCGCAGCTCCACGTTGATGCCCTCAATCCCCTCCGCCGCGGTGCCTCGGAGCACTGCGTCCAGCATCGCCTCACAGGCTGGCGACACCGTGTGGTGCACCACGAGGAGCGTGGGGTTCGGACGGCTGCTCACCCGGAAAGGTTACCGCGGACCCCTATTTACGCAATGTTGCGCATACCGTGTGGAACCGGACATCTCAACCGGAGCAAAGCCACAGAGCAAAGCCACACTGCCTTCCAGCGGAGGTCGGTGCTATTGACCCCCGGCAAGTCAGCTGAAGTCGACGTGGCCTGCGTGGGGGCTCCGGTTGAACGGCCTCGGCAGTCACATCGTCAGTCGTTGGCGGGCGGGGGTATTTACTTATGTCATGAGTATGCGTCCAGGACCGCGGGCGGCCGCGTGGGCGATCGCCCTGCCGCTGACCCTAGCTGCAGTTGCAGGCTGCGCGACATCGACCTCCGAAGGGCAATCGGCAACTGCAGTTTCGTCGTCGCCGACCACCGCCGATTGCGCGCCGCAGTCCAATTGCGCCACCAACGCGGACGGACTACCTGTTGGCTTCGTCCGGTTGAGCGACGTTGCGCCGACCATCCTGCAGGAGATGCGCTATCCGACGGACCACAACTTCGTGGGGTCTCCGATCGAGGGATACCAGGCTTCGGACTGTTGGGTGACCGCACAGACAGCAGCGGCCTTGAAGAAGGCTCAGGAGCAGGCGAATGCCAAGGGCTACACGTTGAAGATGTACGACTGCTACCGACCGCAGCGCGCGGTCAGCGAATTCATGCGTTGGGCCGCCGACCCGAACGCCACTTCGATGAAGGACGAGTTCTACCCTCGCGTGGAAAAGAACGACCTCATCCCAGGCGACTACATCGCAGAGAAGTCCGGGCACTCACGGGGATCCACAGTTGACCTCACGCTGGTGCCGCTGCCGGGCTCCACGAGCGCGGCGTGGACGCCCGCCGACGGGTTGGTCGACTGCGCCCTACCCGCCGCGGAGAGATTCCCGGACACCTCCATCGACATGGGTACCGGCTTCGACTGTTTCGACGTGGAGTCGCACACGGCGAACCCGAACCTGACCCCCGCGCAGCGCGCGAACCGGGATGCCCTCGTCGGCATCATGACAGCTCAAGGGTTCAAGAATCTGCGCACGGAGTGGTGGCATTACACCCTCAAGGATGAACCCTTTCCGGACACCTACTTCGACGTCCCCATCACCGCGCGATGAGCCTTGCTGATGGGCGGCCATGCGCTCAGGTCGCCGCCCAACGGCGATGTCGTCGCGACCTATGCGTTCAGTAGGCCAGCCAAGGTCACGCCCCAGACTTGCGCGCGCTCGACCTCGCCGGGCTCCAACGGACCCTTCACGTCCGCCACCCGGAAGTGCTCGTCGGGCGCTAGCCGTGTCCCACCGAGTTTCGCTAGCCGCTTGTCAATGCTCGTTGAGGCGTGGTCCATCGCCACCACGACCTTGGGATGCGACCCGCGAGTGTCGTAAGCAGCGGTCCGCAGCCCTGCGGGAAGTTCAGCGTTGCCAAGCCACTCGCGCACCCCGATCCCCTGGCTGACCACCGGACCGTCCGCCTTCTCGGCGGCGTCCTGTCGAGTGCTTGGTCTGGGAATGCTCCAAGCATGATTCGGTGAACCAACCACGAGGAGGTCCACGTCGGGGCTGATGACGGTCGGCGCGACACCCACCTCCACCGCCTCTGCCGGAACCCCGGCCGCAGTCAATCCGGCAGCGATCGCGCGTGCCACCTGCTGGTTGTTGCCGAACATTGACTCGTAGATCACGATGGCTTGCACGGCCCTAATTCTAGCCCTCGCTCGACGTGTCAGGCGGTCCCGCCAGCAGGAACAGTCTGGACCAAGAATCGCGCGGCCTGTTCGGCGTACCAAGGCATCAGCCTGCCCCGTTGGTGGAATCCAACATGACCGCCGCGCGCGGTGATGGCCCGGCTTACATAGCCGTTGCGTTCGAGAGACTCCCAGTCGACGGCAAGGTAGGGGTCGGCGGGGATCATCGGGTCGTCGAGGGCGTGGATGATCAGCGTCGGAACGTTGATCCGGGGTAGGAATGGCCCCGCGGAGTTGACCGTGTAGTACTCATGGGCGTCGCGCCAGCCATGTCGTGGGGCCGTCAACGCGTCATCGAAGTCGGGCAGGCTGCGCGCCTGCTCGACCGCCGATCGCTCCGCCTGCGTAAGTCGCGACGTGCCGTCCGGCGCGGGGGTACGCACATCGCGACGCAGCCCGCGCAGCACGGCTTGCTCGTACACTCCAAACGCGGAACTGCTCAGATGCTGAGCGCCGATGACCAGGTCAAGCGGCGCCGAGACTGCGACCCCCGCGACAATCGGCAGCCCTTCGTGCGGCTCGCCGAGGAGTTTGATGGTCATCGCACCACCGAGTGAGAACCCCATCACGGCCAGCGCCGGGCCCGACCCGGCCGCAGCAGCCTCACGCCTGGTCGCCAGATTCCTCAGGACCGCTCGCAGGTCATCGGTCTTGCCCGCGTGGTAGGTCAACCTGGAGGTTCGCTTCGAAGCGCCGGCGCTGCGCAGGTCGACCCGTGCCACGTTGAATCCGGCGCGGAGCAGGGCCACGGCGGCGGCGCGGATATAGACCGACTCGGCAGATCCGCCGAGGCCGTGCACCAGCAGCACAAGTCCCCGGTCCTGTTCGCCGTGGAGGGTCACGGTCAGCCGGTCGCCCGTGTCGTCTTCGGTGGGCACGAGGATTGTTCGGCCGCGCGCGATCGCGTCGGGATTGTGGCGACGTGGAAGGACTCGGTTGCGAACTGATTGCAGATGACCCGAACCCAGACCCAGCGGCACGCGGAAGTCCTCGTTGACCACGTCATGCGCTCGCCCGGGACCCACGCGCCTAGATTGCCAGAACCTCGGCGTCCTCGGGGAGCCATCTCGGGCTACAGGCATGTGGAGCGCGCCCGATTCACTAGGGAGCCCCCCACGGGAGCTAGTTGCGGTGGCTGAACCACCAATACCCGGTCGCCGCCAGACCGGAGGCAATCAACGCCCCAACGCAAATCACAATCCAGAGCGGCACTTGCCGGACCTGGCCGACGACCCGGGCACTCACATCCTTGCCGCGCTGGAAAATCCGCTCGGCCCAGACGAATTCGCTGGCCAACACCGCGAGCGCGGCCACCACGAACGGCAACGTGAACGGACCGGGCAGGATCACCAGAACTGCGCCGATGGCCAGCAGCGTGACGCCGATGACCAGCACAATGGTCTTCCGTGCTGGCGCCGGCACGGCTCGCCACCGCCGCAGCAAGCGCTGCTTGCGGGAGTCCGCGCCGGAATCCAGGTCACCGGCATCCGTGTCCTCGGCGGGCACGCCAGCGCTGTCGTCTGCGTCGGGATTCATCCGCGGCACCCGGCCCCACCGCCGGCCTCAACCGGGACGAGCCGATCCAATGGGAGGCATTTCTGATCACGTCGGCGTGTCTGGCTGGTGACCCCAAAATCGACCCGCAACGAAGTCATTGTCCCCTCACTGATGTTGACCGCAGGCTATCAGCGGTGGTCTTCCCCTCGACTGCGGATATCAGGATGCGGCTCTTCGAAAGACCACTGCCAGCCCGGCGCCACCGCTAGTCGCCAGCTGGGGATTGCATCGTCACCACGACCTTGCCGGCCTTAGCGCGGCCCTGCTCGACGTAGGCCATGGCCTCGACTGCCTTGTCGAACGCAAAAGTGCTGTCGATGACCGGCCGAAGCACGCCCGCGTCGTACAGGGCGCCGAGTTCGCGAAGCTGTGAGCCGCTGGCCTGCATGAAGAGGAACTCGTAGCGCACGTTGAGGGCCTTCGCCTGTTTGCGGACCTTGCGGCTGAGCTGGTTCATGACCAGGCCCATGATCGCCGGTGCGCCAAGTTGCTGGGCGAACCCGGCGTCGGGAGGGCCGGCAACACCGATGACGAGGCCACCGGGCCTGAGCACCGTGAGGGACTTCTCCAGGTTCAGGCCCCCGAGGGAGTCGACAACAAGGTCGTAACCGGACAGCAACTCGGAGAAGTCCGCTGTGGTGTAGTCGACGACGACGTCGGCCCCGAGGTCCCGGACCAGGTCCATCGAGGTCGCATTTGTCGTTGTCGCCACGGTGGCGCCGAGGTGCCTTGCCAGTTGGATGACCGTCGAGCCGAGGCCGCCTGCTCCGGCGTGGACAAGCACCTGTTGACCGGGCAGCAGGTGTGCCCGCTCCACGAGGATCTGCCAGGCGGCCAGCGCGACCAGCGGGACGGCGGCGGCCTCCTCTAGTGTGAGCGACTTGGGCTTGAGGGCGACGTCGTCCTGGTCGATCGCGATCAGTTCGGTGAACGTTCCGGCCCGGAGGTCGCGGGGACGGGCGAAGACCTCGTCGCCAACCCTGAAATCACGGACGTCGGTGCCGACCTCGGTGATGACGCCCGCCAGGTCGTGGCCGAGCACGAACGGGAGCTTGCGCTTGATGAGGCGCTTGAACTCGCCGTCGCGGGTCATCCTGTCCAGCGGGTTGATACTCGCGGCGCTCACTCGGACCAGCACGTCGCCGCTTCCGACGGTGGGCTCGGGCAGATCGACGGCGCGCAGGCCGTCCTCGCCGTACTTCGCAACAACGAATGCCTTCATGAGATGTCCTCCTTGATATGGGTGGCTACGCGGCTATGGCTGGCTACGCGGTTTTGGGTGGCTACGCGGCAGCAAGGAAGTCCAGCGCTTCCGGGACGAAAGATGTGTGGTGCTGAAAGATGCCACCGTGGCCTGCGTCGGGGTAGATCGTGAGTTGGGCATTGGGCAGCCGTCGCGCGAGGTCGGTCGAGTTCTCGCTGGGCACCATCCGGTCGTGGTCGCCGTTGGCGACGAACACTGCTTGCGGAATGCGCGAGAGATCCGTCGGCTGTTGGACGCCCCAGCCGTGGATAGCCTTGAGATGGGCCCGGAACGCGGCGACGGAGATCGCCTTGTCTCGGTTCTCCTGCCGCTCCTTCAACCTGTCCAGGAAGGCTCGCGCCGCTAGCCGGCTGTTCGCGGAATCGGTGAAGAACAAGTAGTACTTCGCGTCTCGGAAAGTGGCGGCGCCCTTGACCATGTCCAGGAGGGTGAGCCGCGTGACTCTGTCGATGCCTGTGCCTCCCGCGGGGCCGGTGCCGGCAAGAATGACCTTGCGGACAAGCGCGGGGTGCTCTGCTGCAATGACCTGCGCCACGAAGCCACCCATCGAGAAACCGAGCAGATCGACCTTGTCCAACCCGAGCGCCCGGATGAATGCGACGGTGTCATTCGCCATTTCAGCGATTGAACTCGGTGTCCTACCCGCCGAAGCGCCGACGCCTCGGTTGTCGAAGGTGATCACCCGTCGCTGCGAGGCGATCCCGTCGACGACTCTCGGATCCCAGTTGTCCAGAACCGCCGCGAGGTGGTTGAGGAAGATCACCGGGGTACCGCTCCGAGGGCCCAGATCTCGGTAGGCGAAGGCCGTGCCGCCGACATCAATTGTCTTGGTCGGGGCTCCCTGATGCGACGCAGTGGTGGTCATTGCTTTGCTCCTCATTGATAGGATTATGATCGTACGATAATCAAGACAGATGATGTGCGCAACCCACATTGGCCCAAGGGACGCCCGTTCTACTACTGCTGGTTAGCCTCGCGGCGAATCATGTCCTGAGCACTGCGGACACCGTGCTGGAGGATGGAGTCCGACAACTCCTTGTCACTTACGGCCCGGGCTAGTTGCATCGAGCCCACGAGCATTGTGAATAATGCGAACGCCGTCCCGCGGGCAGACGCGGGATGGTCGGGCTTCAGCCGAGTACAAATCTCATCCACGATCGCCATTGCGCCCACGGCATACCCGTCCTTGGTGGCAGCGTTACAGCGGCCGATTTCGTCAAGAAGGGCTGCTGAGGGACACCCGAGGTCGCAGTGATCGCGGTGTGCGGGCGACAGGTACTCGACGACCAAGACCTCAAGTCCTGCTCCGCCGGCCGGCAGCTCGCTGAACTCCGACACCTGCCGACCAAGCTGGTCTTCGACAACTGCCGCGACCAGGTCGTCCTTGGAGTCGAAGTGGGCGTAGAAGGCGCCGTTTGTGAGTCCGGCGTCGGCCATGAGTGTGGCGATGCCGGATCCGTCGATGCCGTCTTGCTTGAACCGGCGACCTGCCGTCTCGACGATGCGTCGGCGGGTGGCTTCCTTATGCTCGCGACCATAGCGCGCCATCTGGCCCTCCTCAACGACGTCCTGACTTCCTGACTTCCTGTCGGCAGCCTAACCTATGGTCTGATGAACGTAATACTCTGACGGCGGAGCGCCACGCTGCGTCCCAGTTCGGATCTCTCGTAGCGCGGTGGCCTGATCGTCAACGGTCGTCGCGCACGTAGAGCACCCCCGGTCGGCCGACTCGGCCTTCACTGGTGAACGCGGTTCGCTGCAACCGCGGCTCGACCATCCGCCGGAACGTGTCCCGTTGCAGCGGGCGTCCCGCGACCGCCTCGTGTACCCGCCGCAATTCGGTCAGGGTAAACGACGGTCCGGTCTCAGCGCCGGCCACCAATGCGTCCACCTCAGAATCGCCCATCAAGGTGCCGCGGTCCAAAGTTGGCACGTTTGGGGGGTGAGTGGTCGTTGTCATGCCTACGTCTGAGCTCAACGTCAAGCCGTCCGGATCCGGACGCCGGGCGTAGCGCTCCCGCAGCCGCTCAACCGCCATAGTGACGATCTCGTCGTGGTCCCAGGGAAGCCGACGAAACCTCCCGGGGAGTTGCACCCTGACGCAGCCATCGGAATCCTGCACGCGCACGATTCGGACGTCGTCGCGACGCGTCATCGCAGCCTGGAGTCGCTGGTGGGGTACCGCATCCATCTGCGCGACCGCGATCACCCAACCACGCTCGTCACGTTTCGGATCATCGAACACATGCAACTGGGTCGGCGCCAAGCCCTGCACGTCGGACTTCTCCCGCAACACCCGCAGCACGGTTTCGGCGAGCCTCTCCCCAGCCCGGACAAATCCGCCAGGAATGTCCCACCGTCCCGGGTAGGCGTGACCGGCACGCTGATACACAAGCAGGCCCAGCCACGGTCGCGCCTCGGGGACAACCGTGAGCACTGCGACGTCCACCGCAACCGATGGACGGGCGAACTCCTCCCATTTCATGGAGCCACGGTATCGGCAACCAGTGCTCCACCTAGAGTCTGCGCATAGGCGCACCCTTGCTAGTGCGATTAGTTTGCGCGCCTCCGCTCAATGGCGAATCGCATCCCGATGAGGCGTCCGCGTCTGCTGCGAGGACGGCCAACCGATCGAAATTCTCATCCGGAGTGCGCCCGGTGAAATGCCGCGCCATTTCCCGCTACCGCTCGACGATTCGAGCGAGGCAGCGCCAGCGCGGTGCCAGCCCAGACTCTCCAGTCGCGCACTGGCCAGCGTGCTCTGCTGTCGACGCAGACCGCCGATGATCCGTTCCTCAAGATCCTCGAGGTCGTCCAACTCGGTCGAAGGCTTGCGTTGGAGGCTGATCGCATCGGCGAACAACTGAGCCGTCGTCGCCAGTTCGTCGAGGAAGTGGCGACGAGCCGACTCTGGCAGGACGACCGTGGACACGAGCAGCCCGATCGCTCCTCCGATGAAAATGTTCGCGATTCGCCATAGGGCAAACGAAACGCCTTCGCAGGCAGGGACCGAGACAACGATGATGAGGCTGATACCGGCGTACAACGCCAAATAGCTGTGCCGGGCGTCCGTCAGGAAGAGTCCAGCCGCAAAGCTGGCGGCGGCCCCGACGAGCAGGATCATGGCGCTGCCGTGCGGCCCCGGCAAGACGATGACGGCCAAGCCAAGGCCGCACCCGATGGCGGTCGCGGCTGCCCGCTGGCTGGACTTCTTCAGAACACCCCCGGCGTAGCGATCCGTGCTCATCACCACGGCCACCGTGATCGGGATCCACACGGCCCCCGGCACCAGGTTGAAGGCGACGAAAACCAGACCGATGGTCACGCCGATGGCGAACCGCAAGGCCCGTACCGACCTTGGACGGTCGTCCCGCAGTAGTCCGAGACGCATCGGGGTTATGCCCACGGGGTGAGTCTGGCAGCAGCGTGCAAAAC
>CAZJNU010000005.1:38432-82075 GCA_964547485.1 uncultured Actinomycetes bacterium
CCGAGACGCATCGGGGTTATGCCCACGGGGTGAGTCTGGCAGCAGCGTGCAAAACGACGCATCCAGCCGACTGCCTGGGTGCCTACCTATCCCCTATCATCGGCGCCATGCCGAGTCGACCATCCACGGGCGCCACCGAGCCGGCAACCTCGGCGCCCCAGGGTGCGCTCCGCGGACCTTCCTGATGGCGCGTTCCTCCCGCCGCCTCCCGGCCGGATCCTATGTTCGCTACTGGTACGACAGAGCCGTCACCAAAGGCCTACCCGGACTGCTGTTCATCACCTTCGTCGGCGCGGCGACGCTGCTACTCGTAGTGACACCCGCGTTGCTGGCCATCGACGCGATCGCCACTGGCCACGCTGACTTCGGCCGATTCCTTTCTCTGTACTGGGGAGGATTTCGCTCGCTGTTCAGGGCGGGTACCGCCAGCGGTCCGTGGCACGAGCAGTTGCAGACGGTGCTGTTCGCGATCATTGCTCTGCTGTTCTCCGGAGCTGTGCTTGGCACCGTCATCCATGCCCTCCGCGACAAGATGGAACGCCTTCGGGAGGGCGGCGGACAGATCATCGCCACCGAGCACACGGTGCTCCTCGGTTGGTCCAGGATCGGCTTCACGATCCTCAACGAACTGGCCCTGCAGAACCTCCGCCGAGGTCGAGCCTGGATCGCCATCCTGAGCTCCGAGCGCAAGTCCGTCCTCGAGGGGCAATTGACGAGAGAGGTGTCACGCCGGACAACCCGGATCGCCGTTCGCAGTGCCAGCCAGCCCGGGGTCGCGCAACTCGACCTGGTGCGTGTGGGCGACGCGAGAAGCGTCATTGTGTTGGGCGATTGGACTACCGCCGACCATGACACTGACGTGATCACGGGTCTGCTTCTGCTACGTAGGTACACCGAACAGCACCCCCAGTTCCGAGCCACTGTGGTCGCGGGTCTGGTCCGACCCGAGAACATGGGGCCGGCGCGGGTCGCCGCCGGACCCGAGGCGAGCCTGGTGTCACTGGAGGAGTTGATGTCTCGCCTGACCTTCCAAGTGACCCAGCAGCCGGGTCTGATCCAGGTGTTTGAGGCCCTGTTCAGTTCCGCGGCGGCGATCCAGATAGTGCGGGAATCGCGACTGACTGGTCGGCTATTCGGTGAGACTGCGCACCTCTGGACCGGGTCGACACCTATCGGACTCGTTCGTGGCGACCAAATTCGGCTGCTCCCACCGAGGGCTACCGTGATCGAGCAGGGGGACGGTCTGGTGGTCGTGACCGGAAACGACGCTGGATTTGAGGGGCGACCCGCCGAGCCAGATGGGGGCGGCGAACCCCGATCTGGGAACGCTTCTGAGGGTGAGGATGCGGGCGCCTGGTTGTATCTGGGTTGGTCGCGAAGCCTCGAGGTCGTCCTAGACCTCCACGACAAGTCGCTGACGATGACCACGCCCGTCACGCTCGCGGTACCCCCCGAGCACACCGGCGAGGCCGAAGCGCTCGCCCAACGTCCGTTCCGGAACCTGCAGATCATCGTCGCAACCTGCCCCCGAGACCGACCCCTCGGCGATGCCCTCGCCGAGGTGGAGCTCGCGTCGTTGGCGAGGGTGGTGGTCTTCGTCCAGCGCCGCGCCGACGGCACCCCGAGCGACGCCGATACGCTGCTCGCTCGGCTGCAACTGGCGGACCTCTTCGAACGGGATCCATCGGACCTACCGCCGCCGGTGGTAGTGACCGAACTGGTCGATGACCGATTCCGGAGCATTTCGCCGGCCGCGTTCGCCCGAAACATGGTTGTCGGCTCGCGGCTGGTGGCGTTGATGTTCGCCCAGCTTTCGGATACTCCGGAACTGTTGGGGATCTACCGGCAACTCCTCGGCGCTGACGGCATCCAGTTGCGCTTGAGTCCGGCCAGCCTCTACCTCTCCAACGGCGATGACCGCGACACGACATACGCGGAGGTCGTGTCATCGGCGAACCTCCGAGGTGAGGTCACACTCGGCTATCGCCTCGCCTCCGAGATCGACGACCGCGACCGTGGTTTCGGAGTCCACATCACCCCAGCCATCGGCGGGCAGACCAAACTGGGACGAGAGGATTCGGTGCTCGTGATCCGTCGCGTGACGGAACCACCCAAGTTCGTCGTGCCGGATCGTTCCGGCACGGAGTGAGCGTCTGGTCAGGCGCGAATCTGGGGATCTTCCGGGTGTCCAACACCCAAGAAACACCACACCAGGAGGATCTCTCATGCGCACCACATTCGGCGTTCTGCTCGCCGCCGGAGCCATCACCGCCACCGGACTTGCGGTGGCAACGCCGGCATCCGCGACACCCACGACACCGCAGTCAGCCTCGGCTACCGAACTGAATGGGGCCGTCCTCAAGGACGTCTCGCTGACGTTGCACAACAACACCGACATGGCGTTTCAGTACCGGGATGGTAGTGATCTCCGCACCCTGCTCCCGGGCCAGCGCATCGCCACCCAAGGTGACGGCACTCGCCTGATGGCGTGGTTGCCCGGCCCGAAGGCGGGCAACGACGTGTTCATCCAGGCCAACGCCTTCAATCACGGAATCGGCACCCCGGATGTTCGCGGAATGCTCACCGTCGGCGGTGAGACCCGGCAACGCACAGAGCACCAAGGCGAGGACGAATACGACAAGCTCGTCGAACTGCACGGGTTGAGCCTGTCCGGCTACCGGCACGCGGACACGGCGACGAAGAACTTCACTGTCACCATCGACAAGCACAGCGCGGCCAAGGCAACGGTCGACAACACCGCCTCGGCGCGCAACACGTATGTCTACATCGACGGCAAACTCCATCCGGTCCGCAAGGGTCAGACCGCCGCCCTGCCAGAACTGACCCGCGGAAAGTCGGCCGCGTGGACCTTCAAGACAGGCGGTCACGACCAGACTGTGTACGTCACCTGGGTTGGCCAGACTGCGACCTTCACGACGCCTGGCCGTCTCGCTGTGACCCTGTTGGCGGGGCAGTCTGCGCAGCAGGGAAACCTGACGATCAGTCGAGCCGACACCGGCCACCAGGCGGTCACGGCCTACACCCTGAAGGTGCTGAACTGATCTGGAACTGCGCTGATCTGGAACTGCGCGAGTGGTTGTGTGGGCTGCCGGCCGATGCTGGCAGCCCACACCTGTGTCTGCACCAGGTTACGCGCTGAACGGTTACCGCAGACTTGCGACGAAGTCACCGATGAGCGCCGCAACGTCGTCCGGTTGCTCAACGTGGGGGAAGTGTCCGGCACCGGGGAGGAGTTCGATCCGGGCCCCGGGTACCTGGGCGCCGATCAACTTCAGCCAGGGCGAGCTCTGGCCAGGCCGAAGGGACACGCGCACTCGATCCGCGTTCATCGCAGTGCTCTGAATCACCATCAACGGGACGCTGACCCCTGCCAGCGCGGCATTCATGGTGCCGGCGTCCCAGCGTGCCAGCCGCGGGAACAATGCCCTGCCGACGGGGGTCGGCAGCCGCAGCGCGCGATCGATGATGGCGTTCTTCACGTCCGGGTCGCTGGCAGGGGTAAACATTGCCTCGAAGAACCTTTGAATGAAGGGTTCGTACCCTTCTGCGTCCAATTGGTCCGCCATTTCTCGCTCAGCGGCCGACGGATCACCTGCACCAACCGCACTGCCGTCGAGCAGGACGATTCCTGCCACCCGCTCGGAGGCATCTCGATAGGCCTCCAGCACGACTCGGCATCCCATACTGTGGCCCACCAACACGACAGCGGACAGATCCAACTCCTCGAGCAATAGTGCCACGTCCGAGCCGTAGGTTTCGATCGAGCAGTCCGCGGGTAGCCCGGGGGTCGCGCCATGCCCGCGAAGGTCGCAGGCAATCAGACTGTAGCTACCGTCCAGCCGGTCGAACTGGGCCTGCCAATCAGACCAGTCACAGCCGAAACCATGGACAAAGACAATTGGTCGGTCGCCAAGCCCGCTTCGCTCAAAGTGCATGTCGTCAACCGACCTCACAGTTAGGGATTGGTGACCAGCGTGCAGACGGCGATGACCACGGCTGATCGTGCGGCCGTGGTCATCGCCGAAACGCAGGAAGCTCTCGCTGCATCCGGTTAGCTGAGCGCCTTGGCCTTCATCGAGTCGAACTCCGCCTGCGTGATGGTGCCTGCGTCCAACAGGGCCTTCGCCGAGCTGATCTGGTCCGCTGCCGAGTCGCCCGAGCCAGCCACTGACTTGATGTATTCCGACTGTGCCGCCTGGATTTCTTTCTGTTGCTCGACCGCGCGGCGTGACATGCCACTGCCGCGAGCGATCAGGTAGATGAGCACACCGAACCAAGGGACGACAATCACCAGGATCACCCACAGCGTCTTCGCGAAGCCGCCCATGTCGTGGCTACGGAAGATGTCGCCGAAGATCCAGAACAGGCACATGAACCAGGCGAAGAAGAGGAAGAACTCGAACAGGGCGATGATGAATGATCCGTTGTCATTGAACATGTCACGAGACTACTTGCGTCAGGTTGACAACTGACACGCGACGCGCCACGCGTAGTTCCGCAGTTGGAACCGAGCTCCCTGCTTGCCCTACGAGTCTTCGTCACCCTGGCGCGCAGCGGCGGTCAGTGGACGCCCGGGTGACTGCGGCCCGGCCTGCTCGACCGGTAGTGGCGCCCGCATACTGACCACTCCCTGGTGGAAACTCTTGTGCCAATCGAGCCCGGTGGCCACCAGCAGCCGAAGGATGGCCGGATTGTCGGTGAGCACAGAGGCCACCACCTCACTGAAACCGAGTCGCTCGGCAAGTTCGATCAAGTGCCTCAGAAGCCGACTGCCGACGCCGCGGCCGTGGAACGCGTCCTCGACGATGAGCGCCACCTCGGCGGCCTGGTCGTCGGTGTCCCCCTCGTCCGAAGTGTCCGGGAAGACGTTGCCCAGGCCGATGATTGCACCCTCCTCGTTCATCACCACGAGGGTCGCGCCGCGGTGGCCGCCGGACAACCACCGCAGTTGGACACCCCGCCACTCATTGACCGACGTGAAGTAGCGCTGGTATCGGCTCAACTCTGAACATCGATCGTGCATCTCGGCAACCGCGTCGGCGTCCTCCGGGCGAGCCAGCCTGATCCAGACCGTGCCGCCACCCCGCAGCGGTTCGACCCATCCCAACGCGTCGGCGTCCCCTTCCGCGCTGGAGATTGCAGCGGCAAGTCTCAGCAGTGCAGAGGCCCGCGTCTTCTCCGCCCGGGCAAAGGGTGCCCACTGACGATGCAGTACCACGTGCTGGTCCGGTGTCCACTGCAACCTGAGCACTTCCGCGGAGTCGTCGTCGCCTTCGGTGGCGGACGTGACTTCGAACTGATCGGCCTCGACCAGTCTCGCTGCCATCAAGGCCGCTGAGCCTGGGTTTGTCACCAGTTCGCTACTCATGTCGAGCACTCGCGTCGGCAGGTCGACATCGTCGTCGTCAGCGCCCTGGGTCACGTAACCGTTCGAGCCGACCGCCATCGCGGCCGCAAGGAGTGACTCACTGGTGACCCCGGCCGGTACGGTCAAGGCGAGGTCAACGGTGCGGGTGCCGCCGTCACTGCCGAGCACCCAGCTGCCGACCAGGTAGACGTGCAGCATGCTCAATACCCGGAGCAATCGGGCCATCCCGCCGGGTACGTCGGGGATGTCGATTCGCAGTCGCCATGGGGACCGGGCCTCGTGCTCGGCCCGCAGCGCGAACTCGGCAGGAGCGATGGACGCTCCCAGCCGCGACATCAAGGCGTTCCAGTTCGCCTGGCTCGGCTGCCGCTCAACCACCGGATCCACCATCGCCAAACCGACTGACAGGGCCAATGCGAAGTGCACGAAGGCGTCGTCGTCAACAGCGTCGTCGATGCCGCCAGCTTGGCGGGTCTGCTCGGTGACCTTCTTCGTGTTGGCCCACCGACGCTGGATCCGGTCAGCCTCGAGGGCTCGCACCTCACCATCTTGATGAGCCCTCGTCAGCGCCTCCAACTCCAACAGGTTCCAGCTGCGCTCCGGGGCGGCGAAGATCTCCGAGACGGCGTTGAGGAGCACCGACAGTGGTGGTTCCGCCGTCGGCTCCGCCGCAGCTGAGGCCAACCGATCGGCGGCTTCGGAGGTGACCTTCGCCGCCATCACCTGCGCAAAGAGTTGGGTCCGACCGCCGGTCAGCCGCTTCACCGTGCGGGCTGGCACGTGTGCCTTCTCTGCCACCATCGCTAGCTTGGTGCCGCCGTAGCCCCTCTCGGCAAACAATTCCGCCGCGGCATCGAGGATCCGTTGACGGAGTTCGTCCTCGCTGACCATCTGTCCTCCCGGAATCACGAACTCGGTCCAGGCCCGCAGCAGTGTCGCTGTCCCCCACTTGTGGTACCCATGCTAGCGGGGAACCCGAGGTCGGCTTGGCGTCCACCGCTGCCTCCTCGCTCCACCGCCACGGCCCGTCGCTATACCCTCGGCAGGTGCAGGTACTCGGTTCGGTGATCTTCTGGCTGTTTGTCCTGCTCACGTCGCTGCTCCTTTTCCCGCTGGCCGTCGTGCTCTGGTTGGTGACCTTGCCGTTTGGACCGCGGCGGGTGCTACTGCATCGCTTCACCTGCTTCTGGGCGTCGTTATACACCTGGTGCAATCCGCTCTGGCGGATCCGGATCGAAGGGAAGGCCAACATTGTCCGAGGACGGGAATACGTGCTGGTCGCCAACCACCTGTCCATCGTGGACATCCTCGTGCTCTTCCGGCTGTTCGAGGATTTCAAGTGGGTGTCCAAGGCCGAGGTCTTCCGCGCTCCCCTGATCGGTTGGAACATGTGGCTCAACGGCTACGTCCCGGTGCGTCGGGGCCAGCGTGCCAGCGTGCTGGAAATGATGGACTCATGCCGTCGCGCCCTGCGCACGGGATCGTCGCTGATGATTTTCCCGGAGGGCACCTGGTCAGTGGATGGGAAGCTTCGCCCCTTCAAACCGGGGGCGTTTGAACTCGCTCACGAGGAAGGGGTGGCAATAGTTCCGATGGTGATCCGTGGTTCGGGCGACGCCATGCCCGCCACTGGCTTCACCATTCGAGGACGATGTCAGATCTCCGTCACAGTCCTGCCGGAAGTCCCAGTCACGACCGTTGAGTCGATGACACCGACCGACTTGGCTGCGGTGGTTCGCGAGCTCATCGCAAGTGAGCAACAACGGCGCTGACCACTACCCCGTGAAAATTCCCCGCCCGGTTTGCGCTCGGGCGCCCACTGCTGCGAAGGTCAGCGGATCCGAGTCCTTCGGGTACAGCCAACGGAGGCTCTGCAATGTCGAAACGCCTGTTACCTGTCACGGTCATGTGCCTGGCCATTGCCGCACCGGTGGCGGTTGCCGCCCCGGCCGCGGCCGCTCCGTCCACAGCCGCTCCGTCCGCGTCGCGAATCGCGAACGTCTCACCGGCCTTGGCCACCATCTCACTGCAGGTGACCACCGTGAACGACGCCGGACCGGGCTCCCTGCGGCAAGCCATCCTGGACGCCAACCTACTTCCGATCGGTACCACCGCCGCGATTGATTTCACCGTCGCCGGCACGATCACGCTGGCCGCTGACCTGCCCGAAATCAGTAGCCGAGTCATCATCGATGGGACCTCTGCGCCGGGCTACTTACCGGGCGGCGCCCCAGTCGTGACCCTCGACTGCGCCAGCCACCAGGGTCTACGGTTCGCATCAGGATCAGACGACTCCAGCGTGCTGGGCCTGGCCGTGGGAAACGCCGGCGGTAACGGAGTAACCATCAGCGCGAATCGGGTCACGTTGAACAGCAACTACATCGGCGTGACTCCTGCCGGTGCTGCGTTCGGCAACGAGGGCGACGGCGTCTACCTGGCACCTGACTCCCACCACAACGTGATTGGGCTGAATGCCGCCGGGGCCTCTGGCGCCCTGTCGAATCTCATCTCCGGGAACCGGGGCGCGGGCCTGAGGATGGTGCGATCGTCCAATAACACCGTCGTGTCCAACCGGATCGGCACCAACGCAGCTGGTTCCGCCGCCATTCCCAATCTGCACGGCGGAATCGAGATGACTTCCGGGTCGGACCGCAACCAGATCGGAGGCACGCTGTTCGTCGACTCCAACACCGGGATCGCGAACAACCCCACCGGTACAAAAGGTACGGTCCCGGAGGTCTACGTCGTACCGCCGCTGGGGAACCTGGTGTCAGGCAACGCGCGCCACGGCATCCTGATCACTGGCCAGTCCCGATTAAACATGCTGAACGGCAACTTCGTCGGCACCACGGCCGATGGCGACGCGGCGATCGGCAATGGCCTGGACGGTGTGAATATCACCAACTCCGATCGGAACACCCTGCAGGGATGCAAGTTCAACAACAATCCGTTCGTCTACTACAACGTGGTCAGCGGCAACGGCAGGAACGGCCTACGGATCAGCAACTCCGACAACGTTGTGGTGCAGGCGAACTTCTTCGGGGTCGGCGCAAACAACACCACCATCGTGGCGAACAGGCTCGACGGCATCTTGGTCGACGGGACCTCCACGAACGTTCAGGTCGGCGGTGTGATCCCGCTTGGAAACGTCGTGTCAGGCAACGACAGGAACGGCATAGAGGTCCGCGACAAGGTGAGCGGTTTCATCACGTTCAACACCTTCGGCGGGTTGTTGGCCTTCAAGGGGGCGGCCCCGAACCGGCGCGCCGGACTGCTCGTCACATCGACGGGCGGCAACAACCTGGCGCGCACCAATGTGTTCTCCGGCAATACCGGAAATGGCATCGAGCTCTCCGGCCGGGCCACTGGTGTCACGGTCGACCCGAACATCGTCGGCCTGACCACCAATGGCCGGACGAAGTTGCCGAACGGCGGCCACGGCCTGGTGATCGGCGGCAGCGCGCACCACAACACAATCGGTGGCACCCGGCGCTCGGTGATCCCGCAGAATCTGTTCTCCGGCAATTCCGGCTACGGCATCGCGATCGTCGATTCCGCCCACGACAACCAGGTACTCGACACCTACATCGGCACGGCCGTGTTCGGGGTGAGTCGGTTGAGCAACGGTCGAGGCGGAGTGTTGCTCGCCGGGCAAGCCCATGACAACACGATCGGATCGTCGGTCAGTCAGGCCCGGGTCGGGCAGAGTCGGGCCGAAAAGGTCGGGACTCGTGGCGAGATCCGGACGCCGTCGAATCTGATCAGTGGCAACAATGGGTTCGGCGTCGGACTTGGCAGAGGGACCCACGGAAACCTGGTCGTGAACAACTACGTCGGCCTCGATCGCTTCGGTCGGCGGTTACCCAACGTCGGCCCGGCTATCATCAACGCCGGCGTCGGCAACACCCTGCTGAGCAACTCCGTGTCGCCAACCTGAATCTCATCAGGGCGCCGCGGAACCCCGGTCGGCCTCCTGACGGAGGAGTGCCTCGAGGTCGGCCAACCGCTTCAGTCCGCTGAGTGGCTGGGCCAGCCGCCGGTTCGTGTCGAGCCGCTCGCGGTTGCGATGAAGGAATGCCCAGTAGCCCGCGGTGAAGGGACAGGCGTCGGCCCCGACTCTCGTCTTCGGGGTGTAGCGACAGCCGGAGCAGTAGTCGCTCATCCGGTTGATGTAAGCACCACCGGCGGCATAAGGCTTCGTCGCCATGATTCCGCCGTCGGCATACTGCGACATCCCGATCACATTGGGGACCATCACCCAGTCGTAACCGTCGACGAAGGCGCGGTGGAACCAGTCCGTGACCTGGGTCGGTTCCCAACCACGCTGCATGGCGTAGTTTCCCAGCACCATCAGCCGCGGGATGTGGTGGACCCAACCATTGTCGCGGACGTCGGCCAGGGTTCCCGCCAGGCAGGCTGCGTCGACAGAGTCCGCATCGAGCTCAGCGAACCCGTTGGGCACCGGCTCCGTTGCCTGCAACTCATTGTTGTGTCGATACGACGCCGGGAGATGCCAGTACAGGTGCCAGACAAAGTCGCGCCAGCCGATCACCTGCCGAATGAATCCTTCCACCGACCCCAGCGGCGCCTTGCCTTGTCGGTAGGCGTCCTCGGCCCTGGTCACCACCTCAATCGGATCCAGCAGGCCAAGGTTCATCGACGCTGACAGGAGCGAGTGCGCCATCCAGGGATCACCAGCCAGCATCGCGTCCTCGTGCGGACCGAACTTGGGCAGGCGGTGGGCGACGAAGTCGTCAAGCAGGCCGAGCGCCTCGCTCCGGGTGGCGGCGAAACGTCGCGGGCCATCCGAGCCGAGGAAGGTGACCTGGCCATCCCGCTGCCACCGATCGAGGTCTGCTCGCACCTGCTGGTCGATTGCGTCCTCCAGCGGCCATCGCGGTTCCGCCACCCCCAGGGTTGCCGAGCGAGGCGGTGGCTGGCGGTTGTCGACGTCGAAGTTCCAGCGGTCACCGGCCGGTTCGTCACCGTCCATCAGTACCCGCAGCCGACGGCGCGAGTCGCGGTAGAAGTCCTCCATCAGCAGTCGACGGCCGCCGCGGGAGCGCACCCAGCGCTCGAAGTCGTCCGAGGACGTCGCAAAGCCCCGCGCCGGCAGGACTTCGATACCGCCACGGTCGAGCACAAATTGCATGGCCGACCGCGAAGTCGGGTGACAGACGCTGAGCCGCTCGTCGCTTCTGTCGAGCGCCTCTGCATAACTTTCGACCTGAACGTAGGAGCACTGCTCCCCCAACTCAGCCGCCCGATGGCGCATGGCCGAAAGCACGAGGTGCGCCTTCGCGCGATGGAAACGGCGGCGGGCCAAGACCCCCCGAGCCTCGATCATCAGCACGGGTTGGGCCACGTAGTCCAGGAAATGCGGGCCGAGCTGATCTCCGAACAGCCAGCGTCTCGCCACCCCCTCAGTGAAGCGTATGAGTCAGCACTTGGCGACAGATCGAACCGCGGAGACCTCCCGTACGCTGGTGTCGGCCGACCAATTCGAAGGAACCAAGGATGGGAACTGCGATGGCGAACGTCCACTTCACGGTCACCCGTGACATGCCGTTGCCTGCCGCTGACGTGTTCGCCGAGCTGATCAACTGGCAAGGCCACGCCGACTGGGTGCCACTGACTCGGGTGAAGATGCTGTCTGGCGATGGTGGTCCAGGGAGATCGGGCCAGTGCTCACCGGCCTCGTCCAGCTATCCGTGACAGCAACCACCGAGACCACGTCCCGGCTCGATTGGGTCGAGGATGTTCGTGTTCCCGGCATCCCCCAGTTTCTGGCCAAGCCCGTCGCAGCAGCCGCCCGCAAGGGATTCCAGACGTCAATTGCGCGCCTGACGGGGCTCCTATCGGCAAAGTGACGCCTGGGGAGCCCGTTCGTCACGGGCCGAGTTGTGCCTCAGCGAGGCCCCGTCGATATACCCCCCCTAGTATTTGGATACCCCCCCTGGTATTCTAAGACAACGAAATCGACGAGGGAGACCATTCGCAATGTGCAGTCCCGCCATCTGCCATCAGTGCAACAAAATCACCTACTCCGGTTGCGGTATGCATGTGGAGCAACTGTTCGCCATGTTCCCGAAGGAAAACCTCTGTGACTGCCGTCGGTGACCCCGCATCTACGCCGGCAGGAACTGCTGTCGGGAGAGTCGCGCCGGACGCGGACACCACAAGAATCCTGAACCGGCTACGCCGCGCACAGGGCCAACTTGGCGGTGTCATCCGAATGATCGAGGAGGGCCAGACCTGCAGGAACGTGGTCCCGCAGGTGGCCGCAGTCTCCAAGGCGCTGGACAAGGCAGGATTCGCGATCATCGCCGGTGGGCTTCGGGACTGCACCAATAGCCCCGACCCACAAGCGGCCGCCGAACTGGCCGACTTGGAGAAGCTCTTCCTCTCGCTTTCCTAGCCTCACCCTCACCCTCACCCTCACCCTCACCCTCACCCTCACCCTCACCCTCACCAAGGAGCAGACCAGTATGTGCAGACCAGCGAACTGCAGGACGTGCAACAAGGCCACCTATGCCGGCTGCGGCCAGCACGTCAACGATGTGATGCGCGGCGTCCCGAGCCGTGAGCGCTGCAAGTGCAACGACGGAAAGCCGGCCAAGCGGACCCTGTTCGGTTGGGGCTCCAAGAAGTAGCCGACCAGTGCAGGTCGATTCGCGGGCAGCAGGACACCAGGAAGGACTGGCAGTGACAGAGTTCAAGACCGTCGTGATCGTGGGCGGGGTGGCCGGGGGCGCCTCGGCTGCCGCGCGACTGCGGCGACTTTCGGAGTCGTGGCAGATCATCGTGCTGGAGCGCAGTGGCTACGTGTCCTTCGCCAACTGTGGTCTGCCCTATCACCTGTCCTCGACCATCCCGGATCGTGCGGATCTGCTGCTCCAGACCCCGGAGAGTCTTCGGGAGCGCTTCCGACTAGATGTCCGAGTCCGTAACGAGGTTCTCTCGATCGACCGGGACGCGCGATCGGTACTGGTCCGTGACCTGGACTCCGGCCGGGAGTATCAGCAGGGGTACGACGCATTGATCCTCTCCCCGGGCGCCGCGCCAATCGTGCCCCCGATACCCGGCGCCGCCCGGGGTCTGGTGTTGCGCGATATTGAGGACCTTGATCGGATGGTGGAGCAGCTCCAGGACGCCCGGGACGTGGTCGTCGTGGGCGGTGGCTTCATCGGCCTCGAGGCGGCCGAGAACCTGGTGGAGGCTGGCAAGCGGGTCACCCTCGTCGAGCTGTCCGATCAGGTCCTGGCGCCGCTGGATCCAGAACTGGCCAGGCCGCTGGAACGGGAACTGCGCCGGCACGGCGTCGGGCTGGAACTCGGTCACTCGGTCACGTCAATCGGTGACGAAGTCGTTCAGCTTGACGATGGTCGGCAGCTCGCGGCGGACGTCGTCGTTTTCGCGATCGGGGTGCGCCCCGACGCGCGGCTGGCCGCTTCCGCCGGGTTGCGCCTCGGCCCCCGCGGCGGGATCGTCGTCGACGATCGACAGCGCACCGAGGATCCGCACATCTGGGCAGTTGGTGATGCGGTCGAGAAAGCCGACCTGATCGACGGTGCGCCCACGCTGACACCGCTGGCGAACATAGCCAACCGGCAAGGCCGGCGGGCTGCGGACGATATCGTCGGGATCGCCCGCCCGGTACTTCCGTCGCAGGGCACAGCCATCGTCAAGGTATTCAGCTTCACCGCTGCCACCACCGGTTGGAATGAGAAGCGCCTGCGGCTGGCAGGGAGGGACTACCTTTCCATCCACACCCACGCGAACGATCACGCTGGGTACTACCCGGGCGCCACCACACTGGCCCTCAAACTGCTCGTCGATCCCGACAGCGGCACCATTCTCGGCGCCCAGGCGGTGGGGCGCGACGGTGCGGATAAGCGCATCGATGTGCTCGCCACCGCGATGCGGGCCGGGCTGACGGCTACCGACTTGATCGACCTTGAACTTGCCTACGCCCCGCCCTACGGTTCTGCCAAGGATCCGATCAATCAGTTGGGCTACATCGCCGAGAACCGCCTCACCGAACTATCCGCCAGCGCCGACTGGTCCGAGCTCGACATCCTTGCCGAGGAGGGTTGGCAACTCCTCGACGTGCGGACAACCGAGGAGTACGCAGAGGGGGCCATCCCGGGTGCGGTGAACATTCCAGTCGACGACCTTCGGGGGCGGATCGGGGAGTTGTCCGGGCACGATTGGATCGTCTACTGCGCGGTCGGCCAGCGCGCGCATGTCGCCACCCAACTATTGGCTGCCCACGGTGTCACAGCCAAGAATCTGGACGGCGGCTGGAGCACCTGGCGCAACACGGCCGCCGGTCAACGCGAGAACCACCAGCGGCCGACACCCGCCCTCGCCGTCGCCGAAACCGCGGAGAGCCGGGCATGACCGACTCCACGATTGCGGTGTGCCCCGGCTGCGGCCGCAAGAACCGCATACCGATGAACGCTGCCGGCCGGCCCAGGTGCGCGAACTGCAAGTCGGACCTGCCCTGGCTGGTGTCCGCTGACGACTCGACCCTCGGTGCCACGCTCGGGACTTCGGCACTCGTGCTGCTGGACCTGTGGGCGCCCTGGTGCGGGCCGTGTCGGATGGTCGCCCCGGTACTGGAACAACTGGCCCAGCAGTATGCGGGCCGGATCAAAGTCGTCAAAGTCAATGTCGATGACTCCCCCCGCGCTGCGTCTACCTACCAGGCTCAGAGCATTCCCACCCTGGTGCTACTGGACCAGGGACGGACCGTGGACCGGGTGATCGGTGCCCAACCGAAGGCCGTCCTGACGCAGCACATCGACCGCGCCCTCGCCGCCCGGGGCTGACCGGCGACGCCATCGCGGGTGGTCAGGTGAGCCGGCGTCGCAGCAGCGCTTCCTGGACCACGGACGCAATCAGGGTGCCGTCGGCGCGGTAGAACTCTCCTCGGGCCAATCCGTGACCGCGTGAGGCGACCGGCGAGTCCAGCACGAACATGGTCCACTCATCGGCGCGGAACGGCGCATGGAACCACATCGCGTGATCGAGCGACGCCAGGTCCAACTCAGGGTGCACCACTCTGCCGCCGTGCGGTTCCAGAATGGCTCCGATCAGAGTCAGATCGGAGAAGTAGGTCAACGCGCAGACATGGATCAACGGGTCGTCTGGGAGCTTTTCAGTGACGCGGGTCCAGGCAACCCGGGTGGCCGTGCCGCCGGTGGCCTTAGCCACATCCTCAGGGTCGACCAGTTTCCGCTGCAGCAGGGCGCGGGCAGGGAATCCTTGGTCGCGAGTTCTCGGCCCGCTTTCGTCGTCGTCGAGCAGGTCATACTCAGGCACTTCATCGGGGCCCGGCACCGTCGGAGCGGCGGCCTGATGACTCAACGTCGGCTCGTCGATCGCGAACGACACCGACATCGTAAAGATCGTTTCGCCGTATTGGATCGCCTTGACACGCCGAGTGCTGAAGGATCTGCCATCCCGCACCCGTTCCACCAGATAGACGATCGGGTCGGTCGTGCGACCTGCGCGCAAGAAGTAGCCGTGCAGCGAATGCACTGGTCGATCAGGCTCTTCCACTGTTCGACCAGCCGCAATCAATGCCTGCGCGGCGACCTGCCCGCCGAACGCCCGCAGCGGCGCGCCAGCGTGACATCGGCCGGTGAAGATGTCTCGATCGACGCGCTCCAGACTCAACCGTTCGATGAAATGTTCGTCTGGGTCCTTGTGCACGGCCATGGCCGCATCCTTTCAGCAGTCGGTGGCACTACCCGTAGTCGGAGTCCCCTCGTCGCCGGCGTGCACGGCAGCAGCCACCGCGGCCAGGACCACTGGATCCCAGGTAATCGACGAGGTCCACGGCAGGCCCAATTCCGCCGCCAATCCGATCGTGTGCACGTCGGGCCTCAGCAGGCAGGCACGAACTTGCAACGGAGCGCCACCGATACCCCTGGCGAGGGCACTCGACGCGGACACGATTCCGTCATTGGGCCAGACTTTCGGGCTGCCGCCAGACCGGGCAAAGTGGTCGCCGCCGATCAACGTCACAGGGATCGCAGACAGGTCGGTTCCCTGCGACACATTCCAGCCGGTCGGGCCCTGCAGGTCCGAGGTTCCGATCGCGTTGGCCGCACCCTGCGGTCCCTCCACGTCGCTGAGCTTCGCCTTGTAATCGGTCATCACTTTCAGACAGGTCTTCTCGCCGCCGCAGGCAGACATTGGCAGCGTTCCCTCGGCGTAGTCGGCCGGAAAGGCGCCAGTCCAGGGGGTACTCAAGGCGGTGAGCGATCGAACTTCGAGCCCACCTGGCTGCACACCCAGGTTCCCGATCGCTGAGCGTGAGAACAGCCCGCCCATGGAGTGCGAGACGAGCTGGACTGCGGTGACTCCAAGCTGCGTGTGCAGGTAGTTGAGGAAGGCTGCCAGGTGCTCACCGCCTTGATCAATCCCGGCGGTGGTGTCGATCGTCAATGCGGCTGGCAGCGGCGGCGGACAGCCACCTGAGGGTCCGATCCCGACGGTTGAAGTTACCTCGCCCGGTCCGATCTGCGCCGGCGCCGTGTAGACCTGGTTTCCGGCAGCGACCAGGCTGTCCCGCAAGGCGGAGACGGAGTTTCCGGCCGAGAGGCCGTTGGCGCATTTGGTGGTGGTGGTCGTGAAGGGAGTCTGGGTCGCCAAACCGGACACCAGAACCACCGCTGGGCCCCCGCCGGCCGACGGGCTACCGACGGCATCCGAGTGAACGGCGCTGGCGGTGGACGTCGGCGGCGGCGAGGCAGTATCTGTCGCTCCGCAGGCCCCGACGACCAAGGCGCCGGATACCACCAGACAGACCGCCCACAAGTTGCGCATGACTACCCCTTCGGCTCGGTGTGCACTGTTGGTTGAGGTTTTATGCCGGCTACCCCGGTACTAAGTTGAATATATGGCCACAAACTATTCCGCTGTGCGTGACGATGCCCTGGGCGAGAGCGATATGACCGAGCTGCTGTCGGCGCTGAAGCACCGGGAGGTGAGCCCGGCGGAGCTGTATGACGCCGCCCGGGAACGACTCCGGGAGGCCCAGGAGGTGCTCAACGCGGTTGTTGTCACGACCGAGGTGCCCTCCGGAACCGGACCGCTCGCCGGCATCCCGTCCGTACTCAAAGACAACCTGGACCTGGCCGGCTACGCCACAAGAGAAGGTAGCCGGGCCGTTCCGGACCGGGTGCACTCGCAGGACAGCGCATTCACCGCCGACCTGAAAGCGACCGGGTTGGCATTCCTCGCCAAGTCCACCCTGCCCGAGTTCGGCCTGACAGCTTCCACCGAGCCGTTGCTGACCGGACCTACTCGCAACCCGTGGCATCTTGATCGGTCCACTGGCGGGTCCTCGGGTGGCTCTGCCGCCCTGGTGGCCGCCGGAGCGGTGCCCGTGGCTCACGCTAACGACGGCGGCGGATCAATCAGGATCCCCGCTAGTTGCTGTGGCCTTGTGGGTCTCAAGGTCTCCCGCGGGCGGGTTACCGACGCCGAGTCCGAGAAATTCCTGCCGGTCTCCATCGCCTCCGAAGGGGTCGTCACCCGGACAGTACGCGACACAGCCTTGCTCTACAGCCTGCTCGAACGACCGATGGCGGGGGTCCCGCCGATAGGGCATGTGCGCGGGCCAGGGAAGCGCCGACTGCGCGTCGCGTTGGTCACCCAAGGTGTTCCGGTGCAGCACGTCGATGCCGAAGTGGTCGCCGCCGTGCAGCGTACGGGCGGACTCCTGGCCGACCTCGGACACCATGTTCAGCCGACGACGCTGGCCTTGCCGGAACAGTTCGGCCGGGACTTCCTGCGCTACTGGGCGGCGCTTGCCGCGTTCCTGCAGCTGGGGGGTGGCCGGATGTTCGGACCCGGCTGGGATGGCGACCAGCTTGAGCCGCTGACCAAAGGCCTTGCGGACTACTGCCGCACGATGGTCACCGGAGTGCCGGGCATGCTCACGCGGTTGCGGGCGTTCCCCCAGACGTACGCCACGATGTTCGCTGACTGCGACGTCATTCTGTCGCCGGTGCTGGCCGCACCGCCGGTGCCTATCGGGTACTTGTCCCCCGATATCGACCCGCGCACCCACATCATCCGACTGCTGCGCTACGCCTCATTCACGGCGGCCCAGAACGTGGCAGGGGCCCCGGGTATCGCCGTTCCGGCCGGTACGAGCTCCGAGGGCACCCCGATCGGTGTCCACCTCGGCGGTCCGTTCGGATCCGAGGCGTCCCTGCTCGAGCTCGCCTACGAACTCGAGGGGGCGGCACCGTTCCCGCGCGTCCCAGTGGCGTCGAAATGACCGGCTCGAACCGCCCAGCGCGCACTGCGTTGGCACTGACGAATGGTCTGCTGATTGATGGCACGGGGGCCGAACCGATCCGCGGAGCAACCGTGCTGGTGGATGCGGAGGGCACGATTTCCTACGCGGGAGTCGGCACGTTGGCGCCGGAGATACCGAGCGGGACGTCCACCGTGGACGTCGGCGGGAACGCCATCCTGCCGGGCTTCTTCGATTGTCACGTGCACTTCTGCCTGCCAGGAGGGGCCGCAGACATCGGCTTGACGTTGGCCCTGCCGGCCTCGCTGAAGGTATTCCAGATCGCCGAGAGGATGCGGATCACGCTCGAAGCCGGGGTGACCTCCGCCCGCGATCTGATGGGCGTCGACGTCGGATTTCGGATGGCGGTCGATGCTGGAGTGATCGCCGGACCCCGGCTCGTACTATCGGTCGGGATCGTGTCCAGCACCGGCGGTCACGGCGACATGACACAACTCAGCGGCATCAACGTGCTTCCCTACCTGCAGTCGCCAGGCTGTTTCCCCGCGGTGGCGGATGGTGAAGACGAGCTACGGGCCATGACGCGCCGAATCCTGCAGGCCGGCGCTGACGTGGTGAAGATCGCCGCCACCGGCGGAGTGTTGACCCCCACCGATCGGCCAGACGATGTGGGGATGAGCGTGGCGGAGATACGTGCAGTCGTGGAGGAGGCTCGGTCCAGGCGTGGCGGCGTCCATGTGGCGGCCCATGCCCAAGGTCGACGGGGTATTCAGAACGCCTTGGACGGTGGCGTCGACTCGATCGAACATGGCTACGACCTGACTGCGGAGCAGCGTGCCCAAATGGTTGACGGGGGGACATTCTTGGTACCCACACTGTCAGAGGTGATGGGTTCGTTGGACCCGTCCGCGGGGCCGGTGGCATTGGCCAAGAAGGCCCTCTGGCAGGGCAAAGCCCGGACGAATTTCCCTGCCGCGGTTGCGGCGGGGGTCAAGATTGCTGCCGGCACCGACGCGGGTGCGGCGCCCGAACATGGACATAACCTGCGCGAGCTGGGCCTGCTGGTCGACAACGGCTTGACCCCGATGCAGGCGATCGTTGCGGCCACTCGCCATTCGGCTGAGCTGTGTCAACTGGACCACCTGGTTGGGACGCTGGACGCCGGCAAGCGCGCCGACATAGTCGTGTCCAACGGCAATCCGCTGTCCAACATTGCGCTGCTCGGCGACCCGGGCAATATCCTGCTCGTAGTCAAGGACGGGGTCGTCGCCAAGGATCGCGCGGGCTTCCTGACCGAGCAGCCCGTCAGCACCCGCTGAGCACTCTGATCACGGTGTGCACCAACGCCTGACACCGTTTCCCTCGAGGCCGGAGTAGGTTCGGCAGCATGGAAGGTGTCCCCGAGGAGTTCCACGACTTCTTCGTCGCGTCGGCGGGTGTGAGTGGGGCGTTGATCGGGCTGCTGTTCGTGGCCTCGGCGGTGGCGCCGGAACGCATCGTGCAGAGTTCCGCCCCGATCCGGGCACAGGAATCCGCCGCGGGAGCCTACCTCGTGCTGATCAACACGCTGTTTGTTGCGCTGGCCGCCCTGATCCCCGCCAACTCCCTGGCCGTGGTGGTGCCGCTGATGGCGTGCGTCGGAATCATCGGGACGGTGGTCTTCGCGGGGATAACAATCCTGGAGGTCCGACGGCCGGGACTCAGGTGGATCTGGCACCGGCTCTTGTCGCTGGGCTTCTTCGTCTGGCAATTGGTGCTGGGCATTCAACTAGCCTCGGGTAACACCGACACCGCAGTCCTTGCGACTCTCGCCAGCCTGAGTCTTGCCTTCTATGCCATTGGCATCACCCGGGCGTGGCAGTTGCTGGGCGGAACCGGCCACGGAATCCTGGACGGAATCGCACTGTGGCGGTCGCGGCACGGAGAGGGGGCGCCACGCGAATGACCGGCCTTCAGAACTTCGGCTCCACGATCACGCCGGCGCCGCCCGAAACGGACTGGCCGGGTACGTCCCAAGGATGCGCAGGTCCTCGCAGAAGAAGGCGAGTTCCTCCAGCGCCAGCGCCAGCGGTCTGCCTTCCGGATGGCCCTCGACGTCGGCATAGAACTGGGTCGCAGAGAAGGAACCCCCCAATTGGTAGCTCTCCAGCTTGGTCATGTTGACCCCGTTAGTCGCGAAGCCGCCCAGCGCCTTGTAGAGGGCGGCAGGAATGTTGCGCACTCGGAAAACGAACGAGGTGATCATCGGGTCCTCGGTCACCTGTCGCTCAATGGGTTCGCGGGCGAGCACTAGGAAGCGCGTGGTGTTGCTGTGCTCGTCCTCCACGTCCGCGGCGAGGACCTCGAGGTGGTAGAGCTCCGCGGCCAGCCTCGGTGCGAGCGCGGCGACGGACCTGACGCCGCCCTCGGCGACCTCACGAGCGGCTCCCGCGGTGTCGTCGGCCACAGCAGAGGCCCAGCCATGCTCTGTCAGCAGGCGGCGACACTGCCAGAACGCGTGGACATGACTGCGCACGGTGGTGATGTCATCGAGCGAGGCCCCCGGCACGCCAAGCAACTGGAAATGGATCGGCAGGAAGCACTCCCCGACCACGAATAGGTCGGAGTCCGGCAGTAGGTGATGGATATCGGCCACCCGGCCGGCGATCGAATTCTCCACCGGGATCATCGCCACATCTGCGACCCCCGCCTGAACCGCGTTGAATGCCTGCTCGAAGGTCGTACAGGAGTGCGGCGTGAGGGTTGGGAACATCTGGCGACAGGCCGCATCGGAGTTCGACCCAGGTTCACCCTGGTAGGCGATCAGTCCCGTCGGGCTAGCTGCGGCCAACTTTGTCTGCGTCACGTGGGGAGGCTACGCCCTGCCAAGTAGCCTCGAAGGTGGCGGGCAACTATCCGCGCCCGTGAGGCCGCGACAGGGGACGCAAACGTGATCGCGAACATAGGCAGACGCGAACCACGCCTGACCAGCAGGGTTCTGCTGACAATCCTTGGCCCGGCTCTGGCGTACCCGATCGCGGGTGTCGATCCATTGATGCTCAACCTGAACCTGTCCGAAGTGAGTCGGGGTCTTGCGATACCTGCCGACAACCAGGGACTCCTGGCAGGCGCGTCGACGCTGGTCGTCGCGGCAACTGTGCTGGCCGTGGGCAACCTTGGCGACAGATTCGGCCTCAGACGCATCCTGGTACTCGGACTGTGCGGGAACGTCCTCGTCGGCATCGCCTCCGCCCTGGCCCCGAGCTACACCGTGCTGCTCGTGATGCGCTTCCTCGATGGCCTGACATTGGCTGCGCTACTTGGCGTCTCGCTGGCCCTGGTGGCGGCCTCCGTGCCCGCCGAACTGCGTTCTCGGGCAATCGGGATCGTGATGGCCATCTACACCCTCATGTACGGCCTCACACCGTTGATTGGGGGCTGGTTGGTGGAGACGGCAGGATGGCGGGCGCTCTTCCTGGTCACGGCACCGTTCGCGGTCGTGTCGTTGGCATTGACCAAGCGGTTCGGCGCGGATCCGCCGGTTCACCCCTCAGCACGACTGGATACCAGCGGGGTCGTTCTGTTCGGGTTGGCATTGCTCGGGCTGGTGGCAGGTATCGGGGCGGCACCGGCCGGTGTGAGCGATCCGACCTGCTGGGTACCGATGGTCATCAGCGGGCTGGCGATAGTGATGCTGCTGCGGCATGAACGTCGGACAGACCAACCAGCCCTGGAGCTGCGCCTCTTCGGGCACCGCGCCTTCGTCGTGGCGATCTTGGCGACGGTCGCGATCAATATGTTCGCAGCTGGTCTCGGCACGGTGATCGGACAGTTGGGCAGCTATGTCCTGGGCCTGTCAGCCCAACAGATTGGCCTGCTCTACCTGCCCGGCACCGTCGTCGTGGCCGCCGCGAGTGTCTGGGCTGGCCGGGTTGTCGCCCACCGAACCGCACGGCCGGTATTGATCCTGGGCCTATTGATCGTCACCATGAGCGGCCTGGTCCTCGCCGCCACGGCGTCCCCGATGATGGGGCTTGCAGTGCTTGTGTTGTCCACCTGGCTGAGCAACCTCGGTGGCTTCATCACGGGTACCGCCACCGCTGACACTGTGCTGGGGTTCGCACCACCAGGTAAGACCGGTTCGGTCGCTGCGATCCAACCCGCGTTCGCCATGACAGGGTACGCGCTCGGCCCACCGCTGGTGATCTTCCTGCTCGACACATTGTTCCGCCAGCAATGGCTCTCCGACGCCGCCACTCGCGGCCTGTCGGCCGAAACCGCCCAGCAGGCCGTGACGGCAGTGACGAGCGCCGTCACCAGTTCGCCGGGCGTGACCAGCTACAGCCCGGATCTGGCTACGCTGGCCGCCGGCCTCAGCCTCGGAGTCGACTACACCACAGGGGTGCGACTGGCGATGCTGATGCTGGCCGCCGTCCCGCTCTGTGTCGCCACCTGGGCCTACTTCGTTATGCCTCGGGCAGTTCGCCAGGCACCCTGATTGACCTGGCGGGCCGCGGGCGCCACCCCCGATGGCCGCCTGGACCCGCGTTCGAGCGTGCTAGTGGCGGGTGACCTTGTATGGCTTCCCGTCTCTGCTGTAGGTGGTCCAAGCACCAGCCTTCTGACCAGCCTTGAATGACCCCGACCGCATGGTCGTGCCGTCCTTTCGAAACCACTGCCAGGCTCCGTGAAGTTCACCATCCTTCACCTTCCCGCTGGCCTTCAAGTAGCCGTTCAGATAGAACTCCTTGACTTCGCCGGACTTCTTCGGGTAGCCCGCGTTGATCTCTTGGATGCGGATCCGGATGATGCGGTTGAGCAACCGTGTCGGAAACGGCCTGTCCATCGGGAACCGCACGGTGCCCTTGGATGCACCGAAATCCGGGAGTTCCGCTCGGACCAGCTCCACCACCGACCCGCTGTAAGGGAAGAGGCTGTTGTGGGACTTGAAACCCTCGAGCCCGAGCACCGCAACCCCGTCGACCTTGAACGTCGGCATGCCATAGGCGATCACCTCGTCCGCGCCCGGCAGCGCCGCCCGGACCACCGCGCAGGTCGTCAGCAGGGCGGTCCGTTGGGAGGGCTCGAACTTCGCCAGATGAAGATCTATCGGAGACTCAGCCACGCTGGGACCCTAGTCCGCACGGCCCGACACCGCTGGCCCTGCCACCGGCGGGCTGGCCACCGGCGGGCTGGCCACCGGCGGACTTGCCAGGGACTTCCAGAGTGGGCGACCGACGTAGCGCGCCTGGGTACGGGTCGCCCGATCCAGCCAACTCCTTCGGTTGGTGCTGAAGGCAGTTGGCAGCATCCCCACTATCCAGACGATCAGGAACAGCAGTAGCGTCCAGGACCGCACCCACGAGGCCACGAAACCCAACCGCTCCCCATTGCGGCGGCAGATCCGCAACCCCATCAGGAAGTCGCCCACTGTGCTCCCCGCCAGCCACCACGCAAGTGCAAAGTAGGTGGGCGTAGCGAACAGAACGACCAGTGAGGCCAGGCCATCCAACGATGTGGTGGAGCTATCGAAGAATCCCTGTTGCAGTCCGAGTAGCAAGTTCAAACCCAGACTGATGCTGAACGACACCAGACTGATGTCAAGCATGAAGGCCACGCTCCGAGAGACCGCCCCGGCATAAATGATGCGGCGACCCACGGGTGGCGCCACCCCGTCCCCAACCTCTCCGTTCCCGACCCCCGCCGCCCGGGGAGCCCGGCCGAAAAGTCGACGGCCGAAGTTTTCCGCTCCGTCATCGACCCGGGCCACCACGTTGCGCAGTCGCTCGAGGGCATCCAGGAACAACCCTTGACTCTGCTCTCGGATCAAGTTCCGAAGTCGGGGGTCATCGACGATCTCGTCGAGAATGGCAGGCACCACCTCCGCCTGAATCTTCGGCATCAACGCATCGACCACCTGCGGCGCCAGCTCCTCCTGAATCTTCGGCATCAACGCATCCACGAGTTGCGGGGCCAACTCCTCCTGAATCTTCGGCATCAGCGCATCCACCAACTCCGGTGCCAATTGCTCCTGCAGGTAGGGCTCCAAGTCGTTCAAGATCCGCGGCAACAGTTCCGCCACCAGCGCAGGCGTCAGCCCCGCCAGCACTGCCGGAACCGTCACCTCAATCAGGTGTTCGGTGACGCCGTCGATGATCTCCGGAACGACCTGCTCAACGAGCAGTGGCGTCACACCCTCGACGATCCTGGGAACAGTCTCGTCGATCAGGTAAGGCTCCAGATCGTCGATGTAGTCCCGCACTGTCGCCTGACTGAAGTCCCGGGCCGCGTGTCCGGCTCGACCCACCGTCGCCTCGACAGCGCCGCCAACGGCATTTCGCACGGCCGATCGCAGGCGAGCGTCTGACTTGTCCTCACCCACGTACGCACCCTACTGCGAATCGGCCGACGCGGGCCGAAAAGCGGGCGGGCGACAGGGTACGGTCACCTGGCCGCCGGCGCTCTGCACTGCTCACCCGAATGGCCACGTGGCTCGCGCCGGTGGAGGTCCCGCATCGTTTGGAACATGAAGGACTAGCGTGGACTCATGGTCGATAAATCGTTGATTCAAAGCAATGGTCAACCCCGTTACGGATACTTCACCACAGCGCCGGACGTCATCAACATCGACGACTTCGACTACCGGACGCCACTGGGTGGTCGGCAATTCCCCGGGCGCAAGTGGCTGGACTACAACCAGTTCCAGTACATCGGCCTGATTAGCGATGAGTTGTTGATCGGCTGCGCAATGGGTGATTTCCGATACCTGGGTTTTGCGTTCGTCTACACCTACGAGCCTGCCACCCGAGAACTACAGGAGTTCAGCATGAAGCTCCCCCTGGGCGCGGGGCTGTCGCTGACGAATCGTCCGCTCGACGGCACTGGGGAGTTCGATTTCGGGGGCAACCGGATCAGGATGGCCGCTGACACAAGTCCGCGAATAGTCTCGCTGGAGGTGGAGCTGCGGTCCGGCCTGAAGGTGCATGCCAGCTTCAATCTCGACAACAAACCAGCATTTCAGCCGATGACCCTGTGCACCCAGACCGCGAGGAATGGCTGGTCGTTCACGCAGAAGATGGCTGGCATTCCGGCAGTAGGTCATGCCGAGGGTTCCTTTGGGCGGAGGGACCTGGCCGAGATTGGCGCGTTTGCCCACTACGACTACACAGTCGGCTACATGCGTCGGGAGACGTTCTGGAATTGGGCCTGCTTCTCAGGCCAGGCGGACGGCCACGCGGTCGGTCTGAACCTCTCCTGCGGTGTCAACGAGACCAGCTACAGCGAGAACTGCATCTGGCTAGACGGCACTCTCATACCGGTCGGACTGGCCAGTTTCGACTACGACCGGAAGCATCCCGCTATCGAGCAGTGGACGGTGACGACCACCGACGGCGTGGTAGATCTCGTCTTCGAGCCCGAGGGGATTCACGAGGAGAAGCTCAACTTCATCGTCATCGCCAGCGACTTCAAGCAGGTTTTTGGTCGGTTCAACGGGGTACTGCGAACCGAGGACGGACGCGTCATCCAAATCGAGGATCAATACGGCTTTGTGGAGGACCAATACGCGAAATGGTGACCCGAATTGGGCCACCAGGTCGTGTCGATGCGGCGTTGCGCAGCACAAACCGCCAGCGTGTGCGTTGAACGTGGATATTCCGCGTTGAACGCACACGTCGGCCGACTTCGCTAGCCACAACGCCGTGTAGTGTGCAACCTCCAATGGTTGACCAGGAGGACACAGTGGGCTCTTTCCGAACGAAGGCCTTTGCGGCGACTGCGATCGTCGGGATGGTGAGCCTGGCAGCCTGTGGCGCCTCGACCGGCGCGTCTTCGTCATCGAGCGCGGCAACCGGCAGTGCGTCGGGCCAGAGCGCAACCAGCAGCGCCGGGGTCCCCGCCTACGCGGCCACCCTGCAAAAGGAAATCCCCGCGCTCATGAAGGCGAACGCCATTCCCGGCGTCGTCATCCTGGTTCGGTCGAAAGACCAGGGGGACTGGTCTTCGACTTTCGGTATTCGCGAACTCGGCAAGACCGAACCCATGCTGTTGGAGGACACGTTCCGAATCGGCAGCAATACCAAGACCATGACCTCCACCGTCATCCTGCAGTTGGTGCAGGAGGGCAAACTCAAACTCGACGATCCGATCTCCAAGTACCGCCCGGACGTGCCCAATGGCGCGAACATCACTATCGCCGAGCTGTCCGAGATGCGCAGTGGCCTCTACAGCTATACGTCCTCCAAGGAGTTCAACGCGACGCTCGACAACGAGCCGCAGAAGGCCTGGACGCCCGATGAGCTGCTGGCGATCGCGTTCGCGGAGCCCCCGCTGTCCCCGCCTGGACAGGTGTACAACTACAGCAATACCAACATCGTGCTGTTGGGCCTGGTGATCGAACAGCTCACTGGCATGCCGGCTGCCGAAGCCTTCCAGAAGCGGATCTTCGAGCCGTTGGGCCTGAAGCACACATCGATGCCGGCACCGACAGACTCGTCGCTGCCGACCCCACACCCGCAGGGTTACCAGTTCGGCACCAATCTGGAAGACGTTGACTCCTACGCAGTTCCGCCGGCGAAACTGCCAGCCGCCCTTGATGGCTCCCTACTTCCGATCAACAACACTGATGCCAACCCCTCCTGGGCTTTCACCGCCGGGGCGGCGATCTCCACGCCGGACGATCTGGCAACCTACGTGAAGGCTCTCGTCGAGGGCGGACTGCTCGACGAAGCGACCCAGAAACTGCGGTTGGACAGCATCAAACCGCTGACGGAGAACGGGCCCAAAGGCCTGGGCTACGGGTTGGGGATCGTCGAGTTCGCCCCCACGATCTACGGCCACGACGGTCAGCTCCCGGGGTACTCGACGTTCATGTCCCACGACACAGGGAAGGGCAACACGATCGTCATCGGCACGAACCTGTCGGCTTCCCCAGTGAATGGCAACAACGCCGCCCTTGAACTCGCCAAGAGCGTGCTGGTCGCCCTCTACGGCGCCTCTGCCGTGCCCGGGGCCGACCCCGCCGGTGCTGCACCCGCCGGCTCCAGCGCGGCCAGCGCCCCGGCCAGCACCCCCGCCGGTGCTAGCTCCGCCAGCGCATCGGCGGGGTAATTCGAAAGGGCAGAAGCGCATCGTTGGGTGGTCGCCCGGACAGCGTGGCGATCAGATTCTCGCCAAGCTCCTCCCCGCAATCCAGGCCCTGGAACGACAGGAACGCCACCCGTGGGTCGCGCAGATGGGCAAACGGCACCTCCGCCTGGGTCACCACCAGCGGATCAGACGACGTCAGTGGGCGTGCCGCGGGCACTCCGATATTGGCACTTCTGCCACAGCGTTCCAGCGCGGTCATTACTGGTGCCAACGAGAGCGCAAAGTCCAGCACCGAGTCCACGGAGAGGTCGGCAAGTTGCGCAGTCAGGACGTCGGTCAACCCGGGGTCGGCGATGTCGGCCACAAGTAGCCGGGCGGATCCGCCAGCGGCTGCGACAGCCTGCTGGAAGGAGGCACCGATCCGGTCGAGGTATTGGTGCCTGCCAGGACGAACCAGCAGCAACGGCGCAACCCGACCGTCAGCAATCAGGAACTCTGCGGCCGCGAGCCCAATCGCCCGGTAGTCGTGGTGGGCCTTGAGGCTCACCACTGAGCGCTCCCGCGCTGGCGCGGCATCGGGGTCGACCGCGAACGACACCACAGCACCGAAGCCAAGGTTGGGGGGAAGACGCATCCGCGATGGGTCGGTGCTGCCGATCAACAGCGCCTCCCCTGGAAGGTCGGCGAGTTCGGTCAGATCGCCGCCGATATCGAGGATCACATGGTGGCCGTGGTCCTGCATCGTCTTCACGAAGCCGGTGACTACATTGGACCAGAACAGGAACAAAGATCCATCTGGAGCCAGAGTGCTCTCTGCGTCCAGGTGGAACACAACAAGCGGCTTGCTGCCCGATCGCAGCGCCCTGCCCGAGCCCTGCGATCGATACCCGAGTTGCTGCGCGGCCGCCCGGACCCGATCGCGGGTCTCCTCCGATACCCGTCCCAACCCGCGGAGAGCATCCGACGCCTGGCTCACCGACACACCGGCGACGGCCGCGACCTTCGCAAGTGTCGGCTTCCCGCGGCGTGCATGGCTGGTCATGGCGTCCACGCTACCCACTCCGCGCTCCACCAGGCTGACAACCGTCGCCAGCAGAACAGTTCCGTGCGCAACACCGGAACCTCGTATGGCCAGGCGTCTGCGTTGCTAACGTTTCGTTGTGGTGGACACTCCAGCGGATGACCCGCAACGGAACGAACTCGAGGCGATTCTGCAGACCTCGTTGGAGTTCGGGATTCGGGTGCAGATGTCCGGCGGGTACACCGCGCGGGTCCGCGACTCGATGCAGCGGGTGGCGCTCGGGTTGGGGGCGGAACGGGCCGAGACCTGGGTGTCCTCGGGCAGCATCGGGTTGGCGGTCAACCGGGGCGGCTGGAGCCGTACCTCGGTGCGCACAACGCCGGCGATCGGGGTGAACTTCACCGAGCTGAGTTACCTGTCCAGACTCGCCCGAAACGCGGCCTCCATGTCTGTGACAGAAGTCCAGGCCGAACTGGCGAATATCGCCCAGCAGGAGCGCCGCTATCCGGTGATCGTGGTGTTGCTGATGCTTGGCGTCAGTTGCGGCTCATTCGCGGCCCTGTTCGGGGCCGACCCGGTGGGCATCGCAGCAGCTGCATTGGGCGGGTTCCTGGGTGCCAGCTTGCGACATCTGCTGATGAAGCGCCGCTTCAAGCCCTTCATCTACTGCTTGTTCTCCGCCCTCCTGAGCGCCTCGGTGGTGATGGCATTCGGGTCTTTGACGACCACCCCGGATGCGGCCGTGACTGCGAGCATCATCTTCCTGGTGCCCGGAGTTCCGCTGCTGAACGGAACCGCCGACCTGCTCACGTCGAACTACCTCAATGGCGTCGTGAGGTTGACCCGGGCGAGTGTGATCCTGCTCGGCTCAGCGCTGGGATTCACGCTGGCGCTAGTGCTGTGGGGCCACATATGACCTCAACCGTCGGCGTCCTCTGGGCCGCCCCAGCCGCCCTGGGTTTCGCGCTGCTGTTCAATGTCAGGCTGCGGGCATTGCCAATCGTCGCCGTAATCGCTGTGATGGCGAAGTTCATCCAGGTATTCGGACAACATCTGGGACTGACCATCATCGCCGCAGATTTCATCGCGGCGTTCGCAGTCGGGGCCATCGCCTACACGATCGGTCCGCGGCTGGGTGAGGCCTCACCGGTGTTCGCGTTTGCCCCCGTGATCCCGCTCGTGCCGGGAGCCGTGATAGCCAAGGCGTTCATCACGTCGTTCACCACCTGGATCACCAACTCCGGTGTCGAGGCTCAGCAGAACTCCGCTGACTTCATTCTCGCC
Source organism: uncultured Actinomycetes bacterium (assembly GCA_964547485.1). Lineage (GTDB taxonomy): Bacteria > Actinomycetota > Actinomycetes > S36-B12 > UBA10799 > JACJWR01. Next base: position 67,473 of record CAZJNU010000005.1, read on the forward strand.
GCGAGTTCAGGGCTCTCAGCTGCCGCGATCATGCTCGCACTCTGCCTGGGCGCGATCAGCCCGATGCTGTTGCTGCCGCGGGCGCGCACAGCAGAGGACTGAGGCATCCCGCAGGCCACCGGCCGCGCCGGGGTCAGGAGGTGCTGCGCCGCGCCGGGCTCAGGCCCGCAGAGCCTGAGCCAACTCGTCAAAGGCGGCCACCAGTAGCCCCATGTCAGCCTCGGTGTGTGCCAGCGACACCAGCCACTGCTCATCCAGTCCGGGTGGGGTGAGAATGCCGCGATTGACGCCCCAGAGCCAGCTCAATTCGGCCGCCTCAAAGTCAGTGCGCTTGTAGTCGCGATAGTTGCGCACCGGCGTCGGTGACCAAATAGCGGCTCCCTTCACGCCGAAGCCGACTGTGTGCGCTGGGAGTTCGTAGCGAACGATCAATTCGTCGATGGCGCGCAGGGCATCGTCGTTGATCGCCTCGGCGGCGTCCAGTGCCGCTTCGGTGCAGACCTCGTCCACCGCCGCGGCGGCCGCCATCGTCAGAGGGTTGCCGTTGTAGGTGCCGAAGTGCCACATCCGTCCGTCGGTGATGGTATCCATCACTTCCTGCCGCCCACCGAAGGCAGCCAACGGCAGGCCACCACCGATGCTCTTGGCCAGCGCGATCAGGTCCGGGGTCACGCCGAGTCGCCGGGAGGCGCCGGCGTATCCGGCGGTGAGGCCGGTCTTCACCTCATCGAAAACCAGCAGCACGCCGTGCCGATCACAGGCCGCCCGCACTGCAGCGAGATAGCCCTCGTCCGGCAGCACGATCGACAGATTCTCCAGCACTGGCTCCATCACGATTGCGGCGATCTCGTCGGAGTGGGCGGCGAGCACCTGCTCTAACCGTTCCAGGTTGTTGTAGGGCACCACGTGCACGATGCCCGCCTCGACCTCGAACGGGACGACCGGTGTGGGTGCGTCCTCCGGGCCGGCGTCGGCCACATCCGGCTTGACCGACACCGACAGTGCGTCATAGCCGCCGTGGTAGCCGCCCTCGATTTTCACGATGCCGTGTCGGCCGGTGAACATCCGGGCGGCCCGGACCGCGTACATGGTGGCCTCGGTGCCGGAGTTGGCGAACCGGACCTGGTCGATTCCGAACCGACGGGTGAAACGCTCGGCGATGTCGGTCGTGCTGGGCGACGGCGTGACGAACAAGGTGCCCGAGTCCAGCGCCCGGGTCACCGCCGCCACCACTGTCGGGTTGAGATGGCCGACCAGCACCGCTCCGAATCCCATGGACAGGTCGAGCAAGTCCCGACCGTCGACGTCGCGCAGCCAGGCCCCCTTGGCGGACTCGATCGCGATCGGGTGCGGATCCCAGTATTGGAAGGATGACGCAACGCCCAGCGGCATTGGGACCACAGCTCGCTGGTGGTGTGCCGCCGAACCGCCGGTACCGACGCCGAATCGTTCCCATTCCGCCGCGAGCAGCGTCTGGATCCGAGCCGGATCGAGTGGGGTGGACGTCTCGGGCAGCGTCCGCCAGGTGGCGGGATCATTGGCCGGCCAGGTTGCTGCGGCACCAGCGGGGCTGTCTGTATCGCGGGTCATGTGACTGGGCTCCCAGCGTCGAGTTGGACGGTTATGGCTGGACACCAAGGTAGCGCTTCACGATGGCGTCCGCGCCCGCTAGACCCGGTGAGGTTGGATGGCGTCCGCCGGGATCCGCCCGAACCGGCCGGCCTGGTAGTCGTCAAGCGCTTGCTGCACCTCAGCACGGGAGCTCATCACGAATGGTCCGTACTGGAACACCGGTTCGCGCAGCGGCACTCCCCCGATCAGGAAGACCTCGAGATTGTCGGTGCTCGAGTCCTGCTTCTGATCGGCCCTGAATTGGACGTTGTCGCCCTCGACCAGCACCGCCATCTGTCCGGACTTGATCGGTCGGCCTTCGGCTCCGACCTGCCCGGAGCCCGCCAGGACGTACGCCAGGGCATTGAAGTCAGGACGCCATGGGATCTCGGCACGAGCCCCGGGCGCAACCGACACGTGGCTGATCGACAGCGGGGTGTGGGAGATTCCGGGCCCCTGGTGACCTCCGACGCTGCCTGCCAGTACCCGGGTCAGCGCCCCCCCGTCTGGGGTCGAGACCATCGCCGAGTCGAGTCCCTGCAGGTCCTGGTACTGCGGTGCGATGCGCTTCATCTTCCGCGGCAGGTTGATCCACAACTGGACCCCGTGGAACAGCCCACCGGACATGACGAGGTGTTCCGGCGGCGTTTCGATATGGAGGATGCCGTCTCCGGCTGTCATGTATTGGGTACCACCCTCAAGAATGGTGCCGCCGCCACCGTTCGAATCCTGGTGCAGGAATTGACCGGCCATCAAGTAGGTGAACGTCTCGAAGCCGCGGTGGGGATGCCACGGGGTGCCTTTGGGTGCCCCTGGCGCGTACTCGACCTCGCCCATCTGGTCCATGTGGACGAACGGGTCCAGGTAGCGGGGATCGATACCGGCGAACGCCCGGCGAACCGGGAACCCTTCACCCTCATACCCCTTCGGCGCAGTGGTCACGGAGAGGGTTCGCCGATCTTTTGCACCTTCGGGTCGGGCCGGGAACTTCGGCAGGTCGAGGGTGCGTTCTGAAACAGCGGACATGGCTACCTCCTGGTGTCGATCATGCGACGTTGACATGAAAGTAGTTTACATGTCAACTAAAGGCCGGGCAACAGCGTCGGCCAGATCCGTCCAGCGGTGGCATCAATCGTGGTTTGTCCCGCAGGATGACACCCATGCCAGAACTAGAACCTCGCATGGGTGCCTTCTCCGCCGTCATCTGGGACATCGAAGGTGATCCGATCCTGCGATCCCCGATCACGTTGGTCTGCATGTTGGATTCCGCCCCCGACGTCGAGGTGGTCATCGACCGACTCGAACGAATGACCCGGATGAATCCCAAACTTCGGGCAAGGGTGATCGGCAACCCGGTTTCACTGGTGCCGCCTCGGTGGGAAGTAGACCCCAACTTCGATATGTCATTCCATGTGCGATGGGAGCGACCCGAGCGACCCCGGGCCGACCTTTCTGACGTATTGACGATGGCCGAGCGGATCACCGAGGAGGACTTCGACCGATCCCGCCCGCTCTGGGAACTGCACATTGTGACCGGGCTGAAGGGTAAGCAGGCTGCTTTCATCATGAAGGTGCACCACTCCATCACCGACGGTGAGGGTGGGGTGCTGATGCTGGCCATGCTGTTCGAGATGCAGCGCACTCCCGCGACCGACCTCGGTCCGATGCCGGACGCCCCGACCGGCTCGGTGCTGGATCAGGCCCAACGGTTGGAGCAGGGTTCGGTAGCAGGGGCGAAGGCGTTCATCGCCGACGCCAAGAGTGTCACCGCGGGCAGCGTCGGTCTGGTGAAGGATGCGGTCACCGCTCCGATGGCCTCGGCGGTTTCGGCGAAGAACTGGACTGCCTCCGCTGCTCGACTGCTGGCGCCGGCCTCGGAACCGCTGTCAGATCTCTGGACGGGCCGGTCGATGTCGGTGTCCTTCGCGGTGTTGGAGGCATCCCTGGCCGACGTCAAGGCAGCCGCTAAGGCCTCCAAGGCCACCCTGAATGACATTTTCATGGCTGCAGTCGTAGGCGGACTCTCCCGCTACCACCGGGAACATGGTTCCGAGTCGACGGCCCTGCGCGTCAACATGCCGGTCAGCATGCGTGCCCAGGAGGGTTCAGGCGACGGCAACAGTTGGGTGCCCGCCCGGTTCGAGATACCGATCGGGGAGGCCTCCGCCCAGGATCGCATCACCGAGCTGCACCCGCTGCTGTTGCAGGCCCGCACAGAACCGGCGCTGGGAATGTCAGGTGCGGTGTATCGCGCCCTGTCGTTGCTGCCCAATCCAGCGATGGCAGCTGCCAGCAGCGGGTTGATGAAGGGCACCGATTTCGCCGCGACAAACGTGCCAGGTCCACCCATCCCGTTGTACTTCGCCGGCACCCAGGTGTTGTCCATGGTCCCATTCGCGCCGAAGGGCGGCGCGGCGGTGAACATCGGGTTGATGTCCTACGACGGCAAGGTGTTCATCGGCATCAACACCGATCCGGGCGCGGTTGCCGATCCATACCAACTGGTCGACAATCTTTACGACTCCCTGCAGGAAGTGCTCGCGGTCGGCAATCCGGATCCGATCAACTAGCCGCTGGCTGCCGCTACCCCGCCGCCGGCACCCGCGGGTCGTCTCGGCGGTCGCGCAGATTGCGGCGATCCCGCGACAACCCTGGAAACGCCCGGCCTCGTCGATCCGCACCGGAACGCCGGCCTTCGTCGTCGGACTCCGAGACCGTCTGGAAGCCGACCCCGGATGATGTCAGCTGAATGCCCTCGGCCGCGTGGTCACCCCAAGATCGCGGCTCCGCCTTGTACATGCCCAGTTGCTCCCGCGCCCAGATGCGCAGGACGCGACCGCCTGTCTTGATCACCGTCTTCTTGGACACGGTGGATCCGCCCGTCCGTTCGATTGCCACCGGCATGCCCAGAATCCGCCGGTAGCGAAGGAGGCGGGCGAGTACGAACAGTTCGACGTCCAGTGCGAAACCTCGCTCCCGGGCAAGCGGAACTGCATGGGCGAGCAGCTCCCGACGGAAGATCTTGGCGCCGGTCTGGGTGTCGGTGAGCGCAAGCCGCAGCAGCCGGCCATTCACCAGATGCATCACCTGCGAGGTTGCTGCGCGGCTCGCCTCCACGAGGTTGTCAGACTCCTGATGCGTCTTGTCCGCCACCACCATGTCGGAATCAGACGCGACCGCCGTGGCCAGGTACTCGGTCAGGTGGTCCGGGCTGATGTCACCATCGGCATCGATGAAGCCGATCCAATTGGACCGGGCGTCGATGAAGCCATTGAGCAGTGCGCCACCTTTGCCCTGGTTCTGCTCAAGGCGGATCAGCCGGACGTAAGGGTCGGCCAGGTCCGCAACCGCCTCGAACGAGTCGTCGGTGCCGCCGTCGTCGACAGCGATCACCTCAAACCGGATCTCAGCCTGGGAGAGTTTGTCCCGGATGCCGCCCAGTGTCTCAGTAAGCAGCGATCGACCGGTGTTGAAGAAGGGCACGACGATGGACAGGTCAAGGTTGGGATCGCCCGGCTCGGAGAGTGCCGTGGCCGAATCGACACCGAGACCTCGGTCCCGGTGTCGCCACCGGCTCGCGAGTTGCCGAAACGTCGTGCGATCCACATATGCGAGTGGTGCCTGGGGTCGGCTGGTTCCGCTGCTTTCCGTCATCTTCAGCACCCCTCGACTCTAGTCCGCAGCGTTCCGCAGGCATAGCTGACAACCCAAGTGGCGGACACGACTACCGTCGTGGCATGGACGTCTCAGCTGCTGTGCGTGCCCGACGGTCGGTCCGGCAGTTCCGACCTGATCCAGTTGACGACGCACTGCTGCGTCACCTGCTTACCGAGGCGGCCCAGGCACCCAGCGGCGGCAACCTTCAGCCGTGGCGGATCTACGTCGTCAACGGGTCCGCCATGACCGACCTACGAGCCCACCTGGACGACCAACCCCCGCTCGAGTCGCCGGAGTACGACATCTACCCCCCCGCTCTGTTCGAGCCCCACCGAACGAATCGTTTCACGCTCGGCGAGCAGTTGTACGCCACGGTGGGGATCCCCCGTGAGGACAAGGCCGGCAGACTACGCCAGTTCGCCCACAACGATCGCTTCTTCGGTGCGCCAGCGGCGCTGTTCTGCTTCCTGGATCGTCGGATGGGACCCCCGCAGTGGTCTGACTGCGGCATGTTCCTGCAGACGCTGATGCTGCTCGCCGTGGAGCGCGGACTGGCCACCTGCGCCCAGGAGTATTGGTCAGTGCGGCACGCGGCGGTGTCGTCGTTCGTGGGCGCGCCGGACAACGAGATGCTCTTCTGCGGTATGTCGGTGGGCTACGAAGACGAGTCGGCACCGATCAACGGCCTGCGGTCCGAGCGGATGCCGCTTGAGCTCTGGGCGACCTTCCTCTGACCGACCGAGCCTCAGCCGGTGTTGCGCATCCCGTTGACAATGCCGTTGATAGTCAACGACACGGCCCGTTGGAGATCAGCCGGCACCTCTTCGCCAGCAGCGGTATGCGCCCGCACCCGGGAGAGCAGCTCCACCTGCAGTTGGTGCAACGGCAGCAGGCTCTCGTCCCGGATTGTCAGACTGCGGGAGAGGGTCTGCTGGTCAGCGAGCAGTTCCGAGGATCCGGTGACTTCCAGGATCTGCGCCACGCTGAGGGCGTGCTCCCGCTCGATGAGCGTGAAGATCCGGTGCTGGTCGGCCGGCACCAGACCTTCGACGTAGAGCCGTGCCACCGACATGTCGGTCTTGCTGAGCGTCATCTCGACATTGGCGATGAAATTGCGGAAGAACGGCCAGCGCAGGAACATCTGCCGCAACTCCGCACCGTGACCCGCCGCCTGCGCGGCTGCGAGGCCGGAACCAACACCGAACCAGCCAGGCACGATCTGGCGACTCTGGGTCCAGCCGAACACCCAGGGAATCGCACGCAGCCCGTCCAGGCCCAAACCCTCCTCCGGCCGGGAGGCGGGCCGCGAACCGATGTGCAGCGACGCCAGCTCCGCCAGCGGGGTGGCCGCGAAGAAGTACCGCGGCAGATCCGGATCCCTCACCAGCCGTCGGTAGGCGACCACGGATTCAGTCGCCACCATTTCCATCACCACATCCCAGCGCGCCAGTGCTTCGACAGATTCGCGCGGTGTCCGGTGCAGCAGGCTGGCCTCGAGCACCGCGCCAAGGAGTTGCTCCAGGTTGTCCCGGGCCAGGGCGGGGAGCAGGTACTTGTCGGAGATGACCTCACCCTGCTCGGTGAGTTTCATGTCTCCGTCGACCACGCCGTAGGGCATCGCCATGATCGCGTCATAGGTGGGACCGCCGCCGCGGCCCACCGTCCCGCCGCGGCCGTGGAACAACCGCAACCGGACTCCGTGCCGTATGGCGACGTCGCGCAACCCGCGCTGAGCCGTGTGGATCCCCCACTGTGACGCAGTGATACCGGCGTCCTTGTTGGAGTCGGAGTATCCCAACATCACTTCCTGTCGGTCACCTCGAAGCCGGACAACCTCGCGGTACTCGGGTACGGACAGCAGTGCATCCAGCAGGGTGTCGGCCTTGTCCAGTTCGGTCAGGGTTTCCAGCAGGGGTACGAAATCGATCCGGGCGACACCTCGGGCCAGGTCCACCAGACCTGCCTCCCGGGCCAACACCACCGGGGCCAGCACGTCATCGATACCCTTCGTCATAGAGACGATGTAGGTGCCGATGGCCGCCTCGCCGAAGACCTGCTGGCACCTTCGGATTGCGTGGAACGTCTCTGCCGTGCGTAGTTCGGCACCGGCCAGTGGGGCTGGCAACTGGGTCAGCGGTCGGCGACTATGTAACTCCGCGGCGAGCGTGACGGCTCGGTCAGTGGATGACAACTCGGCATAGCCGAGATCCGGATCGACCAAGTCGAATATTCCAGTCAATGCTGCGTGATGGCGTTGGGCATGTTCGCGGACGTCCAGGGACGCCAGATTCAGCCCGAAGGTGGCCGCAACCCCCACCAAGTCAGCCACCAAAGTGTCTGCCGGACCGCTCGCCCCGTTCGAACGCAACGAGGCCACAATCAGGGCAAAATCCGCGAGCAGCTCGACCTGGCCGTAGGCACTCCCCGCGGTGGCCGGGTCGCGGGCGAGCTCCAGCCGATGACGGATCGCCGACAGCTTCACGCGATACGGTTCGTGGCCGTACACCTGGCTGATCCGGGGATCGAGCTCGGGCAGCTCGGCGACATCACGGGCCACCGAGGCGAGCAACTCGTCGCTGGCCGCGACCAACCTGTCGGAGATGGAAAGATCCTCTGCCAGCCGCTCGACCAGCGGAATCAGATCGTGCACAGCGTGGCGGCGGTGCAGCCACAACACCTCTTCGGTCACCTCCGGCGTCACATGCGGATTGCCGTCGCGGTCGCCGCCCACCCACGACCCGAACCGGATCGGCGGGTTCGCGGGATCAAGCTGAACACCGATCCGGCTCAGCTCGGCCGAAGTCTGCCGCAACATCTCAGCCATCGGGCCGTGGCTGAGTTCGTCGAGGTAGTAGATCGCGTGCCGGGCCTCATCCACGACCTGCGGCCGCTCCACCCGCAGCTCATCGGTCTGCCACAGGAGATCAATCAGGGCACCGATTCGGCAGTTGGCGAACTCCACGTCCGAGTTCGGCAGCAGGTCGGCGATCTGGCGCAGCTTCAATAGCACAGATCGACGTGCCGCCTCCGTCGGATGTGCGGTGAATACCGGCCGCACTCGGAGCCGATCCACCATCTCCTGCACCAACGCGGGGTCCGTCCCCGCCGCCAACACCCGTCCGACTACGCGCGCTACCGGTCCGCCCTGGGGCACCCGTTCGGTATTGACGATGCGGGCTCGATGCACTTGCTCAGCCACCTTGTTGAGCTGGAACTGAATTCCCAGACCACGGGCCAGCAGGACGGCCTCCGGCACGTCGATACCCCGCAGTCGGGCGGCGGCGGCCGTTCGGTCCTGCCGGCCCAGTGAACGGATTTCCTCGCTCAACTGCGGGAGTGCAGCACCCGCGGTGCGGTGCAGGGACTCTGTCAGCAGGGTACTCAGGCGGTCGATATCGTGCCACAAGTCCACGTCGGCGTCATCCACGCCGCCACGCTACCGACTGCCTGGCGAGCACGTCGAACAGTCGGCACTGACGACCACTGCGGTGCTGCCCGCCCCGGGTATCTTGCACGGGCTCTTCCTTAGCGAATTGCAACGCCCCTGCAGTGCACTGCACCTGGCCCGAAGCAGACGGCAACCTGATGGTGGACTGCGCCCGCGGGATCGTCACGAACTGGGGCCGTGATGAAGCATCGATGACACTGGCACGGCAGAATTGGCCCGAATCGCGCACCTGTTAGGTGCCAGCCAACATTAGGGAGCTGTGGAGATGGGTCTACGAGATCGAATCAGGGGCGACGACGGTCCGCAGAACACGAAGTATCAGATGCGCGAGAAACTGATGTCTATCGGTGACGACTACTGGATCGAGGACGACAACGGTCAGCGCGCGTTCAAGGTCGACGGCAAGGCAGTCCGGGTGCGCGACACCTTCATCCTGCGCGACGCAGCCGGCGACGAGGTGGCGAAGATCCAGGAGCGAGCCATCCGGGTGCGCGACACGATGGAGATTGAGCGGCCCGGCGGAAATGCCACCGTGAAGAAGGCACTGGTGGGCCTCCGCGACCGGTTCACCATCGACGTCGACGGTGGCGGCGATATGAAGGCGCACGGCAACATCGTCGACCACGAATACGAAATTGAACGTGATGGCGACACGGTCGCCACGGTGTCGAAGAAGTGGTTTCGGGTCCGCGAAACCTACGGTGTCGAGATCGCCCCAGGGCAGGACGTCGTGCTAATGCTGGCGATCACCGTCTGCCTGGACAGTCTGACCGACCACTGACTAAGGCTTCTTGTTGGCCAGTTGCGGGAACAACCCGGCCGAGATGGTGTCGAGGATCTCAACGGCTTGCTCCGGGCTGATCGGCACGGCTGGGTCCTCGGGTAGTCCTGCAATCTGTAGGTTATGGGCGCGGGCATAAGCGGCAACCCCGGCGAAGGCAGCTTTGCCCAGAGTTGAGATGCCGGTGAAGAACTTCAACTTGTCCGGCGTGTAATCCGGCGACGTACGCGCCACAAGCGACGGCCAGGTATCCGGGTGTCGAGGGCTATCGAGGGTGAACACGCCGGAGAATGTGCGGGCTGCCGCATCGCGGCCGGTCAGGGGTTCCCCCAAGTTCCACTGCTCGCGCAGCGTTGCGATCATCGAAGTGTGTCGGTACTCCTCGTTGAATACCTCCCCTTCGGCGACCCACGGCGACACGATGATCGCCGGCACCCGATAGCCGGAGCGATCGAAGGCGAACTCGTGCTGACCCGGCCCGGCGTCGGGGTCGGGCGGCGGTACCGGCCCTGGTGGCACGTGGTCGTAGGTTCCGCCCGGCTCGTCCCAACCGATGAACAGAGTGGTGTTCCAGACGTTCGAACCGGTGGGCGACTGCATCGACCGATAGCAGTCATAGAGCCGGGCGAGGAACGTCTCGCCGGCCAGGATCGAAGACGGCGGATCGACTGCCAACTCGACGCCGGGGAAGAGCGCCCGGCCACAGGCAGGGTGGTAGTCACCGTGACCGACCTGCAAGCACGGCTCGATGAACGAGAAGTTGGGCAGTTCCCCGTTTGCGGCATCTACTTCGAACTGGGAGAACGGTACGAAGTGGGTCGCGAACTTGTCCTTCAGCCGGGGCATATGGCACAAGCCCGTGAAGGACACCGTGTCGAGGTCCGAGACGTACACCCGCCAACTCTTCCCGTGCGCCTCGATCCGCTCGAAGATCGTCTCGGCGTCGTTCTTCTGTAGGAAGTTGCCGAGCGGCATGTTGACGCTGAACCCGCTGGACGTGGCCGCGGTCCAGAATGAGCGATTCGGGAAGGTCTGGGACGGCACCTCGCAGAACCAGTGATCGAAGACGCCGAAACCTCGCGCCAGTCCGTTGAGCACGGGCACCTGCTCGGGGGTGAAGCCCGTCATCACCTGCGAGTACTCCGCGTACGTGGGTTGGCGACCCATCTCGCCGGTGAAGGTGTTGATGTAGTCGGTGACAAAGCCGTCCATCGTCGGTGTTTGACCTGCCGGCGGCGCGTTCCATGGGGCGGTGATGTCCGCTCCCAGCTTGAACCGATTTGCCTCGCTCAAGGTGTTGTATAACTGGGTGTTGGTGTGCGGGTACTCCTCGCCGGTATCCGGGTTGGGACTGTCCATGTCAGTCGCCACCGTGTAGGGCACGACCTTCCTGTCCGCGCCGTGTTCGGCCCACTCGGGGATCGGATTGCTCAGGTCCTTGCCAATGACCCCGTCGAATACCTTGCCGTCGGTGGGGCCGTAAAGGTGGCCAAGGAGGTTGTCCAGCGAGCGGTTCTCAAAGACGACGAGGATGACGTTCTCCATCGCCTCGGACGAGTCGTGCACCATGGTGGAGTCCTCCAACGGTAGGGGTCGAGACTCAGACTATCGCCTACCGGCCGCCGTCCTGGTCTACCGACGGGTAGCCTGAGTTCAGGAAACGGCGGGTGAGCATGCCACACCGGGACGAGTGGACAGGACCGCGCAGCGCCGAGCGCACAGCGGTCCACTCCTCGACAGCAACTGCCGGGACCACTGACGTCGCGGTCGCGTCCGACCACCTGTTCAGGCTGGCCATGCGCAGCGCAGGGATCGGTATGTGTTTGACGGGTCCCAATGGCACGTTCCTGGAGGTGAATCCGGCCCTCTGCACCTACCTTGGCCGTGCCGAGGTGGATCTGAAGGCGCGAACTTGGCAGGAGCTGACCCATCCGGAGGACCTGCAAGTCGACCTCGGGCTGGTCGGCCAGGTGATCGCCGGGCAGATCGACGGCTACCGATTGTCCAAGCGCTTCCTGAGACCAGACGGCACCGTCGTCTCCGGTGACATGACCGTGACGGGAATCAGGAGCGGAAGCGGTCAACTGTCGTATTTCATTGCCCAGATAGTGGATGTGACCGCGCAAGTGGCGGCTGTCCGGGCGCTGGCAGCCTCAGAGGAACAGTTCCGACTGCTGGCCGAGAACGCCAGCGACGTCGTTTATCAAACCGACCCGGCCGGCAAGTTGGTGTGGGTCTCCGCCGCCGTCCAGGAGGAGCTCGGCTGGGAGCCCGAGGAGCTGTTGGGGCTGCCTGCGGTTGATCTGATACACCCCGATCAACAAGAGGAAGTCCGCTTCAACATGCGGGCATTCCTGGCTGGCGCCCACGTGGATGTGCACCCGCTGAAGTTCCGCACCCGGGCGGGTGACTACCGCACGATGCTGGTACGAGCAAGGCCGTTGTTCGCTGACGCAGGTTCGCCGGCCGGGGCCATCGTGGGCCTGCGGGATATCACGACAGAAACGGCGATCGCGGAAGAACTGGCCTACCTCGCCACGCACGACTCGTTGACTGGCCAGCCCAATCGCACCTGGATCCTGAGTGTATTGAAGGCGGAGCTGAGGGCCGCGGCGCTCACCAGACACGAGGTCGGGGTGCTGTTCATCGACCTCGACAATTTCAAGGTCGTCAACGACTCTCTCGGTCACATCGCCGGAGACGAAGTGTTGGTGACAGTTGCACACCGGATCAGCGCCGCGATGGGGCCCAACGACCGATTTGGTCGATTCGGCGGCGATGAATTCATCGTGGTCACCGCTCCCGTGGAGAGCAAGGAAGCGCTGCAGAGCCTCGCGCAGCGAATCAGCCTGGCCATCTCCGAAGATCTGATGTTGCAGAGCCGACAGCTAGCGCCGACCGCTTCCATCGGGATCGCGGTGTCAGACAAGAATTCCACCGACGTCAGCCTGCTGCGAGACACTGACTCCGCGCTGTTCCGGGCGAAGTCGGCAGGGCGATCCCGGTGGCAATTCTTTGACGAGCGGATGCACGCTGAGGCCATCGCGCGGATCAACATCGAGGCCGAACTGCGCATCGGACTGCGCGACCGGGAATTCGTCGTCCACTACCAACCCATTGTGGACTTGGCCAGCCGGGCAGTGGTCGGGCACGAAGCGCTAGTCCGCTGGAATCACCCGACCCGAGGCCTGTTGCCCCCCGGCGATTTCCTGCCTGTCGCCGAGGCAAGTGGACTCATCATCGAGATCGGGGACCAGGTACTTCAGGAAGTCTGCATCCTGCTGCGCCGCGGGCGTGCCGACAAGGGCACCGTCAGTGTCAACATGTCCGCGATACAGCTCGCCGACAGCGGGTGGTGCGACCGGTTCCTCGATACCCTGGCCGCGGGCATGGTCGAACCCGCGCGCGTGACCATCGAACTCACCGAAACCGCGATCCTGCAGGTTCTCGATGAGACTCGAGCGGACATTCAACGTTGCCGCGACCTCGGTATGGGTATCCACGTCGACGACTTCGGGACGGGATTCTCGTCTCTTTCGCTGCTGCAGAATGTGCCGGCAACAGGGCTGAAACTCGATATCTCCTTCACCCGCGACCTGACCACCGACAACCGAGCGCGAGTAGTCGCCTCCGCGCTGGCCAACCTCGCCACCGGTCTGGGGGTCGACGGTGTTGCGGAAGGTATTGAATCGACGGAACAGATGTCGATCCTGATCGACCAGGGTTGGCGGTACGGCCAGGGCTACCTGTTCGGTCGGCCCAGCCCACGACCTGTGTCCGTCGTGTAGTGCGGGGTCGACCCGGACACAATCCGCTCCGTCGAACCGCGCGACACCTGTGACATCGTGCCGCTACTGAGGTGGTTCGGACCCCGCGATAGCGAACTGAACCGCTCCGCCGACCTACACGCCCAACTCGACCGCCGCCGGAGCGCCCGCAAAATCAGGGACTAGGAAGGACTGGGTGACGCTGCACAGAGGCGCGGCTCACGACCGAGTTGGGCTGCGCGAAGCGGTGCCGGCCGGGCAAGGTCAAGCGCAGCACGACTGGTAACCCGAGGATCCCGAACCCTCTCGACCTGGCCGTGCTGGCGCTATGCCTCATTCGTCGTCGATGCGTTCGAGCAGGCGACCAGGACCCGCGGCCGGGAAGACAAGGAGGCTCACCTCGGTCTTTCGGTGGTGATGTGAGGTTTGTGTGCGACACGGGGGTTGCAAGCACGGAAGTGCCTGTCCTGCTTGGGATTCTTGGCTTGCTGAAGGTCAAAGGTTCCCAAGAGAAGAGGCACTCCGTTGGTGCAGGCTACTACGTCGCGTCCGCTGTTGAACGTCACCGCCGATGGCACTGGTGTCGTGTCGCAAGCCGGGACCCGGCTGTTGGCCGATGTCGCTAACGCAGTCGGGGTGTCGACGGCGTTAGCAGATGCCCTCGGGTCGAATCGACAGCGGCACTCAGCACATGACCCGGGCCGGGTGCCCACCGATGGTGCGGTGATGCTCGCCGACGGCGGAGAAGCCATCACCGATCTGGCGGTGCTGCGCGACCAACCCGACGTGTTCGGGGCGGTGGCGTCGCTGCCAACTCCCGTGGCGGGTGTTGGACGCCGTCGATGAGGCGAGCCTCGCCGAGGTGCGGGTGGCCCGTGCCCGAGTACGGTCGCGGGCGTGGCTGCTGCGCGCCGAAGCCGGCCGTGGGATGCCTCCAGCGATGGCGGCTGGCCGTGAAATCCCGGGGTTGGTGATCGACCTCGACGCGACGTTGACGCGACCTTGATCACGACACATTCGGAGAAGGAGCACACGGCTGGGAACTTCAAAGGTGGCTACGGCTACCACCCGCTGTTGGCGTTCTTGGACAACACCCGTGAGGCGTTGGCCGGTGTGCTGCGCCCAGGCAACACCGGATCGAACACTCCCCACCGACCACGTCGACGTCGTCGATGCGGCGCTGGCACAAATCCGGCGACACCGAGCTGCACGGTCAACCGGTGCTGGTGCGCGCCGACGGCGCCGGGGCCTCCAAAGAGTGGCTGTGTCACCTGGCCGAACTGGGCACGGATACGGGCCTGGATCTGAACTATTCGGTCGGATTCACCACCTCAGGCAA
>CAZJNU010000006.1:0-73489 GCA_964547485.1 uncultured Actinomycetes bacterium
CCCGTATGGGAATCAAGAGTAAGCGTGTTGTTCTGGGTATTGCTGGCAGCGGGGTAGCGGTGCGCAACACGACCATCCCGTGGACTCCGGCAAATGAAATCCAGGCCACGCTGGCCTTCCAAGTAGGAGACATTCTGCCTTTCGACATAGAAGACGCCGTACTTGACTTCGTGCCGAGTGCCGAACTCACCGATCAGAATGGCGACCGGCAGTACCGAGGCATGCTGGTCGGGTCCAGGCTCCTGTTTGTCGAGGGTGCTGTTGATGCCGTGCAGGCCGCGGGTTTGATTGTGGTCGCCGTCGATTTGACTGCCCTGGCAGTTCTGCGAGCCGCCGCTGGCGGGGCTGCCATGGGTCCGGCTCCGCCGGTGGCGGTGGTCAACATCTGCTCCAACATGACCCAGGTAGTTGTGGAAGTCAGCGGCCGCCCCGAACTCGTGCGGGGGTTGTCTGTGGGTTCCGACGCTGCCGTTGCGGAATACGGACGGCTGGATCCCTCGTCGCCCACAGTGATCGCTGACGCTCTGGCACCCCTGGTGGACGAGATCGTGACTACTCTGGAGTACTTCAAGGCATCGAACCCCGGCAAGGGTTTGGGTAAGGTCGTTCTCTGTGGGGAAGGGTCGACGTTGCCCGGTCTGGATCAGGCGATCTGGACCTCGATGCGGATTCCGATAGTGCGTGATCTGACCTGGTTGAGCATGCCGCGTACCGGCCTGGAAATGCCAAACCAGCAAGTGTTTGCCCTCGCCCCTGCCATGACGGCTGCGGTCGGGTTGGCTGTTGGGGCGCTGTCGTGACCGAGACACCGACGTGGTCGAACCCTCCTCAAGGTTCTGGTGTGCCTCAAAGTCCTGGGGTTCCTCAGGAACCTGGGGTTTCTCCGCGGGGTCCCGCGTCCTCTGGGCAGCGAGGGACCGTACGGCAAGGACAGGCCGGCTCATTCCAGACTGGTCAGCCTGGCCGTCCAACCGGCACCGCCGGGCCAGGGCAGGCGCCGAATGGGGGTCCGACGCCAACCGGGCAACCGCCCGTGGGCCCAGATATCGCGGCAGCGCCATTGGGTCCGGTCCGAGTGAACTTGCTGCCTGAGTCATACCAGCACAGGCTTTCCATACTCGGGGCACAGCGACGCGCCAAGATTGCCATCGGTTGCACTGTGGGCGTGGTGCTTCTGGTCACGGCTGTTAGCTTCATCCAGGCGGGGTTGTCCTCCGCTGACCTGAGTGGAGCGAGGAACGACCAAATCTCCGCCCAGAAAGCGGTGAATGGGTACGCGGAGGTTCCTCGACTGTCGTCGCAGCTCAATGAGATCAAGAGCGGTCTCACTGACGCCTTAGCCGCGGAAGTGCTCTTTTCGGAGATGATCAAGAGTGTGGGCACAACACTGCCATCGGGTGTCTCTCTCTCTTCGCTGACGTTTTCTCTTGCTGCCACGAGCAGCGCGACCTCGGGCACTGGCGCCACTTCGGGAGGGTCAGCTAGTGGACCCGAAATTGGCTTGCTGAGCATCACCGGGACGGCACCGTCGCTCGAGTCCATTTCAACATTCATTGAGAATCTGGAGGGATCCGAGGAATTTGATACGGTTACTTTGACCTCGGCGACTCGCGGTTCTTCAAGTCCCGGCTCGGGAACCTACACCTTTAGCGGCACCGCCAACATGAGCAAGGGCGCGCTGAGCGGCCGCTACGCCAAGGAGGGGATCACGGCGAAATGAGGTCCCTGCTTGGTAGTCCGCGACGATGGCTCATCGCAACCGTATGTGTTTGCCTGGTGATCGCCCTGCTCGGTTGGTTTCTGGTGATCTCACCCACCAACGGCCGAGCAGCGGCGGCTAGTGAGGAACTCACGCAGATTCAAGACAAGACCGCGAGTTTGCAGCAGAAGGCAGCATCGTTGAAGAAGCAGTCGGAAGAGCTAGATGCGAAGCGCAACGAGCTTCAGACGCTGTCAGAGAAACTCCCCGACGATGCTGGTGTAGCTCAGATCCTCAATCAGATTTCGTCGGCGTCTGCTCGCGCCGGTGTGACGGTTAACTCCTTTACTCCAGGGGCTCCGACGCCGCTCGTGGCGCCCGTGCCGGCGGCGGCCGCAACAGCGGATGCAAGTGGTTCGGAAGGAGGCACCCCTTCGGCCGCACCCTCGGCCGCCCCGGTGAGCAAACTCAGTTATGTTCCCGTGACGATCGCAGTCGAAGGGACGCCGACCCAGGTGTCGGCCTTCGTCACCAACCTGGAGAACATCACGCGGGCGATGCTGATCACTAATCTCGATCTGACTTCGAGCGCGGGCGAGCAGGGCAGCACTCTCACCGCGAACATCCAGGGTCGGATCTTCATGCGGCCGACGGGTACCGGCAAGACCACTGCTTCTGCGAGCCCTTCGCCCGCAGCCTCCTAGACCCGCACCGGTTCCCGCCATGTCGCCGGACTCGCCGCGCGCGCCTGGGCAGGCATGAAAGCATGGGCCCATGCTGCGATGGTTGACCGCCGGTGAGTCACATGGTCCTGCCCTGGTGGCGATCCTCGAGGGCCTACCCGCCGAGGTATCCATAACCTCCTCCGAGGTCGGCGCCCAACTGGCCCGACGGCGGCTCGGCTTCGGTCGCGGCGCGCGGATGAAGTTCGAGCAGGACGAAGTCACCTTCCTCGGTGGCGTTCGCCACGGTCTTACCCAGGGTGGTCCGGTGGCGGTGCAGGTCGGCAACTCCGAGTGGCCCAAGTGGTCGGAGGTGATGAGCCCCGACCCGGTGGATGCCGAGGTGCTGGCCGGACTTGCGAGATCGGCGCCTCTTACCCGCCCTCGGCCCGGTCACGCGGACCTGGTCGGGATGCAGAAGTACGGCTTCTCCGACGCCCGACCGGTACTCGAACGCGCCAGCGCAAGGGAGACAGCCGCCCGAGTCGCGCTGGGAGCCGTCGCGCGGGCCTTCCTCGAGCAGGTGGGTCAGATCGCTGTGGGGAGCCACATCGTGGAGATCGGCAGCATCGCCACCGGCAATCCGCGGGTACCTGACCCGTGGGAGTCCGACGCGATCGACGCCGATCCCGTTCGGTGTCTCGACCCCACCACGAGCGCCGCAATGGTCGCCGAGATCGAGCTGGCCAAGTCCGAAGGGGACACGCTCGGGGGAGTCGCGGAGGTGCTCGTCTACAACCTGCCACCGGGCCTTGGTTCGCACGTTCACTGGGACCGGCGGCTGGACGCTCGGCTGGCTGCCGCACTGATGGGGATCCAGGCAATCAAGGGGGTGGAGGTCGGCGACGGTTTCACGCTTGCACGCACCCGTGGCTCGCTGGCGCAGGACGAGATCGTCAGCTCGGAGGGACGGATCCGGCGTGTTTCCGACCACTCCGGTGGCACCGAGGGCGGTATGTCGACCGGCGAGGTGCTGCGGGTGCGGGCGGCGATGAAGCCGATCTCGACCATCCCGCGGGCGCTGCGCACGATCGACACCGCCACCGGCGAACCCGCCACCGCACACAATCAGAGGTCCGACGCGTGTGCGGTACCGGCCGCCGGCGTGATCGCTGAGGCGATGGTGGCGCTGGTGATCGCTGACGCGATGTTGGAGAAGTTCGGCGGCGATTCGGTGCCGGAGACCCGCCGCAACCTGGCTTCCTATCTCGACGAATTGGATCTGAGGTGACCGGCGGGGCGGAGGCGGCTGGGGGCGGTGGCGCGGCGCCGATTGACCATGGCTTCGCGCCGGTCGTGATCCTTGTGGGCGCGCCGGGTTCGGGTAAGACCGCAGTCGGAAGCGCGCTCGCCACCCGGCTGGGAGTTCCCTTCCGTGACACCGACGCCGACATCGAGGCGGATGCCGGGCAGGCAATTTCTGACATCTTCCTGACCCACGGTGAGGACACCTTCCGCGATCTGGAGCGTTCTGCAGTCGTGGAGGCGTTGGTCGGGCACCCGGGGGTCCTTGCGCTCGGCGGTGGGGCGGTGCTCGACGAAGAGATCCGTGGACTGTTGTCGCTGGCGCCGACGGTTTGGTTGCAGGTCTCGGCCCCGGTCGCAACGGCAAGGGTCGGCATGAACACTGCGCGGCCGGTGCTGCTCGGCAATGTCCGGCAGCAACTCGCCGCATTGCTGATTGAGCGCGACCCGCTCTACTTGTCGGTGGCATCGGTGACAGTGGTGACCGACGATCTGGATGTGGAGGCTGTCGCCGACGCGGTTGTCGCGGCACTGCCCCAGCTCGAGGAGAACGGGAGGGAGACACGTGTCTGACATCGCCCCGACCGCAGCGGCCGGAGCTGCCGAGACGCCGGCAGCCGGCGACTCGTCTTCGGCCCGGCCCATCGCGCCACCCTCGACTGAAGGCTCGCCTGACGGTGTCCAGCGGGTTCGGGTGTCCGTTGCGGCGCCCTACGACGTCGTGATCGGCAGCGGACTGCTGGCCGATGTCGTCGCGGCCGTTCCGGCCGACGCCGAGCGGCTCGCCCTTATCCACGCGCCGACGTTGAGGACGACGGCCGAGGCGGTGCGCGAGGCGATCGCCGAGTCCGGCTGCACCGTCGCGCTTCTCGAAGTACCCGACGGTGAGGATGCCAAGACGGCGGCGGTTGCAGAGTTCTGTTGGGGTGCCCTCGGCCAAGCCGGGTTCACTCGCACGGACGCGGTTCTGGGTCTCGGCGGCGGAGCCGTCACCGACCTCGCCGGGTTCGTCGCCGCCACCTGGTTGCGCGGGGTGCGGGTGGTGCAGGTACCGACGACTTTGCTCGCGATGGTTGACGCGGCCGTCGGTGGCAAGACGGGCATTAACACGGGGGAGGGTAAGAACCTGGTGGGGGCGATCCACTCACCGGTCGCAGTCATCTGTGACCTGGCCACTCTCGACAGTGTCCCGGTCAATGACTACGTCAGTGGCCTTGCCGAAGTCATCAAGTGCGGGTTCATCGCGGACCCCGTCATCCTCGATCTCGTCGCCGCCGACCCCGAAGCGGCTCGGACGCCTGCTGGCGCCAACACCTCCGAGCTGATCCGACGTTCGGTGGCGGTGAAGGCTGCCGTCGTTGCGGAGGACATCGGTGAGGATCCGGCCGGGCTGGGGCAACGGCAGGTCAGCCGCGAAGTACTCAACTACGGTCACACGTTCGGCCATGCCATTGAGCGCGTCGAACGTTACCGGTGGCGGCACGGCGCGGCCGTGTCGGTGGGAATGGTCTATGCGGCCGAACTGTCGCGGCTCGCCGGGCGACTCGCCGACGCCGACGTCGACCTGCACCGGGAAATCCTCACCTCCGTCGGGCTACCGATCGACTATCGGGCAAACGCCTGGCCGTCCTTGCTCGACGGGATGAGGATGGATAAGAAGTCGAGGGGATCGCTGCTGAGATTCATCGTGCTGGATGGAATTGGCCGGCCGGGCTTGTTCGCCGGACCCGATCCCGCCCTTTTGGTGTCGGCATACGCGGAGGTGAGTCGTGACCAGTGACGTGGGCGGTAGCTCCGACGGCGTGGCGACGCAGCTGGCTGGCGAGGCCTCGCGCGGCGCCTCCGGTAGAGGTGGGCCGGGCGTCCTGACACCGCTGTGGGTGCTGAACGGGCCAAACCTGTCTCGACTCGGGAGTCGAGAGCCTGACGTGTACGGCGTCTTGACGCTGGCCGACATCGCGTCCTCGTGCCAAGACCTCGGTGCCGAATTGGGCTATGAAGTCGACCTCCGGCAGACGGATTCGGAGGCGGAATTGGTGGGGTGGTTGCACGCCGCCGCCGACGGCCGCATCCCGGTAGTCCTCAACCCCGCGGCGTTCACCCACTACTCCTACGCACTCCGCGACGCCTGCGCCCAGCGCACCGCAGACCTGATCGAGGTGCACCTGTCGAACCCGGCCGCGCGGGAGGAGTTCCGCCACACCAGCGTCATCGCAGGGGTGGCGACAGGGACCATCGCCGGATTCGGGGCCGAGTCGTACTTGCTCGCCATTCGCGCGATCGCGGAGCGCCGGACCGGCCTGGCTCCGGGCGCCCCGGCCTCGACGGACCAGGCCTCCGATGCCCCGGCCCAGGTTGACCCCGGCGGCCACTCATGAGCGTCGACCGCGACGGCTGGCCCTCCGACACCCGTGAGCGGCTGCACGTACTCAAGAACCGCTGGCAGGCCGTCACGGATCAGTTGGCCGCGGCCGACCTTCACGGTCTGCTGCTAACCGACCACAGCGATGTCCGTTGGCTCACAGGCTTCGCCGGCAGCAACGGTGCCGCCCTCGCGATCGCCGGCTCCGCCCCGCAACTCGCCACCGACGGCCGCTACGCAGAACAGGCGGCAGTGGAATGTCCCGGGGTCGGGCTGCTCATCACCCGGCAACTCGTCGAGCAACTGCTGATGCGCCTCCGCGAGCATTCGGTCTCCAATCTCGGCGTCGACCCAGTGTCGATGACCCTGGCCGAGTTTCGAATGCTCGGTGCGCACCCGTCGATGTTCGGGGTCCGGGTCACCGAGGTCGACTCGCCGTTGGCCGATCTGCGCCGGATCAAGGACAGCAGTGAGATCGCCAGTCTGCGGGAGGCCTGCCGCATTTCCACGGAGTCGCTGCGGGTGGTTCTGCAGGAGGTCCGGGTGGGGATGACTGAGCTCGAAGTGGCTCGGATGCTGGAGTTGACGATGGGTGAACTCGGCGCATCCGACCGGGCCTTCACCACCATCGTCGCCGCCGGGCCGAACGGCGGCGAACCCCACCACGCCCCTACTCCACGCCCGATCGAGGCGGGAGATTTCGTGACCATCGACTTCGGTGCGCTGGTGGATGGCTACCACGCGGATTGCACCCGGACCGTGATCGTCGGCGGTGACCCAGCGGACTGGCAGTCGGAGATCTACCAGGCCGTGCGTGAGGCAGCCGAGGCCGGCCGGGCGGCCGCCGTCCCCGGTGCCGAGACCAAGGCCGTCGACGCCGCCGCTCGCACGGTGATTTCCGCCGCTGGGTTTGGCGAGTTCTTCGTCCACGGTCTCGGCCACGGCGTCGGCCTGGACATCCACGAGTCGCCGATGTTGGGCGCCGCGACGACGGGTACGCTGTCTGCTGCTGTCCCCATTACCGTCGAGCCGGGGATCTACCTGCCAGGTAAGGGTGGGGTCCGGATCGAGGACACCTGCCTGGTCGGCGACGGGGGACCGGAGATCATGACGGATTTCCCGCGCGACCTGCTGCGTGTGGACTAACGAAAGAGGCGCGGATGGCGACCACGAACGATCTGAAGAACGGCTTGGTCCTCAAGATCGACGGCAATCTGTGGGCCGTGGTCGACTTCCAGCACGTGAAGCCGGGTAAGGGCGGGGCGTTCGTCCGGACCAAGCTCAAGAACGTCCTCACCGGCAAGGTCGTCGACCGCACCTTCAACGCCGGGGTGAAGGTGGAGACCGCCAGCGTCGACAAGCGCACGATGACGTACCTCTACAAGGACGGCTCGGACTGGGTGTTCATGGACGTCCAGACCTACGACCAACTCCCCGTGTCGGAGGCTGTCGTAGGGGAGGCGTCGAACTACTTGCTGGAGAACCAGGAAGCGATCGTCGCGGTACACGAGAGCCTGCCGATCTACATCGAGTTGCCGGCCAACGTCGAACTGACCGTCGAGTACACCGAACCCGGGCTGCAGGGCGACCGCTCTTCCGGTGGCACCAAACCGGCCAGGCTCGAGACCGGCGCGGAGATCCAGGTGCCGCTCTTCCTTGAGAACGGCGAGCGGATTCGGGTGGACACGCGCGACGGGTCGTACCTGGGCCGCGCCTAGTGGCGGCCCGCAGCAAGGCTCGCAAGCGCGCTCTGGACGTCCTGTACGAGGCCGACATTCGGGGCGTCGATCCGGTTGAGGTGCTTACCGTCCACGAGGCTGAGGCAAGCTCGCCGATGAATCCCTATGTGCGCGAAGTCGTCACCGGAGTGGCCGACCACCGCGGCCGGATCGACGACCTGATCTCCACCTACGCCGAGGGCTGGAACCTCGACCGGATGCCCGTGGTCGACCGCAACATCCTGCGGATGGGTTGCTGGGAGGTCATGTGGGGGGAGGTGCCCGACCCGGTGGCGCTCTCAGAAGCAGTCGCGCTGGCCACTTCGCTGTCCACCGACGACTCGCCCGGATACGTGAACGGGGTGCTCGGGCGACTCGCCAAGGTGAAACCCCGCCTCACCCTCGACTGACACCCACTGCCGCCCGCGGGCGCCCCGGACGGTTCGCGTCCACCTGGCCGGACGGTTCGCCGTCGTCGATTGGCGGACGCCGCCGCGTTCAATCGGCGCCCGCCTATCACGAACGAGGGATGTGAGCGGGGTCGATTTGTCGTATCGTCTGATGTGTGTGCGGCGGGTCTTCTTGTCGCGCCGTGAATCGGCGACCGTGATCTGGCTTCAGCGGAGCCTCGGAGGAGGTCGATATGCTGGGCCACAGGCTCCGCAGGGGACCTCCGCCGGGCAATCACGCTCGGGATGAAGGCACCTCGCTGGTGGAGGCAATCATCGCGATGTTCGTGATCGCGACCGTCTTCGGGGGCCTGGCCGGGCTCCTGATCCAGTCCTTGAGTTCGCTGCGCGGCAGCAAAGACTTCGAAACCGCCACCCAACTCGTGAACCTGAAACTCGAGGAGGCCCGAGCGCTGCCCAGCGACACTCTGGACGCCGGAGCGCTGGACACCGAAGTTTCGAGCAACGTCTCCGGAGGTCAGGAGACCCGACTCGTGGGGGTGCCCCCGGGCCCTTACACCTTCAATGGCGAGACGCTTCGGACCAACACCTCGCCATCGGCGGTCGACACGCCGCTGAGTCCCTATCGGACCACCGAGTCCATCAACAATGTGACGTTCACGCTGTCGACTTACGCAACCGAGTGCCACCAGGCAGTCGCCTCGCCCGGCACCTGCGGACCGACCGCCTCTGCGACGACCAAGGAGATGACGAGGGTCACCGTCATTGTCAACTGGGTGCAGGGCGCCAACGCGACGCCGCGGAGTATCACCGGCCAGACTCTCCAGTACTCGCCGACAAGTTGTCTCTCGTCAGCGACCCATCCTTTCAGCGCACCCTGCCAGGCCTTCTTTTATGGCAACGCCCGCAGTGGTGGTTCGTCATTTGCCGTAACCGGCGGACTGCCGGATTCCACCATCCTGTCCGGATCCGGGGTGGAGCAGTTCAACCTGGATCTGCCGAAGGCGAGCGCGTCGATCCAATCCGAGCAGACTGCGTCAGTCGTCACGCAGGCGTCGGCCCCGGCAATCTCGCGTAAGAACACCGGGGGGGCACTTGCCGTCGTCGCCGGCGGGCAGGTTGCCTCCGCGCAGGCAGTAAATGATCCCGGCGGCGGAGGGCCCAGCCAGTCGAACACCTTCACCGCCGCCGCTCAGACCCAGAACGTCACCGGCAGCGGGGTCACCCTGCGAGCGACGAGCTCGGCGACGACCGGCGTGGCGACCGCCAGAACTGCCGCCAGCGCAAGTCCTTCGTGCACAACCACAACATCCGTCACCACCGTCGTGAACGGCCTGCCATGCGGGTCGGCCAGCGCCACTCCGTCGGCGGCGTCCACGCTCACCACCTTGGGAACGGTCAGCGGAGTGAACATCGCCGCGACACTCGGCTCGGTCGCCGCGCCCGGGTCGCTCACCCCGCCCCCGATCCGAGCCCATTCCGGTGCCTACACCTCCTCCGGCACCACGGTGTGCGCAGCCGCCACAACGACCGGTTGCATGGTCGGTGACTCCGCCTCCAACACTGGCGCCGTCACCCTCGGTCAGCTTCCGCCAACCATGACGCGACCGGGTGGGTTCACGAACGCCGTCAACATATCTGCAGAAGCCCTCAGTTCGGCCGCCGAACGGGGTCCCGGATCTCCCGTTCCCGGCACGCCCGCCGCCACCCCGACCGCGACCGCGATGACCGTCTGGAACGGCGCGGGCTACACGGTGCTGAGCACGGCGAACCTCGTCACTGGGGCCTCACTGACGATTCCTGCGACCAACGCGACCTCCGGCGGCGTCGTGTTCCGCATCGTCACCGGCACGGTCACGGTGGGCCCTCGCGTTGGCACCGCAGACCCGTCGGGGGGGTCGCCTGTCTGCACAAGTGGTTGTGACGCGTCATCCTCCACTACCGGCATCGCGGTCTCGATCACCTACGAGATCACTTCGGGCGGTCAGGTTGCCCAGTTCACTGTGGACTCCGTTTTCAGTGCCAGTGCGTCGTCGGCAACGTACGTGACCGCGCCCACGCCGGGGAGTTGACGTGGACGCGCGCCGGAGCTCCGCTGACGACGGCACCAGCCTCATCGAGTTGATGACCGTCATCGTCATCGCCAGCATCGTCGGGGCGATGTCCGTCTGGGCCCTTTCCAGCGTCCTGCGGGTGCAGCGGACCATTGATTCCCGAGCCAATGCCCAGCAGCAAATGCAGATAGCGGCCGATCAAATCGGCGCTCAAGTTCGAAATGCGAACATCCTGTACCCACCCACGGCGATCGTGGACGGCTGGGAGCTCGTGGTCTACACCCCGATCGGAAACGTCCAGAAGTGCGTTCAGTGGGAGTACCTCAACACTGGTGAGTTGCGTACCCGGTCATGGCTGCCCAACTGGCGCAATACCGACGACAGCGTCTCGAGTTGGCGCACGTCTGCCACGGGCCTGAGCAATCAAGACATCCCCCCTTCCCCAGGAGTGGCGCCATTCGAACTCGCGCCGTTCGATCCCTACGGTGATCGACTGCTCTACATCGACCTGCGCGCCGACGGCGGGGACGACTCCGCCTTGCAGGTGCGGACTGCGGCTGATGGGCGCAACGCCGACTTCAACTTCCCTGACACAATCTGTAACGATCGACCGCCGGAATGAGGTGTCTCTGATGTGGTTGGCGACCATTCAACGCTTCCGGGAGTCACATAGCTCGGACGCCGGATTCATGCTGCCGATGGCGCTCTTTGTCACCTTGATCGCGGTGGCGGCCAGCACGCTGGTAGTGGGAATGGTGCTGTTCTCCATCGGCCAGACGCAGATCGGTGAGGCACGGGTGCAGGACAATGTGACCGCCGAGGCGGGGCTGGATGCCGCCCTCGCGGCGCTGGAACAATCCTCCGGCACGACCCCACCGTGTGGGTTCTCCGGGACGTCCAGCGCGACGAACGGGGCCACCTTCAACGTGACCATCGAGTACTTCGCCCAGACTCCCGCCCTGGACGGATCGGGCAACCCCATCCCGCTCACGTGCCCGTTGACGGTTAATCCGTACAACGCCATCATCACCTCGACTGGGCAGGCGACCGCGGCAGGACCGGCCGGATCGACGTCGACGCAGACGATGGAAGCCATGGTTCGGCTGCGGGCGGGAGTGGGCCCGGATCCATGGACGAACGGGTTCGCGGCGGCGGTGTCGGCTGGACGCGCGGTTACGCTGAACACGAACTGGATTGTCACGGGCGCTGGTGGCAACTTCTATGTGTTGGGCAACTTCCGCTGCAACCGGAACCTGGCGGTGCCCGGGAACCTCTACGCTTCGGGCACGCTGAGGTTTAGTGCCAACGCCAGCACCCAGTGCACCGTCCAAGGTGACATGTGGTCAGGGAGCACCATGACCAACGCTGACCCCTCAATCGTCACCGGCAATGTCAAAGTCAATGGCACTCTCAACGTCGCCTCCGCAGTGCTGACCGTGGGCGGTGACGCGAGCTACTTGACCCGAAGTGGTTCGGCGGCGAATCTCGACGTCCCGCCCGGGGGCGACCACGCCGGGGTGGTCGTCGGAGCCCCGCCGCTGCCGACGCAACCCAAGGTGGCCTACAACGCGGCGGATTGGACTGGGTGGAGCATCATCACTCCGGCGGCAGGCACGTTCCCGTGCTCCACAGCGGGCCCCTCAACACCTGCGTCGTGGAGTAGTCCCGCCGGGCAGACCGTCTACCGGTCCGTCTGCAACCCGGTGTGGGATGCATCAGGCAGCAACGTCACCTTGACCCTGAATGGCGACGTCACGATCATCCTCGGCAGTGCCAACAACATCAATGTGGTCGACAACTTGATTGTCTCGTCGGGTGATGCGCTGCCCCACAAACTGCGCATCGTCGTGCCGTTTGCGACCCTGACTAGCCCTTGCGCCGGTACGCCGAGTAGGACCTTTCGTCTTCAGCGACAGCTCACTGTCAACTCACCTATTTCGGCACTTCTCTACACCTCGGGGAGATTTGACAATGCGGGGACGTCCATTGTGCGGGGCCAAGTTTTCGCGTGCGGAATCAACTCCACCGGTACCGGCAACATGACACTGGACTACCAGACCGTCGGTATGCCAAGTTCCGCAAGTTCGGGTGGCGCCGGGACGGGGAATTACGAGGCGGACGTGCTGTATCGCCGCGACGTCGTGGGCTAGGTGCTACTCCCGCGAGGCCGGATTCGTGGCGCCTCGTCCCACTGCGCGGCCACGCGGCCGCCCGAACGCAGGCTGGTCGGTCCGCTGGCGCCGTTGTCGGTCCGGCCGGCCTCACCCTCGTCCGGCGGAGGGTGCCGCGTTCGGTCCGGCGGGCCACGCAGCGTTCGGTCAGGCGGAGGGTGCCGCGTTCGCAAGTCAGGGGCCCAGGCGACAGCCAGCGCCGCAGGCCTCTGGCGTGCCATGCCAGCCGCGCGCCACCAGGACGGCGGCGATCTCGGCGGCGCACTCACAAGCCCTCTCGTGGACGTCCTGCCACCCGTATCGCAACGGCACCCTGCCGGTCCGCGCAACAAAGTTGTCGCGGCGATTGTCGCGTAGCCGACCTGTTGGATCCGAGTGTCCCAGGCGACCATCGAACTCGATCACTATCCCGAAAGGCTCCAGCACGCGATCGCGCAGCACAGTCGCGCCGTCTTGCGACTCCCGCACTTGGCCTCGTCCGGTGGGCAAGCCATGGGCACGGAGTACCAGACGCACGCCATCCACTTCAAGCGTGCTGGTGGCGCCTCCCCTGATCTCTGCGATCAGACTCGTGAGCAGCGCGCGGTGGCGACACGAACCGCGGGCGGCAATGGCGCGCTCAAACGAACGCAGTCGGAACCGTCGATGCTGGCCGACGCTCGTGACCGCGTCGATGACGTCCCGCTCGCCGTCGGTGTCAATGACCATGTCCAAAAGTGCGTGCTCAAGCTCGACTGTGGGTGGGAATCCCCGCGGCGACCGTACCGGCCGCGGGGCCCAGTAGCGCTGGACGCGTAATTCTTCCGGAGGCTTGCGCAGTCTGCGGGCTCCTGGGATGGCGATCTCCACAGGCAGTTGTGGAGCCCTCAGGCCCCACGCCTGCAAAGCGGAGGCCCGGGTCAGGCGGGAGGCGTCGCCGGCGTACAGGTGGGCAGCCCACCACCAGGCTGCCATGTCGGGTTCACCGGTCACGGTGTTGTAGACACCGGGCAACAGCCTCGCCCATCGGCTGGCTGCGATCTGACCGCGGATTCTGCAGTCCGTCCACCCGATGCTGAGCAACTGCTGCCGACTCACCACTCCGCCCTGCGGCGCTGCCCGGCGTGCGATGTCGGCATGTCTACTGCCGGCTGGGGGAGTTGTCGCTGTCACTGCTCAACCCTGGTGTGCGCGTTGGCCAGGTCCAAGGCCTGAGCCGCCGCCTGTGCGTAACCCGGCGCCTGCGGCGCCCCGCCACCTGCGGTGCCCAACAACCTGTGCGTAACCCGGCGCCCCACCACCTGCGGTGCCCAACCAGAGCGCACAGTTGGGACTCAGCGATGCGCTGAAGGCCGCGCATCGAAATGCAGAATGTGCCCCCGGTGGGATTCGAACCCACACTGGCGGGATTTTGAGACCCGTGACTCTGCCGGTTGGTCTACAGGGGCGCTAGACGGTCTAGTGTACCGGCGGGGCTTCACCGGTGAGGGACCCCTGCCGGTTGGCAACGGACGGTGCCCCCGGTGTCTATCGCAGTCGCATGAAGTGTGCGCTCGTTTCGCGTCCAGCTGGCATCGTGAATCGCCATCCTTGAGGGCTACCCGCCGGTAACCGGAACCGGGCGTACCCCCTGGCGTACACCCGGTTCCGGTTACTGCTGAGTAACCACTGCATGGCACGCGTAAGCGCCGCCAGAGGGCGATGGAACACGCCGCCGGAACGCGATGGGAGGCCGCCAGAACGCGATGGGAGGCCGCCGGAACGCGATGGGAGGCCACCGGAGCGCGATGGGAGGCCACCGGAGCGCGATAGAACGCTGCCGGAACGCGATGGGAGGCCACTGCGGGTGCATTCGCCGGGTCCTGCCGGATCGAATGCGGTTGGGCTGACCCCTCACAGTCGTGTCGTGGACCTCATAGTCTGGGGTCGTGCCAAACCAACCTTCCCGCCACGCCCAGCCAGGCCGCGCGGGTCCGGGGGCAGAGACGGCGGCAACCACAACACAGGCCGCCGGCCGGGGGTCGGGATCCGCACCGCGGGTGCGGGTGGTGGTGGCCGAGGATGAGGCGCTGATCAGGATGGACCTAGTCGAGATGCTCGCCGAGGAGGGCTACGAAGTCGTCGGTCAGGCGGCGACGGGGGAGGCAGCGGTGGCGTTGGTGGAGCGGCTGCGGCCCGACGTCGTGCTGCTCGACGTACGGATGCCCGTGATGGACGGAATCACCGCGGCCGAAGCCATCACCGCTCGACATGGGTGTGCGATCGTCATGCTGACCGCCTTCAGTGAACGCGAACTCGTGGAGCGCGCCGCGGAGGCGGGAGCGGCGGCGTACCTCGTGAAGCCAGTTTCGGCGGTGCACCTGATCCCGGCGATCGAGGTCGCGCGCGCGCGGCGGTCGGAGGCGGCTGCGCTCTCGGCTGAGGTAGAGACGCTCGAGCTGCGCCTTGCGGCGCGGAAGGTCATCGAGCGGGCCAAGGGGATCCTCATGCGGGACTTTGGCCTCGACGAGGCTGGCGCGTTCGCGTGGTTGCGTCGGGAAGCGATGGACCGCCGAATGTCGATGGCCGACGTTGCAGAGGTTGTCACGCGAGACGACAACGCCTGATTGGCCGTCGCTGCGGGCGAGCCCAAACGTGACACGCCGGTGAACATGCGGCAAATACTCCCGAGGTCCACTATTTTCAAGCAGAACCGCTGAAGCGTCGGCGGAACCCCCTACGAAGGAGTCGCACGTGGCCAAATCCAAAGTCGTGCTCTCGATAGTTGCCTTGAGTACCGCGAGTGTTGCCCTCGCCGCGTGCGGCAGCAGCAGCAGCAGCAGCAGCAGCAGCAGCAGCTCGTCGAGCTCGGCCAGCCCATCGGCAGCCGCCTCCGGAAACGGAACCCTCACCATTGGCACCCTGCTGCCCCAGACCGGCTCACTCGCCTTCCTCGGGCCACCCGAGTTCGCGGGCGTCGAGCTGGCGATCAAGGACATCAACGCGGGTGGTGGCGTCCTCGGCAAGCCCGTCACACTCATCAACGGTGACTCCGGTGATACCTCCACCAACGTCGCCGCCCAGACCGTGGACCGGCAGATCTCGCAGGGAGTCGACGCGATCGTCGGTGCCGCCTCCTCCTCAGTGACCCTGACTGTGATCGACAAGGTCACCAATGCAGGCGTCACGATGGTCTCTCCGGCAAACACCTCCATCAAGCTCTCGGACTACCCCGACAACGGCCTCTACTCTCGGACCGCTCCGCCCGACACCCTGCAGGGCAAGGTGCTCGCCGATCAGGCGCTCGCCGACGGCAAGCAGAAGGTCTGCGTGCTCGCCCTGCAGGACGCTTACGGCGAGGGCTTGGCGAACGTGTTCGACCAGGTGTTCACCGCTGGCGGCGGCACCATCACCGACACGATCATCTACGACCCGAAGGCGGCGTCGTTCGAGGCAGAGGTCGGCAAGTGCAAGGCGACCAACCCTGATGGCATCGTGCTGATCGGCTTCGACGAGTCGAAGAAGATCCTGCAGGAGATGATCAAGCAGGGCGTCGGTCCGCAGCAGGTCCAGCTCTACCTGGTGGACGGCAACCTGTCGAACACGCTGGCCGAAGGGCTGCCCGCGGGGGTCATGAACGGCGTCAAGGGCACCACCCCGGGTGCTGCCCCGAGCGCGGACTTCAAGGCGCAACTCAAGACGATCAATCCGTCGTTGGCGGATTACTCCTACGCGGCCGAGTCGTTCGACGCCGTGAACCTGATCGCGCTCGCTGCGCTGGCCGGCAACAACGACTCTGGAACTTCGATCTCGAAGAACATCCAGGCCGTGAGCGGTTCTGAAGGTGGCGAGGCCTGCACCACGTTCCAGGCATGTGCCACTGCTCTGAAGGCCGGTAAGAAGATCAACTACGAGGGTCAGTCCGGCCCGATCGACCTCGACGCCAATGGCAACCCGAGTAAGGCCGCCATGGGTGTCTACGTCTTCGGACCTGACAACAAGTACACCCTGAAGGACACCATCACGGCCGACGTGCCGCAGCCGGAGCCCAGCTCCAGCAGCTGATCCGTTCTGGTCGAAGGTCCCGAGCCCCAGGTGGGTTCGGGACCTTCGACGTTGCCGCGGGTTACGCGGCGCGAACTCGCCACCGGCGACCGTCTGCGGAAAGTTCCGCCGACGCCGGTCCCGAGGGCAGTAGCGTGGCGCCATGAGTGATGATTCCACAGCCACTGACGAGGTCACGTCTCCAACCGGCGCCCGCCGTGACGGTCTGCGCGAGGCTTCCAGCGCCGCGGACGCTCGCCGGAGATTGGTGCTGACCGAGGGCGACGCGGTTGCCCGCGCAACGGGATACCCGGGGCGTTACCTGCGGGAGCGACTGGAATTCGCGGATCCCAAATTCGAATACCGGCGACTCTTCTCGGAGTTCTACGGCACCTTCCTGCTTGTTTTGGTGGCCGTCGGTGGTGGAATGGTGAACGCCAAGTTTGGCGGCAGCGTGATACCGCTGGCCGTCGCCGTCACGGCCCCTGCGTTGATGGTCGGAGCGATCATCCTGTTCATGGGATCGGTGTCAGGCGCTCACCTGAATCCGGGTGTCAGCCTGGCATTTGCGATGCGAGGCGACTTCCCCTGGGCTCGCGTGCCGGGGTACATCATCGTGCAGTTCCTTGGGGCGATGGCCGCGACCGGCCTGCTCATCCTGCTGATCGGGAAGCAGGGGGCGGCTGGGCTCACACTGCCGGGCCCGGGCATCTCACCGACGACCGCCATGCTGTGGGAAGCCCTGCTGACCTGCGGGTTGGTCAGTGTCATCCTCGGCTCGTCGTCGGGCGCGCAGAGCGTGGGTCCGCTGGCGGCCATCGCGGTGGTCAGCTACATCGCCCTCGCGGGGATGTGGGGAGCGCCGGTGTCGGGTGCGTCGATGAATGGGGCGCGCTCGCTGGGTCCGGCGATTGTGTTGGGCAACTTCACAGCATGGTGGGCCTACCTGTTGGGGCCACTGCTGGGGGCGCTAATTGCCGTCGGGATCGCGTATATCCTGCGGGGCCGCGGCGGCGGCTACTACGGCAAGAAGGCGGCTGAGGGGTCGTTAGGCTGGCTCTGGCAACCCGGTCCGATGGCGGCCAAGCACGGCCAGAGCCAGCGGCCGGTGGCCGCGGCATCGGCACCGGGGGCTGCCGCGACGCCCTCGGCGGCCGAACAGGCGGCGTCGCAAGCGCCAACGACGTCTGCGTCTGACTAGACGCATCGTGGGGAGGGACAGCCCCGCGTCGGCCGCCCTGATCTCACCCCTCCAGTGATCCGGCTATACCGAGTTAAACTCGTCCCGTGAAGGCAGCGATTTCGGTGCCGGACGCCACTCTTGAACGTGCTGAACAGAAGGCGCACGACTTGGGCTGGACCCGATCTGAGTTCTACTCGACCGCGGCCGAGCGGTTCATCGATCAGATCGAACGGGAAGACCTAGCAGTCGACAGCGATGCGGCCGTAGACAATGTCCTTCTTCCCAAGGAAACTGCGGGCCTGCCCGCTGATTCCGTCGTCAACGTCACCGCGATCGTCACGCTCGACAAAGCGGACTGCAGGCAAGTCGCCGGCACCGTGCCTGCGCATCTGATGAGCACTGTCGATGAGGGCTTGCGATCCGTGATGGGCCTTTGACACCTGCTCGCACCTCGTGCTACTCGTAGTGGTAGCGCAGCGCAGCTATGTCGAGGTCGTCGCCATGGACCAGATAGACCATCCGGTGCTCATCTGTGATCCGCCGAGACCAAGCCCCCGCCAGGGTGAACCGGAGCGGCTCTGGCTTCCCGATACCTTCGAACGGATCGCGCCGAGCGGCTTCGATGAGTCGGTTGATCCGCTTCAACACGGCGCGGTCTTCCCGCTGCCACCACAGGTAGTCATCCCATGCTTGGTCCGAGAAGATCAGTCGACTGGCCATATGAGCTCTCGCTCGCGACCTCTTCCCGCAGCCAGTGCCTCCAGCGACTCAGTCAGTCTCTTCGCGTTCGCGGGTACCCGTAGCAGGTGGGACGTCTCCTGCAGCGCCCGATACTCGGAAGCGGAGATCAACACTGCGTCGCCGCGCTTGGACAGAATCTCCACGGCTTCGCAGTTCTCATTGACCTGCTCGATCAATCCGAACAGAGTGCGCCTCGCCTCGGTGGCAGTGATGGCCGTCATGTCTGAAACGTACCACATCATGTACGTTTCGAGTTCGCGGGATTGGCGCCTGACGCGGTCTCACGGGGCTACCCCCCCTGGGCATTGCGGATGGCTTGAATCGCAGCAGCGCAAGAGCCGCGGGAGCGGAGACCCCATCGACATCGCGGAGGGGGGTCATCGACGCCGTCGGCCGCACACCCACCGAGTCTGGCGGACAGCAACGCGCGTCTGAGGTCCTCATCGCCCGGGGTGCTGGAGGGTCCGCTGGCGGTCCGGTAGAGGCGGCACGCCAAGCCCACCGGGGTGTCCGGCCTGGCGAAAGGGCCCACTCGTTCACGTGAAGCGAGGGCGATCCGTGGAACTCGAGATCCAGCGCCGACTCGGGAGTTTCCACTAGGACCGAGGTCCAGGTGAAGTTCAGCTCGGTGGCGAGGCGATCGAGCTGGTCCGCCATTGCCTGCCAGTTCGGGCAGCCACGAAAGTAGAGGAGTTCGACCTTCATGGTCGCGATGATAGGACGTCCGGCGACCCAGGCCGCAACCCATTCATCCCGCTTGGGCACGGTTATACTGGTGGTATGACTTCTCGTGTTGGAGCCAAGGGTCAGGTGGTTATCCCGAAAGAACTGCGGGATCGGCTCGGCATCCAGCCGGGAGATCGGATGGACTTCTGGCTTGACGGCGATCATGTCGCAGGCCAGAAGTCGGGAGCGGCAACTCCGCTGCGTGGGCGATTCAGGGGGCGGTCACTCACCACTGATCTGGCAGCGGAGCGTGCCCGTGAGCGCATCGCTGAGGACGAGCGTTGAGTCACCGGATGGCACTTGATTCCTGGGCGATCCTCAACCTGCTGGACGACGGCCCGAATGCCGATTTGGTCGACGCGGCAGTTGAATCCGGCGACGCCGTCATGTCGTGGATCAACCTGGGAGAGGTCGCCTACATCGTGACCCGCAGTCAAGGCGAAGGCGCGGCCCACGCTGTGGTGGCTGACGTCCGCTCTGGCGTTGACGTCCAACTGCCGGACGCACCACTCGTGCTCGCCGCTGCCAGGATCAAAGCTGGAATCCCGATGGCGTACGCCGACGCGTTCGCGGCCGCGACCGCCGTGCGATACGACGCCGCGCTCATGACGGGTGACCCCGAACTGCTGGTCAGACCCAACAAGCGCACAAAGATCAAACCCTGGCGTTGGGTTGACCTGCGCTGAAACAGGGGGCGGCGCGGGTGACCCAGGTATGAAAAGCGCGAAGCCCGCAATGCCAACCGTCCGGAAGGCTCGCGGGCTCGCTTCGCAGGGCTCATGCCCCTGGCGCTAAGAAATATAGAGGTCCGCGCCGATATTTACCAACTCATTGTGCTGGCGGGATGTCCCGCATCCGCCGCCTGGCTGCGGCAGGGCCTCCTATGGGTTTCGGAAGACGGAGTGGTCGCCGATGCGGCGCCACCGGCAGTGCCACTCGCCATCGATGTTGACAAGTTGGAAAGTGGCGCGGCCATCGGGTGACGCAGAACTCCAGGTCATCTCACGGATGCCGGGCGTGCGTGCCATCGCGGAGACTCTGAGGCTCGCTGGCCATGAGTAAGGTCGGCCATCGTGCGCCTTGGCGGCCCACTCGTCACATGCCGGGGAGAACTTGTCCCGGACCACGGCACGGAACTGATCCTGATGTTCCGGTTTGAGTCGGCGGTAATCACTGTCGAAAGCGGGCGTGGTGTCGAATTTCACCTGTCGGTGGAGATCTGGTCGAGATGAAGTAGAAAGTCCTCGGCGGAGTCGTGGACTTTCACTTGACCAGCGGCGACGTGTCGATCGACTTGCTGCTCGCGGGCTTGCCAGGCAGGCTGCCAGAACCACGTTTGGGGTGTGGGTATGGCCGTGTGCGGGCGTATCTCAATGACGCCGTCATCCCTTTCGGTGATCTCCACCTGCGCACCGGGCTCGTCCAGTCCGCATTTCTTACGCAGGGCGCTGGGCAGCGCCAACAACCCGCGTGATTGTAATGCGACGAACTCGTGGGACAGTTCAACGGCCTCGCTCATGACAGCAGTATGGGCCGTAATCCAGCGTCCCTGCAGTGCAGCCCCGCCGGCCCCATCGCGTCAGGTCTTGGCGAGGGTGCCGAGGTAGAGC
The DNA here is from genome assembly GCA_964547485.1 of uncultured Actinomycetes bacterium. Taxonomy (GTDB): domain Bacteria; phylum Actinomycetota; class Actinomycetes; order S36-B12; family UBA10799; genus JACJWR01. The sequence goes on from CAZJNU010000006.1 coordinate 20,644, forward strand.
TCGATCACCTTTGGGTCGTTGGCGAGCGCCGCGCCGGTGCCGGTGTAGGCGTTGCGACCCTGATCTAGGACGTAGCCTCGGTCGACGATCTGCAGACAGCGGGCCGCGTTCTGCTCGACCATGATCACGGTCACGCCAGCCTTGTTGATCTCCCTGACCCGCACGAAAGCGTCGTCGGTCAACACGGGGGAGAGGCCGGCGCTGGGTTCGTCGAGCAGCAGCACGGCCGGATCCATCATCAGCGCGCGTCCCATCGCGACCATCTGACGTTCCCCACCAGAGAGGCTGCCGGCACGCTGCTTGCGACGGTCGGACAATGCCGGGAACAGTCCCGACACGAACTCGAACCGCTCAGTAAACACCTTGGGTCGCTGGTAGCAGCCCATCTGCAGGTTTTCCTCGATCGTCAACGACGGGAAGACGTTGTTGGTCTGCGGGACGAAGCCGATACCGCGCTGCACCAACTGGTCGGCCCGCATGTTGGTGATGTCGTCACCGCCTAGGGTGACCTTGCCGGCACTCACTTTGACGAGCCCGAACAGCGCCTTCAGCAGGGTGGACTTCCCGGCGCCGTTGGGTCCGATGATCCCGACCAACTCGCCCTGCTGGGCGTACAGGTCGGCCCCGTTGACGATGTTCACACCGGGGATGTAGCCGGCGACGACCTCGTCCATCCGGACCACCGCGCCGGAGGCGGCGTTCAGGTGGGCGCCGCGGTCCTGGTGCGCGGTGGAAGCGTGATGGTGACCGCCGCGTTGCGCTGCGTCCAGATCGATTTCGCGCTCGAACTCCCCGGCGTCGTCGGGGGAGACCTCCACCATGGCTACTCCATCTCCGTGTAGCTCAGCGCTTCACCAGTCGCAGTCAGCGCCTTGTCGTGGTGGGCGCCGAGGTAGGCCTCGATGACCGCCGGATTGGCCATCACCGCCTCGGGTGGCCCCTCGGCGATCACCCGACCCTGACCCATCACGATCACCCAGTCACTGATGTCACGGACTACGTCCATGTCGTGCTCGACGAAGACCACCGACATACCCTGCTCGCGCAGATCCTTGATGTGACCCAGCAGCGACTGGGTGAGGGCCGGATTGACCCCGGCCATCGGCTCGTCGAGCATCACCAGATCGGGGTCGCTCATCAGCGCCCGGGCCATCTCCAGCAGTTTCCGCTGGCCGCCAGAGAGGGACCCGGCGAAGTCTGTCCGCTTGGCGTCGAGCTGGAACCGGGTGAGCAGACCGTCGGCCTTGGCCTCGATCGACGACTCCTGGGAACGCCAGAACGCCGGGATGAGGGCGGCCAGAAATCGCTCACCGGTCTGGCCGGTGGCGCCAAGGCACATGTTGTCGATCACCTTCAGGCGGCTAAGGGCCTTGGTCAACTGGAAGGTGCGCACCATTCCCAACCGCGCCACCTTGTAGGCGGGCTTCCCGGCGAGTTCGATGTTGTTGAAACGCCACTGGCCCTCCTGCGGCTGGTCGAAGCCGGTCAGCAGGTTGAAGAAGGTGGTCTTACCGGCGCCGTTGGGTCCGACCAGGGCGGTGATGGCGCCGCGCTGGATCTCGACGTGCTCGACGTCGACCGCGACCAACCCGCCGAATCGGCGGACGACGCCGTCGGCGATCAGGATGGCGTCGGGCTTGGCGACGCCCGGCTCGTGCGCGACCCCCGCGAGGGCCACCATCGCGCGTCGTTTGCCGGCCGGCAACTCACCGGGTGCGACCGGGCTGCCGGGCAGGGGCGTGCCGACCGCAGGAGCAGCAGCGTCAGCCGCAGACGCGCGCGGCGACACCGGCACGGGGCTATCGGGCATCGAGCGCCAACTCCTTCTTGTCGCCGAGGATCCCTTGCGGCCGATAGATCATCAGCAGCATCAGCGAGGCCCCGAGGATCCAGTAGCGCACCTGACCGACCTGGTCGCTGCGGATGAAGCTGATGGTGCCATCCTGCACAGCCCCGGCCAACGCGCCGTCGATGAACACCAGCAGGAACCAGAACACGATTGCGCCGAGCACCGGCCCGAGCACCCGGCCGGCACCACCCAGGATCAGCACCGCGTAGGCAAAGAAGGTCAGGTCGGTGGCGAAGAAGTCCGGTTGCACCGACTGGAACGCGACCGCGGCGACGAAGCCACCGAAGCAGCCGAGCACGCCGCCCAAGATCAGCGATTGCATCTTGTAGAAGTAGACGTTCTTGCCGAGGCTGCGGACCGCGTCCTCGTCTTCCCGGATTGCCTTGATCACGCGACCCCACGGGGCACGCATCAGCAGGAACACGAGAACGCAGCAGGCAGCCACCAGCAGCCAGCCGATGGTGACGACCCACAGATCGTTCGCGCTGAGGTCGATCGGACCCATTTTCAGCGGCTGCGAATACGGCGACAATTCGTAGAACTCGTCGGCGAACTTGTTGAGGCCGTCGGACCCACCGAAGATCTCCCGGAAGGTCACCGAGCGCACCAACAACCGGATGATCTCGGCTGCGGCGATGGTGACGATCGCCAGGTAGTCGGCCCGCAGTCGGAGCGTCGGCAGACCGAGCAGCAGCGCCAACAGCACGGCGGCGACGATGCCGACGATGATGCCGATCCAGAGCGGCAACCCGAGGAAGACGATGGTGACGCCGAGGCCATAGGCGGCAACCGCGAGGAAGCCTGCCTGCCCGAAGTTGAGCAGGCCTGTATACCCGAAGTGCACGTTCAGGCCGATCGCAGCCAGCGCGAAGATCACCGCCTGCACACCCAAGCCCTGGGTGATGGCCTGGCTGAAGATGTTTCCCCAGTCCATGTCCGCGCCCCCTCTACCCGACCCGCTCGCGTCGACCGAGGATGCCCTGCGGTCTGACGAGGAGGATGAGAATGAGAATGACCAGTGCGCCCACGTTCTTCAACTCGGGCGGAACGAACAGGGTGGATAGCTGAATCATCAGTCCCACGATCAGCGAGCCCACCAATGCCCCGAAGGCTGTGCCGAGTCCTCCCAGGGTGACGCCGGCGAACACGAGGAGCAGCATCGAGAAGCCCTCCAGCCAGTTCACGCCGTTGCTCAGGCTGTAGAGGATGCCGGCCAGCGCGGCGAGCCCGGCGCCGAGGATCCACACCTGGTTGATGACCCGCTCGACGTCGATCCCGGAGGCGCTCGCCAGCGCCGGATTGTCGGAGATCGCGCGACTCGCCTTGCCGCTCTTGGTGCGCAGCAACCAATAGGCGGTCGCAAGCAGGAACAGCAGTGCCACCACGGCACCGACCGCAGCCTTCGGGGTGATCACGATCGGGCCCAGCTCGATTCCCGGCTGGCCACTGAAGGACGCGTATTGTCGAGTCGAGCCGCCGAAGAAGAACAGGTAGACGTACCGCACCAGGATGCCGAAACCGATCGAGACCACCAGCATCGCAATCAGGCCGGTGCCCCGGCGGCGCAGGTTGCGCCACAGCAGTCGGTCCTGCAGGGCACCGGCGATTCCACAGACCACAACCGCCGCTGCAGCGGCGAACACGAACGGCCAACCCAGGATGTTGTTGAAGAAGTACGCCGCCAACGCGCCGAGGGTGATCAACTCGCCGTGGGAGAAGTTCGTGAGGCCGGTCGTGCCGTAGACCAGGGAGAGTCCGATAGCTGCCAACGCGATGATCAGGCCGAATAGCAGGCCGTCGACGGTGAGCTGCAGCGCCTGATTGGACGAGGGCTGGTCGCCTTCGTCTGGACCGGTTCCGCTGGAGGTGGGGAATAGCACCGATGAGGTTCGACCGGTGAAGACATCCACGGTCCGGCTGGATTGGCTGGTGTTGCGCAGGCTTACCCCCGGCGGCAGGGTCTGCTGATCGAGGCTCACGGTGTATTCGCCGCCGGTCGGCAATGGGACTTCCCAGACCCCCACCTTGTTGGTGCTGACGGTCTTTGTGAAGGCGCCCTCGACGGTGGTCTTACCGTTGACGGTGAGGTCCTCGGCGTTGGTCACCGTGATTTTCACACCAGCCACCGGCTGCTTGTCCGGGCCGATGATGAGGCCCTTGAGTGCGGTGGGCTCGTCGGCCGCCATCGCCGGGGCCGCACCCACCAGGACACAGAGGGCAGCCAGCAGGGCGCCCACGACCGCGGCGATGCGTGCTCGCACCGGGTGCTCCTCCCGCCGACACGCGCGACAGTGTCAGTCGCGCGTTGGAGAGCATAGTGCGGGGGTCGGACAATGCGCAGGTAGCCGCACCGACACGCCCGTGACAAATACCGGACGTCCCGATCAACCCCGACCGAGGTGGCTGGTTCAGCCGCGGGCGCTCACCTTGCGGAAAACCGGGCGGGGGAGCGCCTTCATCGTCCCCATCACTGCACGCAGCACGGGCGGCGAGTAGACCACCGGCTTGCCTGCCCGCCAGGCCTTCACAGTGTCCTGGGCGACTTCGTCGGCGGTGGTCGAGAACGGTGCCTCCTCGAGACCCTCGGTCATCCTGGTCCGGACGAACCCTGGCCGCACCACCAGAACTTCGACGCCGGTATCCACGAGTGAGTCGCCGAGCCCCTGGCAGAGGGAATCCAGGCCAGCCTTGGTGGATCCGTAGACGAAGTTGCTGGCGCGAGCACGGTCGCCAGCAACCGACGACAGCACGATCAACGATCCATGGCCCTGCTTGCCCATCAGTGCAGCCAGGTGCAGGGTCGCACTACCGGCTCCCACGTAGTTCGTGAGCATCACCGGTACCGCAAGGTTTGGGTCGTCATTGATAGCCGCCTGGTCGCCGAGCACCCCAAAGGCGACGATTGCGACATCAACATCGCCACCGTCGAACACCTCGGCCAACGCCTGCTCGTGGCCACTGAAGTCCTCCGCGACGAAGGAGACCGTCTCCACCGTCGACATCGGCATCGCTGCCTGGGTCGCGGCCTTCGCTGCCTCGAGGCGGTCACCGGGACGACCCGCCAGGATCACCCGGCTGAGACGCTCGGTCGGTAGGGCGGCCAGGATGGCCAGCCCGATCTCGGACGTTCCGCCCAGGAGAAGCACAGATTGGGGTTGTTTGACTGCGTTGATCACAGCTGGAGCCTCCGACTCAGATCTGACGAGAACAGGTGGTTGGGGTCGACCGCCGCGCGGGCCCGCTGGAATTCAGCGAGTTGCGGGTAGCCGGCCGCGATGGTGCGACTGCTTGCCCGGGAGTCCTTGGCAAGGTAGAGCCGACCGCCGGAGTCGATGACCGCCGCGTCTAGTACGTCCAGCGTGTCGCCGAGGCCGGGGATGCCGGCGGGGATGTCCAACGCCAGCGTCCAGCCGGCGCGGGGGAAACTCAGGTAGAAGTCATTCTCGGGCCCGAACCGCTTTAGCACGCTCAGGAAGGATGGCACGCCGATCCGCTGCAATTCCGTCAGCGCGTGCCCGACCAACCACGACTGGTCATCCGGCACCGCGAACTGATACTGCAGGAAGCCCCCGGGTCCGTAGACCCGGTTCCATTCCGACACCCCATCCAGCGGATGGAAGAAGGCCGCAATGCTTTGAAGCTCATCGGTGCGATGCTTCGGCGCCTTCCGGAACCACGCCTCGTTGAACGCCCCGACGGTCAGCTTGTTCAACAAGCCACCGGGCACCATCGACGGTGCCGTGGCCAGCATCGAGGGGTCGTAGGCCAACGGATCGCCGGCCTTGCCCGCAGGGAGCTGGTCGAGGCGTGCGTGTTCGCCGCTGGTGAGCACCCCCCGGCCAAACCTGGCACCCTTGGCGACCGAGTCGATCCAGGCCACCGAGTAGGTGTATTCCTCATCCGCGCGAACCATCTGGGCCATCAGGTCGTCCAGATCGGTGCACCGCTGAGTGTCCACTGAGATCAGCGAGGTCTCGATCGGCAGCATCGCGATGGTGGCGGTGAGGATGATGCCGGTCAGGCCCATCCCGCCGACGGTGGCGGCGAACAACTCACGGTCGGCCGGGTCCGCGGCGGTCGGGGTGACGGTCCGCAGCTGGCCGCTGGCCAGCAGGACGTCCATCGACGTCACGTGGGCGCCGAAGGTGCCTACCCGGTGATGGTTCTTGCCGTGGATATCGGCGGCGATTGCGCCCCCGACGGTGACATACCGGGTACCCGGAGTAACTGGCACGAACCAGCCGTGCGGGACAACTCTGCGCAGGATTTCATCCAGGCTGGTACCGGCATCAGCGGTCAACGTACCCGCTGCGGCGTCCAGCATGATCGTGCCGCCGGCGGGACGAATCACCAGCCCACCGCCGTTCTGCGCGGCATCCCCGTAGGCGCGGCCCAGTCCGCGGGCAAGCGCCCCGCGGGGACCGGCCGCGGTCAGCACGGCTGCAGCGCTATCCCCGGGCAGCAGCGATGCGACCGTTGACGTGCTGGGGGAGGTGCGACCCCACCCCGCGAGCAGTTCCTCTTTCATGATGACCATTGCTGTCAGACCCCCAACGCGCCTAGTCCAAAGGTGACGACCCACAACACGCCCATGCCGAGCAGCGTGCGGTCAGAAAGTACAACGCGATCCGGCGCCTCGGCGGTGTCCCGGTCGATGTCCACCGCGTAGCGCATGATCGCCAGCACGAACGGGATGATGCTGAGCTTCGCCCAGGGCAAGGTTGACTGCACCACGGCGACTTCGAATGCCCACAGACAGTAGGCCGTGATCGTCACAGAGGCGGCCGTCGCCCAGACGAATCGGAGATAGCCGGGGGTGTAGCCGGTGAGCACCCGGCGGGTGGTTTTGGGTGCTCCCTCCGATGCCGCGAGCGCCACATTGAGTTCACTGGATCGCTTCCCTGCGGCCATGAACAGCGAACCGAAGCCCGCCACGATGAGGAACCAACTCGACACCGCGATCCCGGTGGCTGCGGCACCCGCGATGGCGCGCAACAGGAACCCGAGGGCAAGGAAGGCCATCTCGATGACCGGCTCGTGTTTGAGCCACAGGGAGTAGGACAGGGTCACGATCACGTAGGCGGCCAGCACCACGGCCAGTTCAGGTGCGACCAGCAGAGCGATCAACTCGCCGACGACGATGAGCACCGCAGCGGCAATCAGGGCTGCCCGCGGCGCGAGTTCGCCGGCGGCGATCGGCCGGGTGTATTTGGTCGGATGGGCGCGGTCCGCCTCGGCGTCGACCATGTCGTTGATCAGATACGTGGCACTGGCTGCCAGACAGAACACGATGAACGCGGCCACTGTCTGCAGCAGAATCGTCGGGGCGAGAAGTTGGCCCGCAGCCAGCGGCACCGCGGCCACCAGGACGTTCTTAGTCCACTGGTGCGGTCGCATGGCGCGGAGCAAGGGGGGCATTGCCAAGGCTGCCGGTCTCCTCGTCCGTGTTGCTGAATCGATCGTGGGCCGGACAATCTGCGGGCGAGACAGCCGGGTCGTGCGAGTGGTTCTGGTGGTGCGGGTAGTGCGCGCTTGCTAGGCGTCCCGCAATAGACAGGTTAGTCGAGCGGTGCAGACTGGCCGACCCGCGTCGTCGGTGATCTTGATCTCGTAGCTGGCCAGCGTCCGCCCCCGGGAGAGCGGCGTCGCGGCCGCGTGCACGTGCCCTTCGCGGGCGCCGCGGTGGTGGCTGGCGTTCAACTCGATGCCCATCACTATCCGGTCAGGTCCGGCGTGCATGGCTGCCGCCACCGAACCGACCGTCTCGGCCAGCACCGCCGAAGCGCCACCGTGGAGCAGTCCGTAAGGCTGCGTGTTGCCCGCGACCGGCATGGTCGCCGTCACCAGATCCGGGGAGACGTGTACATACTGAATCCCCATCTTCTCGACCAATGAGTCGACCGACATGTCGTTCATCCCGCGGGCGGCCTCGGCGGGACTCGGAAGGTCGACGGGCCAGGTTGGTGGTTCGCTCATGATGCCACCCTAATCGCGACTCGAGGGACGGCTCCGAGACCCTAGACACCGCGATGTGGGTCGGGCACAGGTCGACGAGCCTCGTTGGCCGAATCCCGGACGGCGTCGCGTGGATGTTGCCGGTGTCAATTCTCGCCGGTTTGGCTCGCGCCCGGGGCCGCACTGGCGGGCGCAAGCCCAAAGTGACACCTGAGGTGATCGACAAAGCCCAACGCATGTACGACTCACGAAAATTCAGCCTGGCTGAGATCGCACACACTTCGACGTCATCCCGATAACCATCCACCGCAACATCCGCACCGACCAATCGGTCGGCCAGAAGTCGAAACGCCGAACCACGGCAGCGAGCAGGAGATCGCGGTGAGCCTGTCCAAGAGCACCATCTGGCCAGGCATTAGGCCACCCGCCGGCGAGGCAGCTTTCGGCGTAGAGTCCTTGGTATGAGTGCGCAGCCTGACGAGCCGAGCATCGTCGTAGTCATTGATGATCCGAACGCGGACAAGCTCGTCCCGTTCACCGAATGGCTGGCTCTTGTCGGGGTGAAGGCGCCAGTCACATTGCCCAAGCCCGCCGCGCTTTATCTGGATGAGGCCAGGGAGGCCGGTGAAGTGTGAGCCCGGTTGTCCTCGACGCTTCGGCAGCCGTCGAAATCATCCTGAACACCGTCACAGGCCAGCAACTCAAATCCCGCGTCGCAACTGACGACGTGTGGGTGCCTGAACATTTCTACATCGAAATTGCTGGCGTCTTTCGGCGGATGCAACGCAACGGTGCGATCACCACGACCAACGCAGGCGAGGCATTCACCGAACTGATCACGCTGCGGGCCAATCGTGCCCAAGTCAAGACGCTCCTTCCTGCGGCGTGGGCGATTCGCGCCAACATCACCGTTGCGGACGCTGTTTACGTCGTCCTGGCTCAGCAGCTAACCGCTCCGCTCGTCACCGGCGACAACCGTCTTGCCCGCGCACCATCGCAGGCCCTCGGCGGAATTCAGGTCATCAGCCCAAGCGGCTAACTCAAACGAGGCGAAGCTGACCGGCGACAAACTGATCGGTAACGGTCTAACCGACCTTGATCACAAGCTGCACGCAAACGAGCAATTACGGTCGCGCGTTTCAGGCCTCAATATGGAGGACGGGGTTGTGGGGGAACCGGGCGCCCAATCGCGTGTCCGAAACCTCAAGCGACCGAAACCCAGCGATGAGACGTTTTCGGGCGGACCCAACTACTGATGACATGTGGCAGTAAAGGGTCGGCCAAATGATGAAACCTGAGGTTTGCACGCGTGCCCGGCTTCCAAGATCATCGCTAGCGCTAACCGCTGCACGAATCCTCCCCGAACCCCCGACCCCCGACCCCGGACCATACTTCGCGCTGGGGCAGCAGCGGCGCTGGCTGGTCGACAGTGCGGTGGCTGACCCCTGCGACCGCCACCCCCTAGGATCGGGCAGGTGAACCCCGCGCCGAGTCAGCCCGAGGCGATACACCGCCGTCTCCTTCTCCTGGACGGCCACTCGCTGGCCTACCGAGCCTTCTACGCGCTCCCGGTGGAGAACTTCTCAACCACCACCGGCCAGGCCACCAACGCCGTCTACGGGTTCACCTCGATGCTCATCAACGTCCTCCGGGACGAGCGGCCGACTCACGTCGCGGTCGCCTTCGACGTCTCCCGGGTGACCTTCCGCACCGAGGCCTTTCCCGCCTACAAGGCCACCCGGTCCGCCTCGCCCGCCGAGTTTGCCGGCCAGGTGGAACTGACCAAGAATGTGCTGACGGCCCTTGGTATCCCGTCATTGGCCGTCGATGGATTCGAGGCTGACGACATAATCGCGACCCTCGCCACGGAGGCCGAGAACGCCGATTTTGAGGTATTGGTGGTGACCGGGGATCGGGATGCGTTTCAGCTCATCGACGAGAACGTGACGGTGCTGTACCCGGTCCGGGGCGTGTCGGAGCTTGCCCGGATGGACCCGGCCGCCGTGACGGCCAAGTACGGCCTGGCCCCTGAGCGCTATGCCGACTTCGCGGCTCTTCGTGGCGACAAATCCGACAATCTGCCCGGGATCCCCGGCGTGGGGGAGAAGACAGCGACCAAGTGGATCACCACCTATGGCGGGCTCGACGGCCTCGTCGCGCGCGCGGAGGAGGTGCCCGGCAAGGTCGGGGACTCGCTGCGTGAGCACCTTGGCCAGGTGCTCACCAATAGGCAGTTGACCGAGTTGGTGCGTGATGTGCCGCTGGACCTGTCGGTCGCAGAACTGGAATGGCACGGCTTCGATCGGGACTCGGTCCACGAGGTGTTCGATGCCCTCGAGTTCCAGGTCCTGCGCGGCCGACTGATCGACTACTTCAGCGACGAGGACTCCACCACCACTGATCGCACGATTGAGGTCACGCTGAGCTCGGAGCCGGTTCCCGCATGGCTGGCCGCGCACGGAGGCGGTCCGGTGGGACTGGTGGTGGCGGGTCGCTGGGGTCGGGGCACAGGTGAGGTGGACTCGCTCAGTCTGGCCGCGGCAGGAGCCGACGTGCTGGCTGTGGACCTGCGGGAGGCGTCTGAGGCAGACACCGACGCGCTGGCCGGCTGGCTTGCCGACCCTGACGCCGAGAAGGTGATGCACGACGCCAAAGGTCCGCTGCTGGCGCTACTGGCCCGCGGGTGGCAGGTCCGTGGACTCGTGATGGACACGGCACTGGCCGCGTACCTTCTGCTCCCCGGTCAGCGCACCTTCGAGATCGCCGACCTGGTCGCGCGGTTCTGCGGTATCGACCTGACCCCGCCCACCGACGACGCCGGACAGCTGTCGCTGGCAGGGCTCGATCAGGAGTCCACCGTGTTGCCGCGGGCGCAGGAGGCCGCCGCGCTGCTGCCGCTCGAGGCGGAGTTCTCCGGGCAACTGGCGGAACGGGACAGCCTGGAGCTACTCCGGGAGGTGGAGTTGCCGGTGTTGGCCGTGTTGGCGGAGATGGAACGCGACGGTATCGCCGCCGATCGGGTCTACCTGACCGAGCTCGAGGCGACCTATGCCGCGTCCCAGCGTGAAGCCGAGGCCAGCGCACACGATCTGGCCGGCCGCGAATTCAACCTCGGCTCCCCGAAACAACTGCAGGAGATCCTGTTCGGCGAACGGCAGCTGCCCAAGACCAAGAAGATCAAGACCGGCTACACCACCGACGCCGATGCCCTCAACGACCTCTTCACCCGCACCGGCGATCCGCTGTTGGAGGCGATTCTGCGGTACCGCGACGTGTCGAAGTTGCGACAGACGGTGGCTGGTTTGCTCCCGCTGATCGACGCCGGGAGTCGCATCCACACCACCTTCAACCAGATGGTGGCGGCCACCGGTCGACTCTCGAGCACCGACCCCAACTTGCAGAACATCCCGATCCGAACCGCCGAAGGCCGCCAGATCAGGGCCGGCTTCGTGGTCGGCGAAGGTTACGAGACGCTTCTCACCGCCGACTACAGCCAAATCGAGATGCGGATCATGGCGCATCTCTCAGGTGACGAGGGTCTGATCGACGCCTTCCGGCAGGGCGAGGACCTGCACACCACTGTCGGCTCCCGGGTGTTCGGCGTGCCGGCGACCGAAATCGACGCCGAGCAGCGACGACGAATCAAGGCGATGTCCTACGGCCTGGCTTACGGACTCTCCGCGTTCGGACTCGCCGCGCAACTGGGGATCTCCCGGACTGAGGCGCAGGCGCTGATGGACGAATACTTTCTGCGGTTCGGGGGAGTGCGCGACTACCTGGCGGCAGTGGTCGAACGGGCCCGCGCGACCGGCTGGACCGAGACCGTGATGGGGCGTCGACGCTACCTGCCCGATCTGAACAGCGACAACTGGCAGCGGCGACAGATGGCCGAGCGGATGGCGTTAAACGCGCCCATCCAGGGATCGGCAGCGGACCTGGTGAAAGTGGCGATGCTGCGGGTCCATGCCGCGTTGGCGGCGGCCGGGTTGCGATCGCGACAACTGCTGCAGGTCCACGACGAACTGGTGTTGGAGGTGGCACCCAGGGAAGCCGACGACGTCGCCGAGATCGTCCGCCGCGAAATGGGGGCCGCCTATCCGCTCGACGTGCCGTTGGAGGTCTCCATCGGCACCGGGCGCACCTGGGCCGACGCCGGGCACTGACCCGTCGAACCGCTCGGCAGCTCAGGTGTAGCCGTCGGCCTGCAGGTCGAAGAGGAGTTGCTGCGCTGCCCGTAGTTGGTCCGCTTCGTCTGCTTCGTCGGGCTCACCCATCCAGGTGGCATGGAGAACCTCGAAGCCGTCCGCCCGCAGGGCGTCCACGACCACCGGGTCGTCGTCCACGATGAGGTCCACGCCGGCTCGGTCGCGGAGCCGCCGGGCGACCGCCAGCTTCGTCAGACGGCCGGGTCGACGGTCGCGGTCCGGGCGCATGAACAGTTGGGCTGCAGGCAGACCCTGGGCCGTGAGCCACGCCGACGTCGCGGCCCGGCATCGCTCCGGTCGTCCGGTCGAATAGACGACGTGCCGTCCGAGCGACAGCTGCTCGTCGATCAGGTCGCGCCCCTGCGCCAGCAGCGGGTCGTCCGGGGCAAGAGCGAAGAACTGCTCCCAGTCCTTCGGGGTGGTACGGATGGCAGACAGTCTGTGGCGCACGTCGGCCAGGACACCATCGATGTCGAAGATCGCGAACCGAGCCACAGCGGGACGCTAGCGCACAGCCGCGGAATACGCTGGTGGGCATGGCCATCGATTTCGAGACAGTGCGCACGAGTATGCCGACCGCCGTCCCCATGATGGGAACGCTGAACATTAAGTTTCTGGAGCTGGAATCGCAACGGTGTCTGCTCCGGTTGCCCGACAGTGCGGAATATCACAATCACATCGGTGGCCCCCACGCCGGCGCGATGTTCACGCTGGCCGAGTCCGCATCCGGTGCCCTGGTGCTGACGAATTTCGGGGATCGCCTTGCCGAGGCGACGCCGCTGGCGGTGGAGGCGACGATCCGCTACCTGAAGGTGGCGATGGGTGACGTTACTGCAGAGGCCACGATGGCCAGTGACCCTGCGGACGTACTCGCCGAACTGGCCGCCGGCAGCCGGCCGGAATTTGAGGTGGTGGTCACGATCCGTGACCGCGACGGTGTCGACACCGGCATCATGACGGTGCTGTGGACGCTCCGGCCGAACCGCCGGAGGTAGCTCCGGCGACCCTGGCGGCCAGGCCGAGCGGATCGGCGAACTCCACCCCTGGCTCTGTCGCCAGTGCCCGCACGAGCACCGGCTGCGAGACAAGCGCCGGGTCGACCGCGAGCACCCGGCCACCCGCGGCCAACACCTGTCGAGCGCCCGCCAACCCGTCGTTGTTCGCACAGCTGAGCCCCACCACGGTGGCAGCGGAACCGAAGGCGTCGGCGGCGCTTTCGAAGGCGGAATCGATCGACGGAATGCTGTAGCTCTGGCGCGGTTCCGACGACAGCGTCGGCCCACTGCGGCCGATCAGCGTGTGGTACCCCGGGGGGGCCAGGTAGACCTGATCCGGTCGGTAGTAGGTCAGGTCCTCAACCTCGACAACCTCCAGCCGACCCACCCGACCCAGTCGATGGGCCAGTGCGGCGCCGGCCCGGACGTCCATCCCGCGGTGCAGGATGAACACCACCGGAATTGCCAGCAACGGCGGAAGCTTGGTCAGAATCGCTTCCACCTGACCCATCGAGCCAGCGCTGCCGCCGATGACGACCACCCCGTCGGCCTCTGCCCGGGTGGTCACCACTTCCGCCGATAGAGCCGGGAGCGCTGGTCGATCGTGTCCAGTTGTCGGGCATGCGCCGAACCGCGAGAGGACTCCCGAGAGCCGAGCCCAAGCACGCCGCCTGGGACCAGCGACTCGAACAGAATCTCGTGCACCCGGGCGTGCAGTTCGGCGTTGAAGTAGATCAGCACATTGCGACACAAAATGAGATCGAACGAATTGAAGCTGGCATCGGATGCGAGGTTGTGCCGGGCGAAAACGATGCGCTCGCTGAGCGTCCGGTCGAACAGGGGTTCCTCGCCGGTCGACCCGCCGCCGGAGATTGGGAAGTAGTCGGCCAGGGCTGCGGTGCCGCCGCTTGCGAGGTAGTCATGGTTTCCGGCTGAGATACGGTCCGGAGCGACGAAACCGGCGCGCGCCTGGGCGAGGGACTGCTCGTTGATGTCGGTTGCGTAGATCCGGAACCGCTGTGGTGACAACCCGCTCTCGACGAGGGTGATGGCCAACGAGTAGGCCTCCTCGCCGGTGGCCGCACCCGCCACCCAGGCGCGGACCAGGGTGCGGGAGTCGAAGGCCGGCAGCACGTCCGAACGCAGTGTGGCCCACATGCCTGGATCTCGGAACAGGTGGGTGAAACCCAGGCTCAGGGAGTCGATGACATCATCGACCAGCAGCGGGTTCTCCCCGACCCGCGCGGCCAACTCTGTGACGCCGCCGTTCATCCGGTGGCGGTCGGCGACGCGCCGGAGTCGCCGGATCACGAACGGGCGTTGGTAATTGTTGAAGTCGGCGCCGCGGGTGGCCAGCACGGCAGCCAGCACGTGATCGACCGCGCCGTCGAGTTCAGCGGGTTCGAGCACCGAGCCACACCCGGATCAGGGACACCAACTGTTCGGCATCGATTGGCTTCGTCAGGTAGTCCGAGGCCCCCGAGGCCAGGCTCCGGGCCCGGTCCTCCGGCATGGCCAAGGCGGTCACGCTGATCACCGGAAGTTGCGCCGTCGCGGGGTTGGACCGGATTCGCCGGGTGGCCTCCAGCCCATCCATCACCGGCATCATTACGTCCATCAGTACAAGTTCCACGTCACCACGTTCGGCGAGCACGGCCAGTGCCTGCTGGCCATCCTCGGCGTCCAGGACCTCCATCTCGTGTTGCTCCAGGATCGTTGCAAGAGAGAAGACATTCCGTGGATCGTCGTCGACAACCAGCACCACCCGGCCGGCCAGGTCGGGGTCCCGTTCGTAGAGCGCGGCCACCATCTGCTGCTGCTCGGCAGGCAGATCGGTCGAGACTCGATGCAGGAACCGAATCGTCTCGTCGATGAGTCGGGCATGGGCACTTTGATCCTTGGCGATCACTGCGCTCGCCACATGTTTCAACTCCGCCAGCCCGCCGGTGCTTTCGTCCGGGTCGTAGAACACGATCAACGGCAGGGACTGGCTGAGCGGTTCCTCACGCAGTGCCCGCAGCACGGACTGACCATCGTCACCCGCGGTCGCCAGGTCCACCACGACTGCGTCGAATCCTCGTTCCCTTATCGCGGGCAGAGCTGTCGTCACATCGGTGAACACCTGCACGTCAAGGTCGCCGCCGCGCAGTAGTGACGAAACGGCGGTCGCCTCATCGGGGTCCGACTCCACGACTACCACCCGCCGCGGCTGACCTGCCAGCATCTGGGTGAACCTGTGCAGCACCCCGGCGATGTCGGCCGCCGCAGCCGGCTTGATGAGGGTGCCATTGACGCCCAGCGCTGCCAGCGCGGACTCTGAACCGGAGATTATCTGCACCGGCGTGTGCCGGGTCTGCTGGTCGTGTCGAATCCGATCGAGGAGTACCCAACCGTCCATGTCCGGCAAACCGAGGTCGAGCGTGATCGCATCGGGGGCGCGTGCCGCGAGGAATTCCAGCGCCTGCTGGCCGCTGCCCGCGATCTCGGTGTGGAACCCCAGAGCACGCGCCTCGTCCGCGATCAGCGAGGCGAACAACGGGTCATCCTCAATGATCAAAAGAACCGAGCCAGCTGGATCGACTGTCTCCGGCTGAGTCTGACTTTCAGCGCCGGGTCGGACTTCGGTCACGGGGGTTGGCACAGGCATCTCTACACTTGCGGCCGCTGCTGGCGGGTGGAGAAACGCCGATCCGCTCCCAGCTGGTCCGTCAGCAGCAGGTGGAGCAGCCGTGGCCATCTGGCCGCTGTCTGTCGATGCGGCAGGAGGGCCTGCGATAGGCAGCGTTAATTCGAACTGCGAACCGACCCCCTGCTCGCTTCGGACGACGAGGTCGCCGCCCATCTTCCGTGCCAGTTCCTGCGCGATCGACAGTCCCAGTCCCGTACCGGCGGTGGTGTGGCCGCGGGCGTTACCCAGTTGTTTGAACGGTTCGAACACCGCGGCGAGGTTTTCCTCGGCGATCCCGGACCCGGTGTCAGCAACTGTGAAGGAGACGAATTCGCCACTGACCGCGACCGTCAGGTCCACTGATCCCACGATCGTGAACTTCACCGCATTGGACAGCAGGTTCTTCAGGATCTGCTCGACTCGTAGCCGATCTGACACGATCGAATCCGGCGTACCCGGACTGACGCTGATCCCCAGCTGGAGTCCCTTCTCCTCGGCAAGGGGTCGGAACTGGCGGTTCAGCGCTGCGCAGACGGCCTCGATCGGCACCTGTTCGGCAGCAATGTCGATCTTCCCCGCCTCCACCTTTGACAGGTCGAGGACATCGTTGATCAACGCCAGCAAGTCCTTGCCGCAGGCGTTGATGGTGGCCGCGAATTCCACCCGACGCTCCACCGGAAGCGACTCCGGACTCTTCACGAGCCGCTCGCTGAGGATGAGCACGCTGTTCAACGGAGTACGCAATTCGTGCGACATCTTGGCCAGGAAGGCCGACTTGTAGGCCGAGGCCTGGTCCACGATCTCGGTGCGGAGCAGCAGATCCTGGTGCGCCTGCTCAAGTGCCACATTGCGCTCGGCGAGGGCGGCCTGCTGTTCCTCCATCAGCGCGGCCCCCTCCTCCAGGCCTACATTGGCGTCCTCCAACTCCCGTGACTGCGACTCCAGTTCCTCCGTCTGAGACTGCAGCTCCTCTGCCTGGGCCTGGAGTTCCTCGGACTGCGCCTGTGCCTCCTCGAGGAGTTCAAGGGTCCGTTGCTGAGCGTGGCGGACGGCCAGGTGCAGTCCGATCAGGTCCGCCGACTGGGTCAGCACTTCGCGGGCTTCGGCCTCGAAGGTCCCGAATGTGGCGACCTCCAAAACGCCCAGGGTCTTTCCGCCTGCGACGCAGGGGATCACCGCAATCTGGGCGGGCTTCGCGGCGCCAAGAGCTGACTCGACAGTCAGATAGTCGGCTGGAGCCGCCATGAACCTGGCCTGCTGATCTGCGGCTGCCTGGCCCACCAGCCCCTCGAGGAATGCGATCCGCTCGGGAACCCGGTGACCGTCGCTGGCTCCGACAGCCGCGACCCGGACCAGCGTCTGTTGGTCAGTCCGCGCCGTCTCATACAGCACTGCGGTAGGGGCCTCGGCGGACATGGCCAGCAGCGTGAGTACCTCGTCGTCAGCCGTGCTGGCATCGCTCTCGCCCTGCATGCTGCGGCTGATCCCGAGCAGGGTCTCCTGCACCCGATCGTCGGCATCCCGGGCGTCCCTGGCGCCGGCGAGCGATGTTCGCATCGCGTCGATCTTCGTGCCGAGTGAACCCAATTCGTCTCGACCAGTGACGGTCACCGGCGAGTCGAGCTTGCCCGCGCCGATGAGGTCGGCACTGCCCTCCAGCAACTTGAACCGGCGTGACAGGTTGCGCCCCAGGATGACCAGCAGGATCGTGCTGCTGGCCGCAATCAACAGCAGTACGCCGTAGAGGATGTACTGGGTTGTGGTGAGCTCGTCGGAGAGCTCTGTCGAGATCCGATCTCTGATTCCCTGTGCATGTTCGACGTTGATGAACTGGTCGAGTTCCTGCGTGAGCTGGTCATGAGTTGCAGGATTCTGCGCGACGGCGATGAACGGCTGCAGGACGGAACGCGGCGCCTCGCCGGTTGCCACCCGGTCGGCCGCCGTGAGCGCAGGGTCGACGGTCCCATCCACCCAGGACTGCACCGAGGCGAAGACCGCTGCGTCCTGGGATGTCGGATCAGTCGCAATTACATTCGAGATCGCCTGGTCGATCCTGTTGATCTCCTCCTTGGCGCGTGCTCGCCAGACGGGATTGAGTGTCGTCAGGTAGTCGGTGCGGGCGGCGTCGAGGCTCTCCACCGCCAACTGCATCGCGCGCAACTCGCGGACGTCGGAGGTGGCCACGGTCAGTTGGTCATTCAGTTGCTCGGCCCGGCCGACCGCACTGATCGCGACCGCGCCGCCAGCGGCACCCAGCAGCAGCGTGCAGCCCAGCACCAGGCCAACCTTCACCGGGATCTTCCGGTTGTCCAGCCAACTCATGACTGCCGGCCTTCGCCAGACTCTTCCGCACCGGAGATGACCAGGCCGGAGCCCGCCTTCTTCGCCTCATACATGGCCCGGTCGGCCGCCGCCAGGATCTGGTCGATCGTGACGTTGTGGGACGCGAGGTGCAGAGCGAGGCCGACGCTGCCCGGTGCCGCAACGAATCGGCCGTCACTGAGTTGGTAGTCGGCGGCGAGCGCCCCGTGGATCCGCTCGCCCATACTTGCGAGGTCGTCGTCATCCTGGATCTCCTGCACGACGACGCAGAACTCGTCACCGCCGAGCCGGGCCACCAGGTCGTACGGTCGCGCGATGCCGCGAAGTCGGCCTGCAGCCAGCACCAGGACCTCATCACCCGCCGCATGGCCCAGCGTGTCGTTGATCGTCTTGAATCCGTCCAGATCGATCACTGCCACCCCGTGATGGCGGCCGGAGCGCTGCTGGTGGGCGCGGACTGCCGCCAGCGAATTCATCAGTTGCCGACGATTCATCAGGGAGGTGAGTGGGTCTGTCGCGGCAAGCAACTGCAAGTTCGCGTTGGCCTCCGACAATTGCTGTTCAATCGCCCGAAGCCGATCCCGTTGCCGTTCGATTTGCTTCAACTGTTGGGCGAGGGTGCAGAAGACGTTGACCTTTGACTGCAGAATCTGCGGTACGACCGGCTTCGACAGGTAGTCCACCGCCCCCAGGTCGTACCCGGCCGACATCGCGTCGTCATTGAACGCGTACCCGGTGACGAACAGGATGGGTGTCGTTGCCAGTCGAGGATTTGCCCGGACCAGGCCGGCGAGCTCGAACCCCGTCATGTCGCCGAGGTTGACATCGAGCAGGATCGCCGCAGGTGTGGTCTTGCGCAGCAGCCGCAGCGCTTCCGTTCCGGATGCGGCGAACACCAGTTCCCGGTCCGGTTCGGCGAGCAGATCGCCGATGAGCAGATTGGCGTTGGGATCGTCATCGATCACCATCACCACGACGGGATCGATCGGCTCGGTTGGTGCCTCCGACTCAGCCACCTGTGACCCTTTCGATCGTGCCACGGCAGGCCGTCTGCCCCCGGGCTCGCCGGCGCCGGGATCGGCGTCTCGCTTCGAGTATGGCCGGGAATCAGGTGTGAGTCAGGCTCGGCGGAAATCTCCCCGATGCCCAGCGGCTTCCGGTCAGTGGCAGGCGTCGGAACCGGCGTCGGTGAACGTGCCATTGCCGTCGAAGGTCGCGGGTATGTACTGCCAGGAGTACCCCGCCGAGGCCAGTTGCAGTTTCAGCACTCCGAAGGTGTCGTCGTTGCGCGCCTCTGATTGTGGATTTCCGCCTTCGGAGACCGAGTACAGGCTCTTGCCGCCCATCCCCACGACGAACTCCCGGACGCCGTTGGGGTTTTCGGAACCGTCCGACGTCAGCGGTGGGAACCGCTCGTAGGAGTGATTGTGGCCGTTGAGGACGACTTCGGCCCCGGCCTTTTCGAGGAGCTCCCAGAGCGGCCGCACGGCCGAGGACCCGCTGTGCTTGCCGTTGGTGAACAGTGGTCGATGCCAAAAGGCGAGGGTGCATTTCGACTCGTTCGCCGCGAGGTCCTGCCGGAGCCACTCGTACTGCGGTGATCCCTGCCCGCACTCCACCCCAGTTTCGGAGTTGCATTCGGAATTCAGGGCGATCACGTGCCAACTTCCGATCGAGCGGCTGTACCACCCTTGGTAGCTCCGGCCAGCCACCCCGGACGGGTTCGGTGACTCTTCGGTACCGCCATTGAAGTAGGCCCAGTAGCCGGGGGCTTTCGCGAACTCCGCGTCACCGTTGCCGTATTCGTGGTTCCCGGGGACAGGCCACAGTCTATTGGTGGCCGGGTCGGTTGCGTTCAGAAAGCGCCCCCAGGACTGCGCGAAGGATGCGCGGAAAGCGTCCAGCCGACCATCCTGGTACTGGTTGTCGCCGAGGGTGAGAACCGCATCGGGGGAGAGGCTGGCGGCTGCCTCCGCGGTCGCGGCCTGTCGGCAGTGGTCGCCGTCACCACGGCCGTCATTGAAGTCCGAATCGTCCGGGGCGCAGGCAATGTCGCCGACCGCGGCGATCGTCACGGTGGCAGGGGTCTGGCCGGGGGAGCGGCTCGCGTCAACGGGGGACCGAGGAGGGGATTGGCGTCCGCCGGTCGGGGCTGCGGGGGAAGTGGTGGCTGGTCCGCTGCCTGAGGAGGCTGCGGTCGGGGGACTCTGGCCGCTGCATCCGGTCCCGGCCGCCCCGAGTGCGGCAGCGGTCAGCAGCACCGTCGTCACCCGACCCCGGCTGTTCACACGCGGGATCCTAGCGTCCGGCCCGGCAGCCCGTGGGTCATCCTGCGACGGGAGCTGCTTGCTGTTGCGGTGCGCGGGCAGTCGGTCCGCCGCTGGCAATCCGATCGCGCAGCATCGCCCGATCGATGGCGACGCCGTCAGTGGACTCCAGGAATCCCAACACAGTCCTGGCGAATCGCGCCGGCTCATCCATGTGCGGGAAATGCCGCGACTGCTCGAAGATCTCCAATTGGCTGCCCGGGATCGCCTGGTGAGCCGCATAGGCGTGGGAGACCGGGATGAGGGTGTCCAACGCACCCCAGACAATCAGAGTGGGGCGACCCTCGCCGAGGTAGAGCCGGTCGGCTGCGCTGACACGCTGGCCACCTGGTTCGACCACACTGCGCAGCGAGTGCACGAACGCCGTCCGGGCAGGTCCGTCTGCCAGTGACGCGTAGCCGCGTGCCACCTCGGCCACCGATGGCCGGGGTCGAATCGGGACTCGCCGAAGCAGGCGGCCGACTGCCACCCCAGCGTCGCGGACCCGGCGATTGGCGATCACCGGCAGGACGAACTCGGCGCCGGGCAGGGTGGCGGCCCGCAGCGCCGGGGTCACCTCGCGGCCGAGACCGCCACTATCCACCAGCACTACCCGCTCGCAGTACTCGCTGTACTGATAGGCGAATTGCAGAGCCACGCCGCCGCCGAGGGAGTGCCCGACGATGGTGACCCGATCGTGGCCGAGGTGTTCCAGCAGGTCGCGCAGGCCGCTAGCGAACCCGCCAAGGGAGTAGTCGGTGCGGGGCTTGTCCGACTCGCCATGGCCCAACAGATCGGGCGCGATCACGTGCGCGTGCTCTGCCAATGCCGGGATCACCGGGTCCCAGGTGGCGCTGCTGCTGGTGATCCCATGAATCATCAGCAGCACGGGCAGGTTGGGGTCGCCCGCGACTCGGTACACCATTCTGTGCCCGTGCAGGGTCACCTCTGTCTGTTGCATGGCGACCTCCTATTGCTGGTCATCCCAGCAGACCATGCCAGCGGCGCCTGCCGACACCCGGGGGTCGCGGTTGCCCCGGACGCAACGGCGCAGCAGGCCGGTTAGCTGCCGAATTAGTCACAGTCTAGAGTCAATCCCTGTGGCAAATAGATCACTGTTCACACGGGGAAGCTCCAGCGACTGGCCACGAGCAGTTCGACTGCTTCCGTTGGCCGCGGCGATCGCCTCCTACGTCTTGATCGTCTTTGGCAGTCATGTCCGCGTCAGCGAATCGGGGATGGGGTGCCCCGACTGGCCACTGTGCTACGGCCAGCCAGGGCCAATCCTGGAGTTTCACGCCTTGATGGAACAGGGACATCGCTATCTAGCAGCCGTGGTCTCACTGTTGGTGCTGGTAACCGCAGTCCTGGCGTTCTGGTATCGACGTTCACGCCCGGCAGCGGTTCGGCCAGCGATGTTCACGGTGGTCATGCTGGGTGTTCAGGTACTGCTCGGGGCCGTCACAGTGTTCGCCGGCAATGGGTCGCCGACGGTGGCTCTGCACCTCATCGGGGGCCTTTCGCTGCTGGCCGGGGCCACGGTCACGGCGCTCTGTGTGTTCCTCCCCAAGGTCCAAGTCGCCGGTGCTCGGCTGCGTCGGCTGGCGTGGGCCGGTGTTGCGGCAGTGGCACTGCTCGTTACCTCAGGGTCGTTGATCGTCGACGCTGCGGTCGAGGGTCTGTGCCCCAGCATTCCGTTCTGTCCGGCGGGCAGCTCTGGGGCCGAGACAATGCTGCATGTGGGCCACCGCAGCGTGGCGTTGGTGACCGGGGTGGTGGTCTGGGCGCTCGCGATCCACGCCTGGCGACAGTGGTCCGGGGTGCGCGGGGCCCGCCCACTGGCGGTCCTTTCCGCGGGCATGATCCTCCTCACCGCCGCAATCGGCGTCACCTCTGCCCTACTGATGGCACCCCCGGAATGGGCAGACCTTCACCTGGCAGGTGCCGCTGCGGTGCTGGTGAGCGTCGTGAGTCTGACGACACTCGGCTGGCTGTCGGGGGCAGACGCTGTCGGTGATGGCACCGGAGGGCGGGGTGACCAAATCGTGGCAGCCTCGCCCGACGACCACCGCCCGGCCACCTCCAGGACCAGGGTTCGCGATGGTGTGCTGGTGTCTGCGCTCACGGTCGTCCTTGTTGCCATCGGCTACCTCATGGGGGCCCAGCAGGGAGCAGCCAATCCCTCCGATCCCGAGGCCGGGTCCGCCAGCGCTGCCGTGACTCCAACCGGTCACACGACCATGGCGGAGGTCACGATCGAGGATATGCGTTTCGTCCCCGATCTGATCGAGGTGCCAGCGGGGGACACACTAGAGATTCGGCTGGCCAACCACGACGATCGCGACCATGACCTCGTACTGGACTCGGGTCAACGAACGGCCCGGCTGGCCACCGGAAGCACCGAGACCCTCAGCGTCGGAGTTGTGACGGACCCGATTGAAGGGTGGTGTTCGATTGCTGGCCACCGATGGCTGGGAATGGCACTGAAAGTGGCAGTCATCGGAGGTTCGCCACCCAGTGATGCCGACTCCGAGGCACCCCACGGTTCCGGATCCCACAAGATGCCGATGGCCACGGCTTCGGGGGATGAGGTTGGTGACCTGGATCTGATGGCCTCGCCTGAGGCGACTTTTGCCGCGCACAATCCGGCACTCGCGCCGTCCACTCGGCAAGCAGTACACAGGGTCCGGCTTCCGGTGACCCAGCGTGAGTACGAGGTCGCCCCCGGGGTGCGACAGACACGCTGGACGTTCGCCGGGTCGGCACCGGGGCCGACACTTCGCGGAAGGGTGGGCGACAAATTCGAAATCACACTGATCAACCGAGGCGACATCGGGCATTCGATCGACTTCCACGCCGGCGCGCTTGCCCCGGATCGTCCAATGCGCACCATCGAGCCCGGACAGGAATTGCGCTACAACTTCACCGCCACCAAGGCAGGAATCTGGCTCTACCACTGTTCAACCATGCCAATGTCGATGCATATCGCCAATGGCATGTTCGGTGCGGTGATAATCGACCCGCCTGACCTTCCGGAGGTCGACAAGGAGTTTCTGCTGGTGCAATCCGAGTTGTACCTTGGACCGCAAGACGGCACCGCAGACCCGTCCGACATCGCTTCTGAACACCCTGATCTGGTGGTGTTCAACGGGTACGCCAATCAATATGACCATCGGCCGTTGCAGGTGGGCAGAGGCGAGCGGATCCGCATCTGGGTACTGGCAGCCGGACCGAACCGGGGCAGTGCTTTTCACATCGTGGGCGGTCAGTTCGACACGGTCTACGCCGAAGGCAGCTACCTGCTGCGCCCAGGCACTTCCGTCGGCGGTTCGCAGGTGCTCGGATTGGCCACAGCTCAAGGCGGGTTCGTCGAAACCACCTTGCCCGAACCCGGCAGGTACCCGTTTGTGTCGCACACCATGGCCGATGCCGAACGAGGAGCCCACGGGGCGGTGGTGGTCCGATGAGACGGGGCTCCACGACTGTCGAGACCGTGGGGGTGATCGGTGCCGGCGTCGCGGGCCTCGCCGCGGCTGGGGTGCTGGCTCGGCAGGGATTCAAGGTCGAGGTCTTCGAAGCAAATGACAAAATCGGCGGTTGCTGCTCGACGACCGAAATCGGGGGCTTCACGTTCAATGACGGCGCCCTGTACCTGGCTTTGCCAGCCCTGCTTGACCGCACTTTCGAGGCGGTTGGGTTGGATCGGCGATCTGCTCTTCCGCTGCGACGGATCACGGCGCCACAAACCACTGTCCTGCCCACTGGTGATCGCGTCACCTTCGGTGATGGTCGACGTATCACGGTTCAGCGAGCTCGAGGAACGATCGACGAGCTACTGCTGGAGCGTGAACTTGACCGAATGATGTCGCGCTGGGAACCAGCATTGCGCCTGCTCACTGATGAGATCCTGGCCGAGCCGCTCTCCCTCCCGCGCGCCCTGGCCAAAGGGTGGCGGCAGTTGCCCAAGTTTCGCGGGACAGTGGCCGCCGAGCTGAATCGTCTTTTCAGCGACGACGCCGTTCGGGCGGCGATGTCAGGAGTCCTGTTGTACACCGGAATCCCCCCACAGCAGCAACCCGTCATCTCCATCCTTGGTCTTGTCACGTTGTTCAGCGACGGCTTTCATCTGCCGGAGGGTGGCATGGGACAAGTGCCCAAGGCCTTAGGTGACGCCGTCCGCATCGGCGGGGGGAAGATTCACCTCAACAGCCGAATCGACCGGATTGCCGTCAGCGGAGATCGTGTCCGAGGCCTGCGCCTTCGAGGTCAGGAACTGGTCGAACTGGATGCAGTCGTCTCCACCGCCAGTGGAATGTTGACGTTCGGCTCGTTGCTGAGCCCGACGGATTCGCCCCGAAGGTTGGCGCGCAAGGCCGAACGGGCGCAACTTTCGCATAGCGCGTTTTCGGTCCAACTTGGTCTGCGGAACAAGATCAACACACCCAGTCACTCGAATTGCCAGTTGCCGTTGATGGAGCGGCAAGGCGACGTTTTCAGCCCGTGCGACGACGGCGTGAAGTGGCTTGTCTACGACACGCCGACGGTGACCCTGCCGGAATTGTCGCTCACGGGCGGCAGCATCATCGAGATGTACCCGCCGGTGCAGCGGGGTCTCCCCATCGATGACTGGACCGATTCGCGCGACGCCCACATTGTCGACAAAGCCTTGGAAGCACTGTCACGAGTCCACGATCTGGATGTCGCCGTGACCCGGGTAACCAGTCCGAAGGGCTTTCAGGACAGACTCAATCTGTATCGCGGGGCGGTGTACGGATTGTCCCCGCAGGTCGCACCGTGGAACCATTTTCCCCACCGCACTGCTATCCGGGGCTTGTATCAGAGCGGCCAGACAACGTACCCGGGATATAGCGTCGGACGATCAGCCATCTCTGGCGTCCTGGCCGCCGAAGCACTTATACAGGACCAGTGACACCCGGCGCCGACCCTGCGGACTCACCCTGCAGCAGGGCAACCGGCTACCGCCGCGGCGCCCAAAGCGGGTAAGGCAAACCTGCGAGGCGGTTGATCGCCAGCCCTTCCAGGATCATCAGCACCACCGCGATCATCAGGATCAGCAACTGCTCCGGGGTCCGCATCAGGCCGAGGGCCACGATCAGGGTCGTCGCGCCTGCCGGCGCGTGCGGCACCCCCAGCCAGACCATGAACGACAGGGTCAGGCACAGTGCGACGGTGGCAGCCCCCACCCGAGGCCAGGTGACATCCTCGAGGTCCGGTGCCACCGTCGTCAGTCCAAAGATGAGTAGAGCCAGAAAGCCCGCGACCACCCCGATCAGATGCCCGCAGAAGACGTTGCGAGGGGCCGCCTGATCACCGAGCGCGGCGAAGAAGAGCAGGAATGCGGTGGGCCCGAGTGACGGGAACACGAAAGGCTGGTCGGTTACCGCCGCGATGCTGGAGAGCACGGCGATGGAGATTGCGGAGTTGATCAGAACATAGGCGCCGAGTACGATCCGGTTGTTGTGCCGCGTTTGCAGCCCCTTGAGGCCGAACCGGGTGGCCAGTCCGTGTACCTGTGCTGGCAGGTCGCCGTAGGGTCCTCGAGGTTCGCCGCCAGCTACTCCGGACGCCTCGATCCGAGCCTGCTCATTCGTCATCGGTGATCCTTTCGCTGCGGCGGAATCAGTCTCGACCGATCGTCTGCCAACGCCGGGACGTTCCCGGATTGGGGATGTGAGCAGCTGCCCTGCTCCGGTAGACGATGTACGGCCGGGTCAGATAGAACACGGGGGCACTGAAGGCGTGCACCAACCGCCCCCAGGGGAAGAGCGCGAAGAAGAGCCAGGCGATGGTCACGTGGACCTGATAGATCGTCGGCGCACCGACCATCAGCGAAGGGTCCGGCTGAAGGTAGAACAGGCTGCGGAACCATTCACCGACCGTCGGACGGTAGTTGTAGCCGGGACCGAAGATGTTGTAGCCCACGGTCTCGGCCATTCCCAGCAGGATCATGATCCACAGGATTATGAAGGTCATCAGGTCGGTCCAGGTGGTGGCGCTGCGCACTCGGGGATTGTGGAGTCGGCGCGCGGTGAGTATCGCCAGCCCGGCCACGCACAGCACCACCGCGAATCCGCCCGCATACTTCGACACGGAGGCGTATAGGGATTCGTTGATACCGAAGAACTCAGTCCAGGATTCGGGTATCAAGATGCCGAGCACATGCCCGGCGATTGCCAGCAGCGCGCCGTAGTGGAACATCATCGCGCCGATGATGAGCCACTTCTTTTCATACAGTTCCGAGGACCGGCTGCCCCATCCGTACTTGTCGAACCGATATCGCCACACCAGCCCGACGACGAAAACGGAAATCCCGATGTAGGGCAGGATTCCGAAGAGCAACCAGTCCCAGGTGCTTGCGGTGGAATCGGTCATCTGCGGGCCCCGCTCACGCTGGCGTTCTCAATCTGGTACACGTCCAACCCAACCGACTCCTCGGGCGGGCCCTCAGCGGCCAGCGACACCACTGCGGCAAGATCGGCGTCGTCGAGTCGGGGTAGCACGGCGAGTACGGCAGCGATCAACGGCGCGAAAGGGTCGTCGAAATCGGCCAGGGAGCGACGCAACAGTTCCAATGACCGCCGATGTGATCCCAGCAACCGGATCCCGCGGGGTTCGTCGGCCGCGAACTCCAACAGCAGCGGAAGGTAGTCCGGGAGTTCCCCGCTGCTGATGTCGTAACCGTGTCGTAGGAGTACATGTTTGATCTGCAGGAGCGCGGCCCCCCGATTGCGGGTATCGCCATGAGTGAGGTACGTCAGATGCAGGGGAGTTCTGCGTCGGAAGTCGAACGCGGCGACGTAACGTTGTTCGCGCTCGTCGGCGGGTAGTGCGACCCACCAAACCGTAAATGATGTAAGGGCATCGGCGGCGCCCCCGGCAGGCAATTGCCGTGACCGAACAATCAGATCGGGGTAGAGCGCGACCGTGTCCGGCGTCGGGTAATCCAGCAAGACCGAAACGATCGACAACAGCGTGGATGTTCCCGCCGGGTCGAGTGATCGCCGGGAGGACCTGCGCAGGATGCTCATAACGCACCTGCCTGACCGAACGGGTTGCCCGTGGTCAGCTCGCCGTTCCACCCGAGCAGGTTGAACCGTTTGTTGCCGTCCCCGTCGACAAAGATGCTGCCACTGCCGTCTGTCGCCGGGATTCCTCCGGAACCCAACCCGCGAAACTCTGCGCCCTGACCCTGCCCGACGAGTGCTTCGGCGACTCCGGGGCCGCCAGGGAAGTCCAGGCTGCAGTGCTGCGTCTGCAGTGCACCGGCGTCCTCGCGGTGAGCGGTCGGGATGACGTATCGGTCTCGGTACTCGCCCACCGCCAGCAGTCGGAACAACTTCTCAACGTCATCGTCATCGAATCCGACGGCAGCGAGGAGGTCGTCGGGCACATCCTCACCGAACTGCATGGCCCGCTTGACTGCCCGCAGCACCGTAAGTCTCCGCAGAGCGTCGCGCACCGGAGCCGCATTTCCGGCCGAGAAGATCGAAGCGAGGTAGTCGATGGGAATTCGCAGATTCTCGATCCCCGCCAGCACCTTCTGGGTGTCGTCGGCATCGAAACCGGCATCGGCGGCATTATCGGCCATTGGAGCAAGCGGAGGGACGTACCAGACCATCGGCATCGTGCGGAACTCGGGATGCAGCGGAAGCGCCACCCGCAAATCCTTGGCCAAAGCGTAAACCGGTGAGTTCTGAGCCGCCTGCAACCAGTCGAACGGCACGCCACTGCGCTCTGCGGCACGGAGGACCTCTGGGTCGCGCGGATCCAACATTACGCGTCGATGGGCCTCGACGAGGTCGTGCGCCTCAGGGGTCTGGGCCGCGGCCGTCACCGCGTCCACGTCATACAGGACCACGCCGATGTAACGGATACGGCCGACGCAGGTCTCCGAACAAATGGTTGGCTGACCATCCTCGATCCGGGGGTAGCAGAACGTGCACTTCTCGGCCTTGCCGCTGACGTGGTTGAAGTAGACCTTCTTGTAGGGGCAGCCCGACACGCACATCCGCCAGCCGCGACAGGCATTCTGATCGACCAGCACGATCCCGTCCTCGACGCGTTTGTACATGGCGCCCGAGGGGCAGGAGGCGACACATGCCGGGTTAAGGCAGTGGTTGCAGATCCGGGGGAGGTAGAACATGAACACTTGCTCATACTCAAGCTGCGCCTGCTGTCCCAGGGAGGCTGCGTTCGGGTCCTGCTGGAAGCGCTCGTTGGTGCCGGCGAGGTTGTCATCCCAGTTGGGTCCCCAGGTGAGCTTCAACGGCTCTCCGGTCAACCGGGATCGGGATTGGACGACGGGGGAGTGTTCCTGCAGCGGAGCACTGACCAGGTTGGCGTATTCGTAGGTCCACGGCTCATAGTAGTCGTCGATTTGAGGCAGGTCGGGATTGCCGAAGATGCTGAGCAGTTTGCGGATTCGGCCGCCGGCCTTGAGTTTGAGTCGGCCCTTGCCGTCCAGGGCCCAGCCGCCCTTCCAGTGTTCGTTGTCCTCCCACCGCTTGGGATAGCCGACCCCAGGTTTGGTCTCAACGTTGTTGAACCACACGTAGTCGGTACCCGAACGGTTGGTCCATGCTTGTTTGCAGGTGACGCTGCAGGTGTGGCACCCGATGCATTTGTCCAGCGCCATCACCATCATCAGTTGCGCCCGCACCCGCATCAGTACTGCACCTCCTGCGACCGCCGCCGCAGCACCGCAACCTCATCGCGTTGAGATCCTGTGCAGCCGTAGTAGTTGAAGCCGTAGGACAACTGGCCATAACCACCGATCATGTGAGTGGGTTTGAGCAATGCCCGGGTCAGACTGTTCTCGGTACCGCCCCGTCGACCAGTGCGTTCGGTCAGCGGCGTTTGCACCTGTCTGTCCTTGGCGTGATAGACGTACACCAAACCCTTCGGCATCCGCGGAGACACTGCGGCCACACCGTCGATCACGCCGTTGCGATTCCACACCTCGGCCCACTCCCCGTCTCGTAGCCCGATCTCGGCCGCATCCTCGACACTGACCCAGACTGTCGGCCCGCCCCGGAACAGGGTGAGCATCAATAGATCGTCCTGGTATTCGGAGTGGATACTCCACTTACTGTGCGGAGTTAAGTACCGCACCGCAATACTGCCCTCGTCGAGGTCGTGCACCTGTGAGTACTTCGCCATCATGTTCAGCGGTGGTCGGTAGATCGGCAGCATCTCCCCGTACTCCTTCATCCACTCGTGGTCCAAGAAGAACGAGATCCTGCCCGTCAACGTGCGCCAGGGCAGCGCCTTGGCCACGTTGACGGCGTAACCCGTGTATGCCTTTTGCGCTGATACGTCACCGGTCCAATCGGGCGAGTTGATGACCTGTTGCGGGCGTTGGCTGACATCGTCCCAAGTGATCCGAATGTCGCTTTGCCCTGCCACCAGGTCGGTCAGGTCCAACCCGGAAACCGACTCGGCATCGCGCCAGAGGTCCAGCGCGACCGCACCGTTGGTGGCACCGGAGAGCGCCAGCATTGCCTCCGCGCAGTGTTGATCCGTCGTCAACTGCGGTCGTCCCGCCGCTGGCCCGGTAGCCACGGTGCCGTTCTTCTCTGCCAGCCAGGCGACCTGTTCGGTCGGGACGCTGTGGTAATCCTTGGCCGTCACACCGGCGGTCTCGACCCTGGGTCCGAGGGCTTGCCACTTGGCATGCACCGCTGCGTAGTCGCGTTCAACGACTACCAGCTTCGGCGCATTCACACCAGGGATCGGCCGACTACCGCTGACGCGCCAGTCATCCACCCGTCCGTGCGGAACGGACAGTTCGCCGGCGGAGTCATGCGCGATGGACACGGCGACGATGTCTTGGCGAACCCCCAGGTGCTTGGCCGCCAGCTCACTGAATGACTCCGCGATCGCGCTGAAAGCGTCCCAATCGCTGCGTGATTCCCAGGGCGGGTCGATCGCCTTGTTGAACGAGTGCACGAACGGATGCAGATCGGTACACGATAGGTCGAACTTCTCGTACCAGGTCGCCGCCGGGAATACGACGTCGGCGAAGTTGGCGGTACTGGTCATCCGGAAGTCAAAGTTGACCAGCAGGTCGAGTTTTCCGATGGGCGCCTGATCTCGCCAGATGACCTCCTGCGGCCGACGATCCGGCTCGGTCTCGCTGGCGTCCGCGTTCGCGGCGCCTCCCAACAGGTGACGGATGAAGAACTCATGACCCTTACCCGAGCCGCCAAGGATATTGCTGCGCCACACCATCAACAGCCGCGGAAAGTTCACCGGGTCATCTGGATCCTCGACGCTGAACCGCAACGAACCGTCCGCCAGCCGATCGACGACATGTTCGGCTGGTTCCTTGCCTAGCGCCCTGGCTTCGTCCGCTAGATCGAGGGGGTTCGCCGCAAAGGTGGGGTAGGTCACCTGCCAACCAAGTCGAACAGCCACGTTGAGGCAGTCCATGAAGGATCGCCCTTCGAACCTGCCATCACCCAGGGGAGAGGCGAGGTCGTCGGCTTGCCACACCTCGTAGCGCCACTGGTCGGTTGCCGTGTAGTAGTACGCCGTGCCGTTGCACTGTCGCGGCGGCGCGCTCCAGTCCAAGGCGTGCGAGAGGGTCACCCAGCCGCCGAAGGGTCGGATGGCCTCTTGCCCCACATAGTGGTTCATGCCGCCGCCATTGCGTCCGACGGTTCCGCAGGTAATCAGCAACGTCAGGATCGATCGGTACACGGTGTCGGAGTTGAACCAATGGTTGATGCCGGCGCCCATGATGGCCATAGCCCGACCCTCGGTCTTCTCCGCCGCGGTGGCGAATTCCCGCGCGATCCTGATGCACAGCGCTGCATCGATCCCGGTGATGTCCTCCTGCCAAGCTGGCGTATACGGTTCGGTTGCGTCCTCGTAGCCCGTGGGCCAAGTACCTGGCATATCCGGGCGTTCGACACCGTAGTGAGCGAGCATGAGATCGAACACAGTGGTCACCGGAACGCCGTCGACGTCGATCACGGGGACGCCGCGCCGCACTACCCCGGCCGGTTCCTGGTCGAAGCGCGGGAAGAGTACCTCCGCCGTTCCGGTGCCGTGCTTCGCCATGCTCATCGCGGGCACAAGATCGTCGAGCCGAAGGTTCCAGGTGCCCCGATCCGAGTCGGCGTACTTGGCTGCCATAACACCGGGCGGACTGACGATCGTCGCAGTCGCTTCGTCGAAGATGACCGGTCGGAAGGCGGCCAGTTCAGGTTGCTCGCCCAAATCGGACACCGTCATCATCCGATCTGGCACGTACCCGCCCCTGGGGCTCTCTGCCAGCCGCACGAGAAACGGCAGATCTGTGAAGGTGCGGCAGTACTCAGTGAAATAGGGCGACTGCCGGTCGACGTGGAACTCCTTCAGGACCACGTGCCCCATGGCCATGGCCAGAGCGCCGTCACTTCCCGGTGCCACCGGCAGCCAATGGTCGGCGAACTTCGCATGCTCGGCGTAATCCGGGGCAACCACCACCACCTTCTCTCCGTGGTAGCGGGATTCGGCAAGGAAGTGCGCATCAGGTGTTCGCGTCACGGGCACGTTGGAGCCCCAGACGAGCACGTACGACGAATTCCACCAGTCCCGAGCTTCGGCAACATCGGTTTGTTCGCCGAAGGTCTGCGGGCTGGCCGGAGGAAGGTCCGCGTACCAGTCGTAGAACGAAACGTGCGCACCACCTGTGAGGGCCATGTAGCGCGAACCGGACGCGTAGGACACAGGTGACATGGCCGGCAGGGGGGTGAACGCTGCGGCCCGATCGGGGCCATGGACTTTGATCGTGTGGACATGGGCGGCGGCGGTGATCTGCACCGCCTCGTGATACGTCGCCCGCATCAGCCCACCCCGGCCGCGCTCGCCCTTGTAGCGGGCTACCAACTCGGTATCCGCCTGGATGGCTGACCATCGTTCGACCGGATCGGGGTGACTGTCCGCCATCGAGCGCCAGGACCGCAGCAGCGCGCCGCGAACGTAGGGGAAGCGCACTCGCGCTGGGCTATAGACGTACCAAGAAAAGGAAGCCCCCCGAGGGCAGCCGCGCGGCTCATGGTCGGGGACCCCAGGTGGGGTCTGCGGATAGTCGGTCTGCTGCGTCTCCCAGGAAATGATTCCATCGCGGACGTACACCTTCCATGAACAGGAACCAGTGCAGTTCACGCCGTGCGTGGACCGGACCTCCTTGTCATGGCGCCATCGGTCGCGATAGAACTCTTCCCACGAGCTGGGGTCCTCCCGGTCGACGCTTCGTGCGTCGGAACTGACCGTTCCCTTGGTCAGGTGGCGCAGTCCCGGCGGCATCAGCGGGTCGGCGCCGTGCGCCTGCGAGCGGGGTCCGGACATGCAGTCCTCCTGGGGAAAGGCACCTGGG
Source organism: uncultured Actinomycetes bacterium (assembly GCA_964547485.1). Taxonomy (GTDB): domain Bacteria; phylum Actinomycetota; class Actinomycetes; order S36-B12; family UBA10799; genus JACJWR01. The sequence goes on from CAZJNU010000006.1 coordinate 53,329, forward strand.
CGCCGATCGGGACTCGATCGCCCTCAGCGGGCCGCGACGCCGCGGAACTTGGACATCGTAGCCATTTATTACACTTGTGTCGTGAATAATGTGCCCGATTCGGATCAGGCCTACGATTGGACCCCAACGGACGCCGGAGAAGACCCGCTCCGGAACTACGAAGCGTTGCGGGAGCGGTGCCCGGTGGCGCATAGTGAAGCCCAAGGTTGGTCATTGCTGAGGCATGCCGATGCACTCGCGGCCTTGCACGACCCGGCGACGTTTAGCTCACAGGTGTCGACCCACGTGGCTGTCCCCAACGGGATGGATGGGGCGGAACACGCAGCGTTCCGGGCGATCGTCGACCGGTGCTTCACCCCGGAGCGAGTGGCGGCATTCGCTCCGCAGTTGCGAGGAATCGCCCAATCGCTGGTGGCGGACCTGCCTGGGACTGCTGGCCTGACCGTTGAGGTGATGGATGGGCTGGCAGAGCCCTACGCGGCCCGTGCCCAGTGCGCGTACTTGGGCTGGTCGACGAGTGTCGCCGAGGATTTGCGGGCGTGGGCCATCGAATCGCGGTTGGCGACCCGGAGTCGGGACCGCGACGAGCTCGACCGAGTAGCCCGCAGATTCGACCACATCATCGTCGCGGAACTCGACCGGGCTCGTGCTCAGAGCGCTGCCACGCCGCCGTCGTTGACCCACCAGCTATTGGCTGAACGAGTGAACGGTCGACCGCTGACCGACGAGGAACTGGTCAGTATCGTTCGGAATTGGACCGCGGGGGAGTTGGGCACGATCTCGGCCGCTGTCGGCATCACGGTGGCATTCCTGGCTCGTCACCGCGACGTGCAGGACATGCTGCGCGCCCAGCCGAATCTGCGGCAGGCGGCCATTGATGAGATGCTGCGACTGGAACCACCGCTCTTGTCCAACCGGCGGCGGACCACCCGAACCGCGCTGGTCGCGGGCCGGTCCATCCCCGCAGAAGAGCCTGTGACGATCCTGTGGCCGGCGGTGCAGCACGACCCGACCGTATTTCCCGAGCCGAGTGAGTTCCGGCCTGATCGTGACGCAGCCCACAATCTGCTCTACGGCCGTGGTGTGCACTACTGCCCAGGGGAGGGCCTGGCGAGGCTGGAACTCGAGATTGCGCTGGACACCCTACTTATGCAGCGGCCCGGGTTCCGGGTGGCTGCCGCGCCGGTCCGGGCGATCCCGCCCGCTGGCGGGTTCGCCGAGGTGCAAGTCACGTGGGTACCGTCCCAGCGCAACCCCAATTCATAGGCGCCCGACGCAAATCCTGGGCGGGAGTGGTGTCGGTGACGTCGCCGAGTGGGACTCACCCCGACGCGGTGCGGCGCCTGAGGAGGGCTAGCCTCAGAAGAGAGGGATGAGCCATCTGATTTCGCCGAAAGAAGGTGCTGACGATGCCTGCAGTTGCCACCGCCTCGCAGAGCGAGCCAGGAGCAGCGGAAGTACCGAACTCCGGCTTCTTCGCCCGCGCGAACGTAGCCTGGCAGGTGACCGGCGGCTGTCTGCTCGCCCCGATCCTGATCACTGTCCTGGTCATGGCCCGGTTCCAGGACTGGGACATTCCCACCTACACGTGGCTGTTGTGGCTGCAACTACCGATTTTCATGCTGCACGAGTTCGAGGAGTATGTGCTGCCTGGCGGCTTCAAATCCTTCTTCAACCATGACACGGTTTTCGCCTCACCCGAGCCGGGCGACAACACGCCCCTGGATGACGGTTACGTCTTCTTCGTCAACATTGTCATCGCCTGGGGGTGGGCGATCCTCGGCGCCCTGCTGGCGCCAGTCGCGCCCTGGGTCGGGCTCGGCCTAGTGCTGTGGAATGTGGGCATCAACTGCGTCCAGCACACGGTGATCTTCCAGATCCGACACGAGGGCTACAACCCGGGGCTGATCACGACGATGATCCTGCTGCTGCCGTACAGCACGTTTATCATCTTCTACGTCATCCAGAACGGCATCCTGTCACCGCTCGACTGGGTGCTCGCTGCGCTGTTGGGAATCGGGGTCGTCGCCGCGTTGGTCGCAGTCACCACCGTGAAACGCAAACGGGCGGCGTAACCGCTGGTGGAAGCACCGCAGAGGATCGGGCGTTCGCGGCCAGACTCTCGAACCGAGTACACATTGGCGGCCATATATGGCCGCCAATGCCCGATCCTCTGCACTCATGGCCGCGAGTGCCCGATTTAGTCGCGGTTGGCTTGGTGAGGGGAGCGGTTGCGCTCCGGAATTGTTGAAAGTGTCATAATATGCATTATCGGTCACTTTCAGGTGGACCCCAGCGGTCCATCTCTCTGCGGAGAACGGGTATGCCGTCGAAAACTGACCTCAGTCCACTAGTTGGAGTTGCGGCTCCGGTGCGCGGCGAATGGTGATGTCCCCGCCGGCGGTGCGGGCATGCACCTCGACGGTGGAGTCCGACGCCTCGGGTCCAGCTGCGGCTGCGAGACCGTTGCGGACCGAGCCGTACCGGGCTGACACCTCCAGCCAGGCGGCGACACCTTCGAGAACGCCGATGTCGATCGCGCCAGCGCCGGTGCGCGCGGTGACGGAACCGTCCGACACCTCGGCGATGCGGATATCACCCATCGCAGACACGGCGCTGAGCGACGTCAGGGCACGTCCGATGGTGATGTCACCGCAGGCAGCTCGTATGTGTGCGTAGCGACCGCACTCGTCGATCTCCACCGAGCCGTTGGAATTCTTGACCGTGGCCGTCCCCGCGAGAACTCCCAGTCGCAGCGATCCGGAACTGGTTGTCACCTTCGCATCGCCCGCAACGCGATCCACGGTGACGTCCCCGAGGCCGGACTTTGCTGTCAAGGCGCCCACCCGATCCAGCCGGATGTCGCCCATCCCCGTCCTTGCACTCGTGTCGGCTAGTTCGCCCTCGGTGTGAACAAGCCCCATTCCGGTTGTGGCCTTCAGCGAGGAGGCGGTAGGAAGGTCGACTTCGACAGCAAGGAATCCGTCACGCTTGGTGGCTCCGGCAAGTCGCTGCCACGATTTGCCCGTCCTGATCACCAGCGTGTTGTTGGTGAATTCGACGAATGCGGCCGCGGCGGCTTGGATGTCGGCCGGCCTGTCCTTGTCCCGTGGACGGATTGACACCGTGCAATCGCCACGATCGCTGGCATTGACTCTGATGTCACCGACCCGTAGTTCGATGACGGCAGCAATTGGGCCTGGACTTTGGAAGGTCTGCATCTTGGGTACCTCGGAATCAAATGGGTGTCGACGAGTGGACTAGCGGACCCAGCCGGTGAACGACTGGCCTTGGCCAGGAACTGCTGGCTGTGGTCTGGCGCTGCCTGAGTCGCCGGCGGTGGCGGCAGTGAGGGCCCGTACGAGCCAGGCATTGACCGAGAGCGCCTCGCGACCGGCGGCTTCCTCAACCCGGGTCTTGAGTGCCTCTGAGAGTCGAAGTGTGATGCGCGCGGTGCCACCGTCGTCGGACTCGCGAGCTGCTGACCGCGCGACGGGATCGGTCACCTGGCCCGGTGGTGCTGACTGGTCTATCGGCACAGTCACCGCGAACTCTGGGTCGCGGCCGTGAAGTCTGACCTCGACCGAGCCAGGTGCCAAGTCGAGCGTGATTTCGGCCGCGGCCGCCGAGATGGCCTCCAACAGCGAGAGCCGCACCGCCGAGTCAATGCCGGCGGTCATCCGCTCAGCAACGACTCGAGCGTCCGATCCATCCTCCCCCGCGGTACGAAGGAGCTGTTCGCGGACGTCGTCAACAAGTGGCTGAAGGTCCATGACATCAGTATGACGTCATACCGATGTCAATGTCAACGTCCATGACGTCACTCGGTGTCAGAGGCGGTGGGCCCGGGAAACCAAGCGGTCGGGTCGACCGCCACCGCCCATCACTGGGACGGCTTGGCCATCGGTTCGCGCTGCCCTGGGCACAGTCCTTCCTGCGGCGACTTCACAGATCCATCAGGCATGATCGTGTTGCAGTATTGGGCGCCGGCAAAGTTCGTGCCGGTCAGTGTCGCGCCGGTCAGATCCGCGTTGGCCAGGTTCGCTCCCTGCAGATCCGCATTCGACAGGTTCAGCCCGATGGCGTTGGAATCAGAGAGGTTGACCCCGGACATTTTCGCGCCAGTCAGGTCAGCGCCGATGAGGTCCCCGAAGCTGAAATTGGCGCCAGTGAGATCGGCTCCCCTCATGTTGGCCAACGCCGCCGAGGCAAACGTCCATTGGGTGTTAGGAAGTTGCGACTCGCTCAAATTCGACGATGTGACCGCACCACTGACAAAGGTCGCTCCCGCGGCGCTCGCACCCGCCAAGTTCGATAGCGCGAGCGAAATGTCCAGGCCCTGTACCCCGGTGAGGTTGGCCTTGGTCAGGTCGGATTGTCCCAGCAGCACACCGGTGAGGTTCTGGCCGCTGAAGTCCACATTCGGGCACTTCGTCTGCTGCACCAGCAGGCAGCCGGCAAGTGTCGAACCATACTGTTGCGCCGGTGTTGCGTTGGCCTGCGACTGCGCCCCTTGGAAGAATGGCTCCGCAGGCGACATCGTGATCGTCGAATTCGGCGGTCCGAACTCCGGTGCCCCAGCGCAGGGCTCGTCTTGTGCGCCACGGACCGAGCCATCCGGCATCAAAGTGTTGCAGTACTTCGCCCCCTCCCAATTGGCCCCGGTCGCCTTCGCCCCGACAAAATCCGATTCGCTGAGATCCGCGCCGGAGAAGTCAGCACCACTCATGTCCGCACCCGAGAAGACGCCACCGCGAACTATTGCCTTCTTCAGGGACGCGCCCTGAAGGTTCGCAGACACAAACGAGGAGTCCACAACGGTGGCGTCATCAAGCACGGCGTTGGACAGGTTGACTTCAGATGCGTCGTTGAGCACCATTTTTGCGCGGGTGAGGTCAGCTCCCGACAGGTTGGTGCGCACCAGCGACGTACCGGAGAGGTCGACGTCAGTTCCGGTGACCTTGGCAAAGTCGGCAAAGGCAATCGAACCCACCTTCAGATTGGCCTTGCTTATGTTCGCCTGCGGGAACTGCGAATATGAAAGAAACGCTCCTTGCAGACTCTGCCCCGAGAGGTCGGCACCCGGGCACTTCGAGTAACTGGCGATGATGCAACCCGCGACCTTGCTGCCGGATTGCACCTGCTCGCCCTGGTAGGTCACCTGCATCAGGTAGTACGGGTTGGTCGACGTCACCGTGATGGACTCGGGACTGGTCGAGGTCGCCGGGCTGGAGGCTCCGCCGGATCCGGCCGAGGGCCCTGAAGTTGACTGCGATGAACAGCCAGCGAGCATCAAGGTGAGAACTGTCCCAGCAGCAGCCGCTGCCAGGAGGCGTTGTATCTGCATGGGCACGGATCGTAGTGGGAATCCAGCCGCGATACTCCCCCGCGGTGACTTAAGTGCTACTGCGCCCACGGTTCCGCGTCGTCGGCGAGCTCCCCCTGTTCGCGGAGGCTAGCCGTTCTCCGATGGCGAACTGGCATCTTCAAGCGGACTACGTGCCTCCAGCGGGATACCGGACGCGTTCACGACTCGGCACACGCAGCTGTAATGACCAAGCGTCACCAGTAGCGCCATTGCCCCCTTGTCACCGAAGCGGTCCAGCAACTCAGAGCGGGTGGCGTCGGAGATAGTGGCTTCTGCCTCCATCTCATCGGCGATCCGGCACACAAAGTTGGCGTCACCGTCAAGGGAAGTGACCGGCTCTGGATCCAGAATCGCCATCAACTCCGAATCCGATATGCCGTGCTTCCGCGCCATTGCGGTGTGCTGGAAGAGTTCATACGACGCGTGCGTGCGAGCCCCGTACCGACAGATTGCGATCTCGCGCAGTCGAGGGTCGAAATCGGTTTGGTAGATGCCCGCGACAAGAGCCATCCAGGGCTCGAGACACTCCGGTGCGAGAGTCAGCAGCCGAATGATGTTCAGGCCTGGCAATTCGGCCAGCCTGGCCGCCAGCTCGACGGGGAGCTCACTATCGGACGGAAGCGGAATTGATGTCATGACTCTCTCTCCTGCCTTCACCTTCAGTCCACGATGGCCGATCAACGCATGACCGCCGACAACCGCCTATCCAACCGCACCTCGTCGGCGCTGGTATAGACACCAGGTTCGGTGATCGACGCCCAACGCTGAGCAAGGGCGGCCAGTTGCTCCTTCGCATTCTGCCGTCCTGCCTCAATCCGCTCGTCGGTCTGGTCCCAGCTGACCCACCCCGGTTCGGCACAGGAGAGGACCACGACCGGGACCGAAGCCGCAGCTCGCCCGGTATCCAACGATGCCTTGGTGTCGAGCTGATGCCGGATGGCCTCCAAAGTGACCTGGTACCAATGACGTGCCGGACTGGGGTCCGCCCGATGCGTCGGCCTGCCGGTGTCGGCGACTACCAACGATGCAGCGCCGGCCGCGATCGCCTGCAATACCGGCACCGGGGCGACGAATCCGCCGTCGATGATCACCTCCCCGTCGGCGATGACCGGGTTCGCCAACACGGGATGCCCGGCAGCGGCCAGCAGGGCATCCACTATTGGGCCGGTCGACAGCGGCACGGCCGTTTGTCTACTGAGGTTGGTCGCCACCAGGATGCAGCCGGAGCCGTCGAGGGCTGTCGCACCAAAGACGGGGTCCAGCACCGCATGCCAGGCCTTACTCACCCGCGGACTGGCGCTGCTGGCAGCAGCTGCGGCCAGTCGGGACCAGCCGGGTCGCGCAGCTTTGCTGGCGCCGATCGCCCGCCAGAGGTCCGCCGCCATCGCCGGGACGTCACCGCCCGGATCGGTCCCGGCTGCCAGCGCGAACACGGCCGCGGTGACGGCGCCGCCGGAGGATCCCACCACCAGGTCAGGTCGCCAGCCACCGGACAGCAGCGGCATCAGCATCCCCGCCTGGGCCACGCAGTTCTGTTCGCCGACACCGAGCACCAGCGCAACTGGTGTGGGCAGGGTGCTGAGCAATCCAGTCACGACTCCCCCACTACCGCTCGGAGTACGTCATCGAGTCCAGGCACTCCGGGGCCGAACGCGTCGGGCCTGGCGTACAGACCAGCGGGCAGAGTGCTGTCGCCCGCCAGCGAGTGGAGGTCGATTAGGAAGGACTGGGCCAGTTCGTAGGCCGACCGGGCGCTGGAGACACTGCCGGCGAAATCAAGCGAGCCAGCCAGGCCGCCTGGTGTCGGGAGATACAAAACCGGGACCTGCTGGGCTGCCGCCCGAAGCGACGCCGACCGTTGCTGAGCCGCCAGCATGGCGTTGATCGCCGGCACCACCTGTGCCAGCGACGGGCCGACGGTACGTTCGGCGGAGGCACCAGTATCGAACACCACGATGCTCGCCGCTCCCCTCTCCACGGCCACCGCGGCGGGGAGATTGGCGCTGGCCAGACCGTCCACGTAGTACCGGCCGTTGATCTCCACCGGTGGAAAGACGCCAGGGATGGCCGAGGATGCCAGCAGGGCATCGAGCAGCGACCCGCGATCGAGGGCCGTCGGCTGGCCACTGTCCAGATCCGTGGCGACCGCAGCCAGCGGCAGCACCAGGTCTTCGAAGTCACGAGCCTGGAAGACCCGCTCCAGCGTCGCCCGCTCCCCCGCGCTGTCCGCCAGCGACGCCTTGGTGATGTTCGTCGGCCGCACCAAACCCAACCAACCGTCCGGAATGATGTCGGTCAGGTCCATCGCCGACCACAGATAGCCGAGCCGGGTCACGGCGGAAACTGGGTCCTCGGCGATCATCGCTCCGGTTAGCGCCCCGGCGCTGGTTCCCACCAAGGCGTCCGGAGCCAGGTCCGTCTCCCGTACCGCCTGCAGCGTCCCCCACTGCACAGCCCCGTGGGCGCCACCTCCGGCCAGTACCCAGTACGCAGGCCGCGGAAGGCGGGCGGCGAGCGGCACAATCCCACCGTTGCTGGTCCGCAGGGATCGGCTGCGGGCAGCGGGAACCTCAAGCGCGTTATCGGCCCTACTCGTCCGACGCAGCAGGGCCATAACGCCATCGTTGCAGACTGTGGGCCTACCATCACCCTGTGCGCCTTCATCCGTTCCTCGCTCTGGGTCGCCCGATCGCCATGGCCCACCGCGGTGGCGCACAGGAGGCTCCGGAGAATACCCCTGCCGCCTTTCAACGGGCTGTCGATCTGGGCTACGACTACCTAGAGACGGACCTGCGCAGCACTCGGGACGGTGTAATCGTGCTGATGCACGACTCGTCGCTGGAGCGGGTTGCCGGAGTTCATCAGAGCGTCGCAGACATGGACTGGGACGAACTCTCGCAGGTCCGACTGGCCGAGGGTGAGCGAGTGATGCGCCTCGACGACGCCCTGAGCACCTGGCCGGCAATTCACTGGAACCTGGACATCAAGGATGACCAGACACTCGCCCCGGCGCTAGCGGCCCTCGCTGATCCGGCCGTACTGGAGCGTGTCTGCATCTCATCGTTTTCCTCCTCCCGGGTCCGCACCGTCCGGCGAGAGTTGGGACCTGACGCAGCCACCGGTGCCACTCCCGGAGAGGTGGCCACGATCATGGGGGCCAGCCTCGCCCGGCCGTTCCTCCGGGCCCTGCGCAGGCATTTGCCCAGTCTGCCGGTCGCCATGCAGGTACCGCGGGCGCAGACCGGCGTTCCAGTGGTCACCCGCCGCACGATCGACCTCGCCCACGATCTCGGGATCCAGGTACATGTGTGGGTGGTGGACGACCCCGCCGACATGACCAGGTTGTTGGACATGGGCGTCGACGGTCTGATCACCGACGCACCGACAACGCTGCGAGCAGTTCTGAACGGTCGAAGCAGCACTCTCTAGTGCCCTTACCGAACCCTTACAATGTCGTCCTGCCAGTGGTGAAACCACGCCTGCGCGGGTGACGTCAGACGCCTATCGATCTACTCCGGGTCGACAAGTCCAGCTCGCAGGGCGCAGTTCGATGCGCAATTGTGGGCCACGTCTCAGCCATTCGGGTTTAGCCACCGGTGCCGGTGGGAACAATCTGAACCGAGGGGCGTGTTAAACCCCTACACCCCACCATCGGGCAACCGCCCGCGCGCCGGAGTTTCCGGTGCCGCTGCGGCGGGCCTGCAAGGAAGGAAGCACATGTCTGAGGGAGCTCTTCGCGGGACTCGATTGGGTGCCGCCAGCTACGAGACCGACGAGAATGTGGTGCTGGCACCACGCTCGGACGTCTACTACGACTGCCCGAATGGCCACACTCTGTCAATGCCGTTTTCGGTCGAGGCAGAGGTGCCAGCAACCTGGGACTGCCACTGCGGGGCCCGGGCTGCGCTACGAGACGGAGTGACGCCCGAGTTGAAACCGATGAAGCACGTCCGGACCCATTGGGACATGCTTCGTGAGCGTCGCAGCATCGACGAACTGGAGATTCTGCTGGCCGAGCGGCTGGAAATCATCCAGGGAACCGCGTACTCCGAGGAGCGTAAAAGCGCCTGACGGCGCCATCTGAACTTCCCCTACGAAGCGCCTGGACCGTCCATTGGACGATCTGGGCGCTTCGTTGCGCCATCGGTCGGTGCGACGTCATTCGGCCCGGCCACGATCTCGCCGGAGATGATCACCGGTCCCGCGGGACCACTGGCTCCGGGCCGGCCCGTACCCCCTGCACCACTGGGGCCGGGTTTCCGATAACCGGAGGCCCCCGGGGCCGGCTCGGTGTAGGAGGTGACCGTCTCTCCTTCGATGATGGTGACCCGTTGGTATCCCTGTCTGCTGGCCATCGTCGACAGTCGCCCGCCGAAGGCACGCCCCAACAGCCGCCGAGTCGGCGGGAACACCAACAGCAGACCTGCCAGTGCGGTGATGAATCCCGGGATGATGAGCAGGATTCCACCAACCAGCAGCAGGCCGGCGTCACCGATCGCCGGACCAAAACCGGTGTTCAGAAACCCCGGATCGGTTTGGGCTCGTTCGGCAAGTCTGCGCCACGCCTGCATCGCGCGACGGACCATCGCGATCCCGAATCCGAACAGCAGCGCCGCGACGATCAGTACCGGGCCCCACCCCACCTGCTGGACTGCCCAAACCGCGGCCCAAATTTCCAGGAACGGCAGCGCGATGACGGCCAGCAGGATCACGAGCGCCTTCACTGTTCGCCCTACCAACCTTCGCCGGTGGTGTGGCGCTGGCGAGCGTTGCGTCGGCGCCCGAGCCTGCGGGTGCGGTCACGGACACCCCAGACAGTGACGTGCCAGAGGGCCTCCGAGACGATCTTCTGATTCATCTTGGATTCGCCGACCTCGCGCTCCACGAACTCGATGGGTACCTCGGTCACGGTCAATCCCCGTTGCACGGCGCGATAGGCCAGATCGACCTGGAAAATGTAGCCGGCACTTCCGACCCCGTTCAGGTCGAGCGCTCGCAGGGTGCTGGCCCGGAAGGCGCGGTAGCCGCCGGTGGCATCCTGCACCGGCAGACCCAGCGCTTTGCGGGTGTACCAGTTGCCACCGCGGGAGAGGAACTCCCTCGACTTGGGCCAGTTCACCACGCTGCCGCCGGGCACGTATCGCGACCCCAGAACCAGATCGGCGTCGCGCAGGCCGTCCAGCAGGCGCGGCAGCTGCTCAGGTTGGTGGGACCCGTCGGCGTCCATCTCGACCACAACGTCGTAGCCGTGTTCCAGGGCCCAGCTGAAACCGGCCAAGTAGGCGGCGCCCAGGCCCTCCTTGCCCATCCGGTGCAGAACATGAACGTGATCGTCGACCTCCGCCATCCGGTCAGCCAGCACGCCGGTACCGTCGGGGCTGTTGTCATCCGCAACGAGGACGTGCGCCTCGGGCACCGCAGCCCGCAGCCGGGGCACGATTCGGGGGACGTTCTCCTTCTCGTTGTATGTCGGAATAATCACGAGGATCCGCCCGAGGTCAGCGAAGTCTTCGCCGTCGATGGTGCTCACGACGACGACCCTATCCGCTGGCCGCCCCGCCGACGCCACCCGACTACGCCCCCCACGACGCAACCGATCACGCCGACCGCCGCGAGTACCGCTTCCGGCCACACCCCAAGCCGATCGGCAACGCTGAGGGTGTCTCGCAGGGGCACCTGCGCGACCATCGTGCCGGGACGCGACTCGGGCAACTGGTCGACCACGGTGCCGTCGGCCGCCAGCACCACCGAGATCCCACTGGTGGCCGCCACCAGCACCCCGCGGCCATGCTCAACGGCCCGAAGCCGAGACATCGCCACCTGTTGCTCCGGTTGGCTGGTACCGCCGTAGGTCGCATTGTTCGTCTGCACTACCAGCACCCGACCGCCGGATCGTACGACGTTACGGACGATGTCGTCATAGGCGATTTCGAAGCAGATGACATCACCCACCCGGGCCGGTCCGACCTGCAGCACGCCAGGTTCGTTGCCACCGACGAAGTCCCGCGGAATCCGTTGGAATCGGTCGACCAACCCACCGAGCAGTGACCGGCCGGGTAGGTACTCGCCGAACGGGACGGGATGCTGCTTGGCGTAGGAATCGCTAGGGCCGCTGCCCGGCTGCCACACCAGGCCGACATTCCACAACTGGTCGCCCGCACCGGGTGCATCGACCACTGCCCCCACCAGGATCGGTGCATTGATCGCGGTTGCGGCTGCGTCGATCCGCTGTGCGGCCAGCGGGTCGAGGAAGGGGCTGACATCTGAGGAGTTCTCCGGCCAGATCACTGCCTCCGGGGCCGGCACCTCCCCTCGGGCCACCCGTTGGCTGAGCAGGATCGTCTCCGTCACGTGGTTCTCCAACACCGCCCGCCGGCGGGCGTTGAAATCCAGCCCCACCTGGGGGACATTGCCCTGCACAACGGCGATGGTGGCAGACGGCGGTGCCCCCTCTCCCGCTACCGGAAGCGGCACCAGCAACCCCGCGCACGCCACTGCCACCGCCGCCAGCAGTGCGAGTCCGGCGGCACGGATCCGACCGGCGCGAGCCGCCAGTGCCACCGCCGCCAGCAGCGTTCCCACCAACGCCACCGCAAAGGTGACCCCTGGTGCGCCCAGGAGTGCAGCCAGTGGGGTCAGCGGCGAGTCAGGTTGCGAAAACGCCAACCGACCCCAGGGGAACCCGCCCCACGGCATCCGATCCCTGAGCGCCTCTGACAGTGCCCAGACCGTCGGCACGGCGATCGGCCACCACCTCAGCTGGGTCGTCAAGGCTGTGCCGAGTCCCACGAGAGCACTCCAGAGGCTCCAGCCGAGTGAGAGAAGGATCCAGGCATCGGTACCGATCACCTGCAGCCAGGAGAGCAGGATCAGGTAGAACACCGAACCCGCCAGGAAGCCGCAGCCCGCGCCCACCCACGGGCGGGCCCGCCAGCAGGCCAACGTAAGCAGGGCGACGCCGAGCGGAGCCAGCACGCTCGACCCGACTGGCGGGAATGCCGCCGCGAGCACCGCCCCCGACACCAGCGCCGCCATCGGCCTGCGCAGCAGAATCCACCAGGCCATACGTCGACTAGTCCCCCGCCAGCGCGCCGACGTCGTACACCGTTGTTCCCCGGACCACTGTGCGCAAGCACACCGGTGACGGGGCACCGTCGGTCAACACCGGTAGCCCCGGCGTCGCCGAGCGGGGATCGGTGGACCAGGCGGAGACCCGGCCATCAGGTGCGGCCACCACCAACTCGTCGGCCCGCCAGACCGCCAGCGAGGCGGGAGCGCCCGGTTCCAACACTCCGCCAGCCAGCCCGGCGGCCCGCCAACCACCACGGGTATGCGCCGAGAAGGCTGCTCTAACGCTGAGGGCTTGGCCCGGCGTCCGGTGCTGTGCGGCGGCTCGTACCGCCTGCCACGGATCAAGCGAGGTGACTGGGCTGTCCGAGCCGAAGGCCAGCACCACTCCGCCGGCCTGCATGGCGGCAAACGGGTTCATCGACTGCCAGCGATCACCGAGCCGCTCCGCGTACATGCCGTCGGGGCCTCCCCACTCCTCGTCGAACCGGGGCTGCACGCTGGCGATGATGCCAAAGTCGGCCATCACCGAGATGTGCTCGGGGCGCACCAGTTCGACGTGTTCCAGTCGGTGCCCGCCGGCCCGTACCCGGTCAGCTCCGATTGCCTCCCCCGCCTCCACGAAACCGGCCAGCACCGTATCCAGGGCGGCGTCGCCGATCACGTGGAAACCTGCCTGAATATTGGCCTCAGCACAGTGCACGACGTGATCTCGTACCTGTGCCGCAGTCACATAGGTGTAGCCGGCCGTTGGGTTGTCCGCGTACGGCTCCCGAAGGGCCGCGGTGTGGGATCCGACTGTGCCGTCGATGTAGAGATCCCCCGCAGCTCCTGCGCAGCCCAACTCCAGCGCCCTGCTGCCGGCCGACAACTCGCCCCAGTAGGCGATCACTTCGGGGCCGGGCTCGGCTGCTGCCAGCGACATCAGGGCAGACACGTCTGGATGGCTCGAAATGGACGGGCCGCCGATCTCGTGAATCGCCCCGATGCCGTACCTGGCAGCCTCGGCTCGGGTCCACCGCTGCGCCTGCGCCCGCAGCTCGGCCGGCAGTTCGGCATAGACCGCCGCCCGGGCGTAGTCGTGGGCCTCGTGCCGCAACCAGCCGCTGCTGTCGTAGCCGTCCATCTCACGAAGTTCTGGCAGCGCTGCCAGGAGGGAAGAGGAGGCCACCGAACTGTGCACATCTGCGCGGTCCAGGAACACGGCTCCGCCGTACCCCGCCCGGTCGAGTTCAGCCGACGTCGGGGGTCGGGCCTCCGGCCAGGATCGCTCATCCCAGCCGTAGCCGATGATCACGCCAGCGCCGACCCGGGACCGCACCGCGTCAAGTACCTCTGCCAGGTTCCTGGTATCGGTGAGGTCGAGTCCGAGTTCCACCATTCCGGTGGCGGTGGTGTGCAGGTGGGCGTCCACGAATGCTGGGGTGACCAAGGCGCCGTCCAGATCGACCACCGTGGTTCCGATATCGCGCATCACTTCGGCCGCGCCGTCGGAGCCCAGCCAGGCTACGACACCGTCGGCGACCAGCATCGCTGTCGCAAACGGATCCGTCGGGGTGTAGAGGCGGCCACCCAGGTACAGGGTGCGTCGTTGGGAATCTTGGGCGACGCCGTCGGTCGAGGGTCGCATCACCGTTCGAATTTCGTGGACAACGCGATCGTGGTGTGGGTGGACATGCCGGTGCGGCGCCGGACCTCCCAGAGCAGGGCCTCGAGTTCCAACGCGCTGGCAACACGCGCCATCAGCAGGTACGAATCGGTCCCGGCAACGGAGTAGCAGGCTTTGAGCTCGGGCAGCTCAGCGAGGAGCTCGGAGACATCGCGTGTGTCGGGGCCACCCGGGGAGGACAGCGACAGGAACGCCGTCAAAGCCTGGTCCAGGGCCACCGGATCCACGATCGCGCGGTAGCCGCGAATGATCCCGCGTTCCTCCAGCCGCCGGACCCGTTGGTGGGCCGCGGAAGTGGACAACCCCGTTGCTTTGGCCAGGTCCGTGTAGGACATCCGGCCGTCGGACAGCAACAATTCGACGATCAGCCGGTCGGTCTCCTCCACTTGCACGACCCTACCGCCTGGCCCGACATCCACTGAGATCGCCAGGCCACGATTTCACATCTTCCAGTCGTCAGCAGTCACCAACTGCCGGTCCGCCGGTAGGCCAGTACCGCCTTCGTCGTGAACCTGCGATGTCACTATTCTTCGAGGCATGGTGGATGCCACGCAGGGGCCTATCCGATACCTGCGGGCCACGGTTGTCGGGCTCTGCGTGGGCCTGATCAGCGTGCTGGGCCACACCCTCGGACATGGTCAGCTCTCGCCGATGGCTGGCCTGCAGGTGCTCTGTCTGGCGCTGGCCGGTGCGGGTGCACTGACCGCTCGGAGACTCCGCCCGTGGAGCCTGGCCGCCTTCGTCATCGGCTTCCAGCTCGCAGCACACTGGCTGCTGGGAAAGATGGCGCCCCATCCGGTGCCGGGACCCTCATTGGCCCCGGGTTCCGCGGGTTCCCACGCCAGCGATGGACTGGCAGCGCCCCTGCACCTGACAGCGCCCCTGCACCTGTCAGGCGCACAGTTACCCCTGCCCAGTCCCGCGGGCGTCGATTGGCCGATGCTAGCCGGCCACCTGCTGGCAGCCGTGATCATCGTCACCCTGTTGTGGCGCGCCGACGATGCCCTGTTCTCACTGGCGGCTGCCGTGCGCCGTGCAGCTGTCGTTCTGCTCGGCTCGGCTCTCCGGGGATGGCCTTCCGTTGTCCCGGCCAGACGGTCGCCGGTGCTTCCCCCGGCGACGGCACCGCCCGGGCGGAATCGGTACCTGTGCTGGCTGGCCTCGTGGCGGTATCGGGGACCGCCGACGCTGCTTCATAGCCGAGGCTGACTTCGGCAGAGCTGACTGCGGCGTGCGCCTTACCGCAGGTCCCGCCGCCTCGGGCGTCACGACTGCCGCCCGAACCGTCAATCCATTGACGCTTGCGTTCGATCCGGGGCCCTCACAGTGCCTCCTCAGCTGCCACCTGTGGCACGACTCAACACCTCACTCTTCAAGGAGAATTCATGCGCACAACCAGCCCGACAGCATTAATCATCGCCGGCTTGGCGACCGTCGCCCTGGCGGCCTGTAGCAACGGCTCGTCCTCGTCTGGGTCCTCGGGTACGTCGCCGACGGCAGCCGGATCGTCGTTGGTGGCCGACTGCCCGCTGACCGTCACCGATGCCTGGGTCAAAGCAGCGCCGAGCGGCATGACGGCCGCCTTCGCGACCGTGTCGAACCCCAGCGCCCAGCCCGCCACCATCACCGCCGCATCGACGCCCGCCGCTGGCAAGACTGAGTTGCACGAGACTGTGGACACAGGCGGCACCATGACGATGAAACAACTCCCGGCTCTCACGGTCCCGGCAAACGGGCAACTCGCGCTGGCGCCGGGCGGCAACCACATCATGCTGATGAACATCCCGTCGCCGATCGAGCCCGGCGAGGACGTGACGGTGACTCTGACGTGCGAATCGGGGGCCACTGTTGGGTTCACTGCGAAGGCGCGCACCTATTCAGGGGCAAACGAGACCTACAAACCCGGTTCGGCAACTTCGCCGATGTCCATGGCATCGCCGACATCGTGAAGGGCGAACCAGTGAACTCATCACGCGGCGTCTCGCGGCGCAGGTTTCTGCTCGGTGCGGCCGGTTCAGCCGCCCTGGTATCGGCGGGGAGGGCCGCGCAGGCCCTCCCCGCCGAACCCGAGGCAAGTCCCGCCGGTGAGGCGACCGTGCCCGCGCAAGGTGAGCATCAGGCGGGCGTCGACACCCCACTGCAGTCGGCGGCGATCTTCACTGCCTACAACCTGGTAGCTGGCATCACCAGGGTAGAGATTGCTCGGCTGATGCAGCTGTGGACTGATGACATTGTCAGGCTCACTCAGGGGCGGCCGGCCCTCGGTGATCCGGTGCCGGAGCTCGCCGCGATCCCCGCCCGGTTGACCGTCACCGTCGGATTTGGGCCCGGCGTGTTTGCAGCGGCCGCGATGGAAGGGGCTCGCCCCTCCTGGTTGCGGCCCCTGCCAGCATTCAAGGGTGACCGGCTCCAGGCCGACTGGTCCGGCGGGGACCTGCTGGTGCAACTGTGCGCCGACGATCCAGTGACGCTGGCGCACGCTGATCAGGTGCTGACGTCCACCGCGTCCTCGTTCGCCAGCGTCGCCTGGCAGCAACACGGATTCCAGCGGGCCCGGGGCATGACGCCGGACGGCACAGTCGGACGCAACTTGATGGGCTTCGTCGATGGCATCGTGAACCCAGTGCCCGGAACTGCCGACTTCGACGCTGTCGTTTGGAACCCCGGCCAGCCCCCCTGGCTGAAGGGCGGTTCCTGCCTGATAGTCCGACGCATTCGGATGGATTTGCAGCGCTGGAGTTCTCTCGACACCCGCCAACGCGAGGAGGTGTTCGGGCGAACGGCAGCCGACGGCTCACCGCTCTCCGGTGGTTCGCCGCAGGACCGCCCCGACCTTGATGCCCGAGACTCCAGCGGCCTCAGCGCAATCCCTCTGTTTGCCCATGTTCGATTGGCCGCCCCCACGTCTCCCGAAGAACGGATCCTGCGCAGGCCCTTCAATTACGACTCGGGACCAATCGCGGGAGGCCGAGATTCAGGGCTGATCTTCGCTGCCTACTGCGCCAACCCGGAACGTCAATACATTGCCATGCAGCGACGCTTGGCTGACCACGACCTGCTCAACAGCTGGGTCTCAGCGGTCGGCTCAGCGGTCTTCGCGATCCCACCGGGGTTCGAGGACGGCCACTACCTGGGGGAATCCCTGCTTAAGATCTGACGTCGTCGCGAGACCCCGCGCAGGTCATTCGCCTGACCCTCGACGCCAGGATTTCACGCCTTGCTGATTGCGCGGGAGATGACCAGCCGTTGGATTTGGTTGGTGCCCTCGACGATCTGCAGAACCTTGGCTTCTCGCATGTAGCGCTCCACCGGGTAGTCCTCCACATAGCCCGCCCCGCCGAGGACCTGGACGGCGTCGGTCGTCACCCTCATGCACATGTCGGTGGCGAACAATTTCGCCATCGCAGCTTCGGTGCCGAATGGTCGACCTGCTTGTTTCGCCCGCGCGGCGGACAGGTAGAGGGCGCGCGCCGCTGCGATCCCGGTTGCCATGTCGGCCAGCAGGAATCCCACCCCCTGGAAATCGCCAATCGGTTGCCCGAACGCCTCCCGCTCCCGCGAGTAGTCCACGGCCACATCCATTGCCGCCTGCGCCAGTCCGACGGCGCAGGCAGCAATGCCGAGCCTGCCGGTATCCAACGCGGCCATGGCAATGGCAAACCCTTCCCCCTCAGCGCCGATGCGTTGATCGACAGGCACCCTGACCCCCTCCAGGATCACCTGCGCAGTCGGCGACGAACGCATCCCCATTTTGCGCTCCGGTGGACCAAAGGACAGGCCAGTCGCATCGGCCGGTACCCGCAGGCAGCTGATTCCCTTCGGCCCGGGTTCGCCGGTGCGGGCCATGACCATGTAGTAGTCGGCCTCGCCGGCGTGGGTGATCCAGGATTTGACGCCGTCGATCAGGTAGTCCCCACCATCGCGGCGGGCGACGGTGGTGAGAGCGGCCGCATCGGACCCGCAATGTGGCTCCGACAGGCAGTAGGCGCCCAGCAGGTCACCGCCGAGCATTTCGGGTAGTAGTGCGGCTTGCTGGTCGGCGGTGCCAGCCGATACCACTGGGAAGCAGGACAGCGTGTGCACGCTGACGCCCAGACCGACGCTCAGCCAGCCCCGCGACAGTTCCTCGAGTACCTGTAGGTAGACGTCAAAGGGGACTTCGCCGCCGCCAAGCGACTCGGGGTAGGGCAGCCCGAGCAGGCCGGATTTGCCCAACAGCCGGATCAGCTCACGTGGGAACTCCGCGGTCGCCTCGGCTGCGGCCGCAGCCGGTGCCAACTCCCGGGTGGCGAGGTCGACGGTCAGCGCCAGGAGATCCGCGGACTCCTGATCGGGCATTTCCCTGACGACACGCATAGCTGCTCCTAGACCTCGGTTATGACCAGCCCCCGGGGTCGATTGTTGCAGTTGACCACACCATCCTCGGCGCAGACCACGATGTCTTCGATCCGGGCCCCGAACCGTCCCTGCAGGTAGAACCCAGGCTCAATGCTGAAGGCCATCCCAGGCTCCAGCACTCGGGTGTTGCCACTGACGATGTAGGGCTCCTCGTGCGTCTCAAGGCCGATACCGTGGCCAGTGCGATGCACGAATGCCTCCCCCAGTCCGGCCTCAGTGAGAACATCTCGGGCGGCAGCGTCCACCGACTCGCAGGTCACCCCTGGGCGGGCATAGGCAACCGCGGCCGCTTGGGCGGACTGCAGGGCTGCGTAGGCAGTGAGGAATTCCGGCAGCGGCTCTCCGATCGAGTACGTGCGAGTGCTGTCCGAGCAGTAGCCCGACGGCATCGTGCCGCCGATGTCCACCACCACCGGATCACCCACCTGCAGCACTCGATCGGAAACCTCATGGTGCGGGCTGGCGCCGTTCTCACCACCCGCAACAATGACGAAGTCCACCTGCGAGTGTCCGGAGGCCAGGATGAGGTCGGCGATATCGCCACCCACTTCCCGCTCGGTGCGGCCCGGTCGCAGTAGCTCGGCCACCTGCGCGTGCACGGCGTCGATGGCAGCTCCGGCTGCCTGCAGCGCGGACACCTCGGCAGCGGTCTTTCGCAGACGCAAGTCGGCGATCACGTCGCCAGCGGTGACCCACTCCGCTTGAGGTACCGCATCGCGCAGGGCAAAGGCAGTCCTGGCCCACATCCGGTCGTCAACCGCGATCCGACTGGCTGCCGGGACGTTGGCGGCGACCAGTTGGCACGGATCTTCAGTCTCCTGCCATGTCTGAATGACCAGCCCTAGTCCCCCTACCGGGCTCGCTTCGGCGGCGGGGCGCTCCAACTCGGGCACGATCATCAACGGGTCGCTGCCCGGTCGGATCAGCAGCGCGGTAAGCCGTTCCAGTGGCAGGGCTCGGTAGCCGCACAGGTAAGTCAGATCGTGGCCGGGAGTGACGATCACGGCGTCCAGTCCGGCCGCAGCAGCCGCGGCTGACGCCCTTGCCAGGCGGGCGCTGAGTTCGCCGGGGTCCGATGGTGCTGACGGGTGCGGTTGGGAGCGGTCAACCGATGGTGATTTCGACATAGCCACAACCTAGTGTCCTGCGGCAGCAGTTCGTTGCACACCGTCGGATCACCTGGATCCTGGACTTGGGCAGTCGTCGATGACTGCCCAGAACGAGGAGCGGTTTTGCCCGCTGACACTTCAACCCACACACTGGCCGAAGCCCCGCCGGTCACGGGCGAGAATCCCCCGAAGTCCGGGCTACGCCAGTGGCACACCAGGTAGACCGACACGGTCCGAGCGCAGTGCCAACAACAGCACTGACTCGCGCCCCCACTGTGTCAACTCC
Source organism: uncultured Actinomycetes bacterium (assembly GCA_964547485.1). Lineage (GTDB taxonomy): Bacteria > Actinomycetota > Actinomycetes > S36-B12 > UBA10799 > JACJWR01. The sequence goes on from CAZJNU010000006.1 coordinate 73,227, forward strand.
GATGTCCGTCGCGGCCACGCACCGCGAGATCCACTTTGTGTCCCAACCCCGCCCCCGGTTAGGGGCCGAGGGGTGGGTCGGGTGCGTCTTGGTAGGTGAGGCCGCTGGGCATGGTCCAGGTCCATCCCGGCCCGGCCGTCCCCGGTCCGCAGCCCGTCTCTGCCCCGCCGGTTCCGTTGGCCTCTAGTGGGCCCGCTTCTGGTCCTCCCGGGTGGGGTTGGAGCCCGAACCCGAAGTGCGTTTTACACCGATGGTGGCGTCTG